>NZ_CP072643.1:716935-1075403 GCF_018304765.1 Chloracidobacterium sp. N
GGCCACACGGCTATGGCTCCCACGGAACAGACGGCGCTGGACAACCTCTGGCAGCAGCGCGACCGCCTGACGGCCTACGGGCGCGCGCTCTTTGCTGTGGCGGCCCAGCACTCCGGGATGCGCGAGCGGGCGCAGGTTCTGGCGCGCAATCTGGCCAATGGCGTCACCCGCGACAGCGCACCGAACAGTGACCTCACCACGGCACGCTGGGGCGCCGGCGGCTTCTGGTATCGCTGGACGGACAGCCCCGTGGAGACGACGGCGTTTGTGCTCCGGGCGCTGGTGGCAATTGAACCCGGCCACGAACTCGTCACGCCGGCGATGAACTGGCTGGTCAAAAACCGGCGCGGCGCGCAGTGGAGCAACACCCGCGACACCGCCATTGCCCTGCTGGCGCTGAACGACTACCTGCGGGCCACCGGCGAAACGGCCGAACCGGTGGCCTACGAGATTGTAGTCAACGGAACCTCCGTGGCCCGGCAGCGGCTGGAACCCGGCGCTGGTCTGATGACGCCGGGAACGGTAGTCGTCCCGGCTGCCGTGTTGCGGGATGGCACCAACGACATCCGCATTCTCAAGCCGCAGGGCAGGGTGCTGTATGTTGCCGCCAGCGCCCGGTTTTTCAGCCGTGAAGCGCCCATTCCGCCGGCCGGCAATGAGATTTATGTCAAACGTCAATACTGGCGGCTTGTCCCGCGGCCGACGCTGCTGCGGGGCGTCGTCTATGAGCGCGTGCCGCTGGCGGACGGCGCGCCCGTGACCACCGGCGACCGGCTGCTCTGTACCGTCACGGTTGAAGCCAAAAACGACTACGCCTACCTGGTCTTCGAGGACCTCAAACCGGCCTGCTTTGAGGCGGTTCAGGTACGCTCCGGCGCGGGTCTCACCATCCGCGAAGTCCGCCCCCAGACATTGGAGCCGACAGGCCGCACGCAAGTGGTCTATCAGGAACTGCGTGACCGCCACGTGGCGCTGTTCGTGGAACAGTTGCCACAGGGGGTCTGGCAGATGGAATATGAGCTGCGGGCTGAGACGCCGGGGCAGTTCGCTGCCCTGCCGACGCTCGGCCACGCCATGTACGTCCCGGAAATTCGCGCCAATGGCGCTGAAGTGCAGGTTGTTGTCGGAGACACCCCGCCGGCGACGGCCCGCCGCACGGTGAGGCATCCATGACGAAGTTCATTTTTGTGACGGGCGGTGTGGTCTCGTCGCTGGGCAAGGGCATTGCGGCCGCCTCCATCGGCTGTCTGCTGGAAGCCCGTGGGCTGCGGGTGACGCAGCAGAAGTTTGACCCGTACATCAACGTGGACCCGGGCACGATGTCGCCGTTTCAGCACGGCGAGGTGTTTGTGACGGACGATGGCGCCGAAACCGACATGGATTTGGGTCACTACGAACGCTTCACCCGTGCCACCATGACCCGCGCCAACAACTTCACGACCGGCCGGATTTACCTTTCGGTCATCGAGAAGGAACGGCACGGAGACTATCTGGGGCAGACCGTGCAGGTCATTCCCCACATCACCACGGAAATCAAGGATGCCATCCAGTCCGTCGCCCACGGCGTGGATGTGGTCATCGTCGAAATTGGCGGCACGGTTGGTGACATCGAATCGCTGCCCTTTCTGGAAGCCATCCGGCAGATGCGCTACGAAGTCGGGCGCTCGAATGTGATGTTCATTCACGTGACGCTCGTGCCCTTCATCCAGGCGGCCGGGGAACTCAAAAGCAAGCCCACGCAGCATTCCGTCAAGGACCTGCTGAGCATCGGGATTCAGCCCGATGTGCTCATCTGCCGCACCGACCGCGAAATTCCGCGTGGCATCAAGGAAAAAATCGCGCTGTTTTGCAACGTCGCCGAAGAAGCCGTCATTACGGCCGAGGATGTCTCGACAGTCTATGAAGTGCCGCTCAAGTTTGCCGAACAGCGCCTCGACGAACTCATTCTGGGGCGGCTGGGACTGACGGCCGGCGAAGCCGACCTGCGCGCCTGGCGGCGCATGGTGGACATCATCCGCCACCCGGACGACGCCGTGACCGTCGGCATCGTTGGCAAGTATGTCGGCTCGCGCGAATCCTACAAAAGCCTTACCGAGGCGCTGCTGCACGGCGGCATTGCCAATCGTCTGCGGGTGGACATCCGCTGGATCGAGGCCGAAGACCTTACTGTGGACGAACGCTGGGAAAGCCGCCTGCACGACGTGGATGCGATTCTCGTCCCCGGCGGCTTCGGCAAGCGGGGCATTGACGGCATGCTGCGCGCCATCGGCTATGCCCGGCGGCACAAGCTGCCGTTCTTCGGCATCTGCCTGGGGATGCAGTGCGCCTGCATCGAGCTGGCGCGCACCACGGCTGAACTTGCCGACGCCGACAGCACCGAGTTTGACCCGGACACGCGCCATCCCGTCTTTTTCCTGCTGCGCGACCTCATCGGCGTCGAAGACATGGGCGGAACGATGCGCCTAGGGGCGTACCCGTGCCATCTGGAACCGGGCAGTCAGGTGGCGGCCATCTACCAGACGACCGAGATTTCAGAGCGCCACCGTCACCGGTACGAGTTCAACACGGAATATGAGCCGCATCTGGCGCGGTTGGGGCTGCGCGTCGTCGGACGGTCGCCCGACGGGCGCTTCGTGGAAATGGTTGAACGGGACGATCACCCGTGGTTCATTGGCTGCCAGTTTCACCCGGAGTACAAATCGCGTCCGCACATGCCGCATCCGCTGTTTGTCTCGTTCGTTGCGGCCGCGCGGCGCTACCGGGTCGAACATGAAGTCCGGCAGCAGACGACGACCGGCAGGCATCCGGTCGCCCTGCTGACAGCAGGCAGCAGCGAACGCGCCGGTATTGCCGGGCAGGCCGCCAGCGGCGGGTGAACCGTAGGGGCAGGTCAGAGACCTGCCCCCGTGGTTGGGCAGGTTGTGAACCTGCCCCCGTGGTTGGGCAGGTTGTGAACCTGCCCCTACGGTTTGCCCATTGAAATCAGGCAAACTTGGCAACGGCTACCTGTCGTTTACCTGCAAAACTTTGACGGTGCAGTTTGATGCGCTCAATTTCGTACAGCGTTTCTGCTGTGAAGTAACTCTCGCCGCAATGTGGACAACTCACCAAGGGAATGTTCTCGATGACCAGCAAATCCTCACCCTTGCCATAACTGCGGGTGACATATCGAACCCGTGCGCCTTCCCTGCCACAAACATCACACATCATGGCTCTCACCCTTACAGCCGATAGACGGTGATTATGACCAGCTTGCCGGTTGGACTGATTTTTGTAACGGTCATCATCCCGTCGCCTGCCACCGTGTTCCCTTTGACCAGATACTTACATTCACCAGTAACGGTATCTTTTTGACGTTCAACAATTTCGCCCGTCGTAGGGGCAGGTCCCTGACCTGCCCAAACGTAGGGTCAAAACGTAGGGGCAGGTCCCTGACCTGCCCCTACCGGTGTGGCGTGTGGCGGCGCGGTTGTCACCAGGACGCCTCCCGCAACCGTCGGCGTCAATAGGTTTCAACGTGCCAGCGGTGGCTCTTTTCGAGGTGTTTGCGGTACTCCGCCCACTGGATGCCCAGCGGCGCCGTGTGTGCCTCGAACGCCGCATCAATGCCGTCTTCCATGCCGCGCAGGCCGCAGATGAACACGTGCGTGTTGTCGCGCTGGAGCAGCTCCCACAGCTCGCCCACGTGTTCGGCAACGCGGTCCTGGATGTACATCCGCCCCCCCTTGGCATTTTTCTGCTCGCGGCTGATGGCGTAGGTGAGGCGGAAGTTGGCGTGCTGCCGGAAGTCTTCGAGCTCTTCCCGGTAGAGAATGTTGGGCGTGGTGGGAATGCCGAAAATCAGCCAGGCCGAACCGCGAAACTCGTAGTCCGTGTTGTTTTCCCGGAACATCCGCCACAGGTGCGCCCGAAACGGGGCAATGCCGGTGCCCGTCGCCAGCATGACGATGGTTGCCGCCGGGTCATCCGGCAGCAGCATCGCTTTGCCGGTCGGCCCCGTCACGTCGACTTCGTCGCCGACCTTCAGGCCACACAGGTACGTGGAACACACACCATAGACCGTTTCGCCCGTCTCCGGGTGCGGATACTCCAGCCGCCGCACGCACAGGGAAAGCGTTTTGCCGTCGCCGGTGTCGCCGTGGCGCGTCGAGGCAATGGAGTAGAGCCGTAGCTTGTGGGGCTTGCCGTTGGCATCCAGGCCCGGCGGGAGGATACCGGCGCTCTGGCCTTCGAGAAACGGGTAGGGACCGGCTGAGGTGTCAAACACGAGGTGGCGAACCGTCCCAACTCCGCCGGGGCCGACCAGTTCGCGGTTTTCCAGGCAGACGGTGCGCAGCGGCGCGCTCTGCCGAAAGACATTCATGGGAACGGCGCGTTTGACGGCCGTTTCGGTCACGGAACTGTGCGTTGCTGTGGTCATCGGGCCTCAATCCAGAGAAGTGTACGATTTCAGACGAAAGCGACTCTAGCATGCCCGCTGCCGGTTTGGGCAGTCGTTTTCACGTCCAAAACCGGCCCGGCTGATGCTCCGGCACGACTGGCGCGCGCAACAAGGCATTACGTCCACCGCTGCCGGCCCGAAGCCGCCACGGGCAGTCCACCCGCGTAAAGAATCGTCAAACGTCGCCCCCGACACATACCTGCGCGGAACTCTGCGGCACAACCGGCGTACGAGTCGCACAGACGCGACCGATTCCAGCCTTGCGGCTGCGAGGTGTACTGAACGATGCCCATCCGAAAATTTTTCATAGTGAGCTGTATGGCATCCTGCCTGGTGGGAAACCCGGCGACCGCCACGGGACGCATCCACCCCGTGACGCCGGGACAGGAAACGCCGGCACAGGCTCCGGCCAGCGTCACCGTCATTGGCACGGTGACGGACCTCGACATTGAAACCTCAACCATCACGGTCAAAAGCGACACTGGCGAAGTCGTCGTTTTTCCCTACGACGACAAATCACAGTTCAAACGGCTGCCGCTGGGCAAAACCGCCATGGCGGACGCCGTTCCCATCACCCTGGCGGAGATTGAGCTGGGTGACCGTGTCACGGCCAAAAAGCGCCTGACGCCAACGGGCAGTGTGGCGCCGATTACACTCATGATCGTCATGAGCAAGGGCGACATCGCCAAAAAGCAGGAAATCGAGCGGGCGGCGTGGCGCGAGCGGGGGACATTCGGCAAGGTCACGGCCGTTGACCCTGCAAAACGCACCATCACCGTCAGTCAGCGTACCCGCGAAGGCCTCAAGGAACTGACCATTGTGACGAACGACAAAACGACCTTTCGCCGCTATGCGCCGGACTCTGTGAAATTCAGCGATGCGCAACCGAGTCGGCTTGAAGCCATCCGCGTCGGCGACCAGGTGCGGGCGCTCGGCAAACGCAACGAGGACGGCACAAGCTATGAAGCCGAACAGGTTGTCTTTGGAACGTTCAAAACGCTCTCCGTGACCGTCGTGAACGTGAATGCCGACAGCCAGGAAATCACGGCCAGGGATGACAGCGGGGCGACGCTGACCCTGCGCATCACGCCGGATTCCAACCTCAAGCAGGTGCCCGAGCAGGGTGGATTCTTTGGCCCTCCCGGCGGCCAGCGTCCGGGCGGGCCGCCTTCGGGGCCGCCGGCCGGTGAGGGGCCACGCCCCGGCGGCACGGGCGGCGGGCCGGGAGGGGGGCGCTTCATGGCCGGTGGATTCGACCCGGCGGCGCTCATCGAGTTCCTGCCGCCACTGCAACTGAGTGAACTCAAGCCGGAGACCAAACTGCTGGTCCTGACCACCGAAGGCGCTACGCCCAACCGCGTGACGGCAATTACCGTCGTCAAGGGACTCGACACCCTCTTTGCCCGGTTTGCCCGGCAGGCTGGCGGCGCTGCTGGCGTCGGGGGTGGTGGCTTTGGCGGACTGGAACTCGGCATCGGACTGCCCTGAAAAGGTTTTCCCGGAACACACCCCCTGAACACAGTGCCGCCACGACGGACCTGACCAGACGAGAGCCCGGCACGAACCCAAAAGCAACCTGCCCAAAAGCAACCTGAACGCAGAATGAAGGAAAAGAAACACACCAAGATGAAAACGCTGACGACCTGGCAAACTTTGGGATGCTTTCTGGCGCTGGGCGCCGGCTGGATGGCGGCCACCATCACGCCCACGCCGGCCCAGGAACGCCGCACAACCTCCGGACCCAGCCAGAGCAAGGGGGCCTTGCGGGGGCAGGTGACGGACGAAACCGGTGCCGTCATCGGCGGCGCCAACGTCACCCTGACCGACGCCACCGGCAAACGCCTGTCCGCCACCAGCGACGAACTGGGGAACTTCACCCTTGCCAACCTGCCACCCGGCCCCTACACGCTGCACGTGGAAATGGAAGGCTTCAAGCCCTACGAGGACATCACGGTGACGATTGCGCCGGGGCGGCGGGAAAGCGTCGCCATCAAGCTGGCCATCGAGGTGGCCGAACAGGTGCAGGTCAACTCCGAAGCGCCGATTTCGACCGCCCCGGACAACAATGCCGGGGCCATCGTGCTGCGCGGCAAGGACCTCGAAGCCCTGCCCGATGACCCCGATGACCTGCAAAGCGCCCTGCAGGCCCTGGCCGGACCTTCCGCCGGCCCCAACGGCGGGCAGATTTTCGTGGATGGCTTTTCCGGCGGACGGCTTCCCTCGAAGAACGCCATCCGGGAAATCCGCATCAACGCCAACCCCTTTGCCGCCGAGTTCGACCAGATTGGCTTCGGGCGGATTGAAATCCTGACCAAGCCGGGCAGCGACAGCTTCCGTGGCTCGGCGTTTTTCAACGCCGGAGATGCCATCTTCAACTCCCGCAATCCGTTCACCCCGCGCCGCGCGTCCTTCCAGCAGCGGCAGTATGGACTCAACCTCGGCGGCCCGCTCAAAAAAGGCAAGGCGTCGTTCGCCCTGGATGCCGAGCGCCGGGAAACGGATGACAACGCCAACCTCAATACCACCATCCTCGACGCCAATCTCAACCCGACGAGCTTTGCGCGCGCCGTCGTCGTCCCCCGGCGGCAGTGGGAGATCACACCGCGCTTTGACGTGCAGTTGAGTGAAAAGCACACGCTCGTCGGCCGCTACAGCTTCAACAGCAGCCGCGTCAGCAACGGCGGGTTGTCTTCCTTCAGCCTGCCGGAGCAGGCGCTGTCCAACGAACTGCGCGACCACCGGCTGCAACTGACCGAAACGGCGATTCTGTCACCTTCCGCCGTCAACGAGACGCGCTTTCAGTTCGTGCGGAAGACCCTGGCCACGACCCCGGCGCTGGACACCCCGGCCATCAACGTTCAGGGGGCGTTCATTGGCGGCGGCGCCCAGACCGGTAACGCGCGTTCCAGCACCAACCGCTTTGAGGTCAACAACTTCACCACCTGGACCGTGGGCGATCACACGGTCAAGTTCGGCGGACGCTACCGCTACATCCGCACGGAGGACATCTCGCCCAACAACTTCGGCGGGACGTACATTTTTGCCGGCGGCGTCGCCCCGGAACTCGATGCCAACAACCAGCCCGTTCCCGGTTCGGTCGTGCAGATCACCAGTCTCGAACGCTACCGCCGGACGCTGCTCGGCCAGCAGCTCGGACTGTCGCCAGTGCAGATTCGCGCCCTTGGCGGCGGAGCCACGCAGCTTACGCTGTCGGCTGGCAACCCGCTCGCCACGGTGGGGCAGCACGATGTGGGACTGTTTGCCCAGGACGACTGGAAAGTGCGCCCGAACCTGACGCTGAGCTACGGGCTGCGGTACGAAAACCAGACCAACATTGCGAGCAACTTCAACTTTGCGCCGCGCGTCGGGCTGGCCTGGGGGCTGGACGGGCGCAACAGCGGACAGACCAGAACCGTGCTGCGCTTCGGGGCAGGGCTGTTCTACAACCGGATTGACGAATCGCTGACGCTGCAGGCCCGGCGCTTCGACGGCCAGACCCAGCAGCAGTTCATCGTTACCGATCCGGCACTGCTCGACCTGTTTCCGGCCATTCCGCCGGCGGAGTTGCTGGCACCCTTCCGGCGCGCCCAGAACATCCGGCGGCTGAACAACGCCATTCAGGCGCCCTATTCCATCCAGTCCAACATCGGCATCGAGCGGCAGTTGCCCAAGGGCGTCGTGGCCTCGGTCAACTACATTTTCAACCGTACGCTGCACGCCCTGCGGACGCGCAACGTCAACGCGCCGCTGCCGGGGACGTTCAACCCGCGCCAGCCAGGGAGCGGTGTCTTTCCCCTGGGGCCGATTGGCAACGTGTTCGAGACGGAATCCACGGGCCGGCTCACCCAGCACCAACTCGTCGTCGGCGTGCGGACGGGCTTCAACAGCCGCTTCTCGCTGGGCGCGTTCTACCGGCTCTCGAAGGCGGAAAGCGACACGGACGGGGCCTTTACCCAGCCGGCTGACCCCTACGACCTGCGCGCCGAGTTCGGGCGCTCCTCGCTCGACATCCGGCACAACCTGCTCATGTTCTCCAACTTCAACCTGCCGTTCGGCATCACGCTGTCGCCGTTTGTCATTGCCCGCAGCGGTGCACCGTTCAACATCACCGTCGGGCGCGATCTCAACGGCGATACGGTCTTCAACGACCGGCCGGCCTTTGCCACCGACCTGACCCGTCCCAGCGTGGTCACAACCCGGTTCGGCACTTTTGACACCGAGCCGTTGCCGGGGCAGCGCCTCATTCCGCGCAACTTTGCCCAGGGGCCCGGCTTTTTCATCATCAACCTGCGGCTGGCCAAAACCTTCGGGTTCGGCCCCAAGCGTGAGGGCGGCCCGGATGCCAGCGCTGCCGGCGGCAGTCGGGGTGGCGGCCGGCGCGGCGGTGGGGGCGGCGGCTTTGGCGGTTTTGGTGGTTTCGGTGGTTTTGGGGGCTTCGGCGGCGGCAGTGGCTCTGACCGGCGTTTCAGCCTGACCTTCAGCGTCCAGGTGCAGAACCTGCTCAACCGTGTCAATCCGGGGCCGCCGGTGGGCAACCTGGCGTCGCCTTTCTTCGGGCAGTCCACGAACACGGCCGGCTTCTTTGGCGGCCGGTTCGGTGGGGGCGAACCGGTGGACGCCGGCAACCGGCGCGTCATCCTGAGCCTGCGGTTTAACTTCTAGTCAGGCATTATCGGAACATCCGCGGCCCGGCCGGGGGCGACGCCCGCCGCACCCCGGCTAATGCATCTCAAAGGCTTTGCCAGCAACAATTTGCAGCGTTGTCAACGCGTTGACAGCACCCGCCGGTCACGCCTCCCCGGCGGCCAGCCGGTCGAGCGCCGCCTGAAGGGCCGCCCGCACCTCGGCCGCCGTTGTCACCGCCCGGCGGGCCGTCGTCGTCACCGTCACCCGCAGCGTGGCGGGCTTGTCCGGCAGGCGGTAGGCAAACCGGAAGACCGCCGCCCCGGCCGGCGCTTCCGCCTTCCGGGTCGGTGCGGCCGCCGGTTGTCCTCCCTCGCGGGCGGGGGCGCGTCCGGCTTCCGGGGCCGGCCCGGCGGACGGCCCCAGGGCCAGCCGCCTGGCGGCGGCCAGCCGCCGCGCCGGAGCCAATGCCAGCAGATCGAGCAGCATCCGCAGCGAACACTGGGGAATCGTCGCGCAGACTTCCAGCACGGCGGCGTCCAGCTCCAGCACGCGCAGCCACATCGCCAGCGCCGACCGCTTCATCCCCAGCGCCTGCGCCGCCTGCGCCTGCGTCGGAAACCGCTGCGCCACCGCCCCCAGCGCGCGTGCCTTTTCCACGGCGTGGAGGTCTTCCCGCTGAAGGTTCTCGATGAGCGCCAGCACCTGCAGGTCGGCATCCGAGACTTCCGACCGCAGCACGACGGGCACCGCCGACAGCCCGGCCGCTCTGGCCGCCTGCCAGCGCCGGTGGCCGGCAATGACCGTCACCCGCCCGTCGGCTTCGCGCCGCCCGATGAGCGGCTGCAAAATCCCGTGCTGCTGTATTGAAGCCGTCAGGTCGCGCAGGGCATCGGCATCGAAGGTGCGCCGTGGCTGGTAGGGATTTTCCCGCAGCGCGTCGAGCGGCACGTCCAGTACCCGGGCCGCCGGCTCCGCCCCCAACTCAGCCGCCACGTGGTCGGCCAGCGCCGACAGGCGGGCGGGTGAAAGGGTCGTACTTGTGGCAAATCGCTTGCTTTTGGACATAACCTCACCCGTGGTCAGATGACATCTGGAGCACCGCCGTCGCCAGCGCGGCCACATCGGCCGCCGCCGGACACCGGGGTGCATAGCACTTGAGCGGCTGCCGCCGCGTACCGGCTTCGGAGACCGCCACATAGTCCCGAATGGGACTGAAGACGTGAAACCCGAACGAGGGGCAAATCCGCCCGGTGAGTTCGGCGTAGTGGTGGCGGTGCAGCACCAGACGGGGGTTGTACAGCGTCGGCACCACGCCCAGCACCCGCAGCGGCGGCAGCCGCATGTTCTTGCGCCGCCGCTGCGCCCGGACGACCTCCAGTTGCACCTCGGCGAAGCTCTCCACCGACTTGGCTTCGGTCTGGACGGGGGCCAGCAGGGCATCGGCCGCCAGCAGAATCTGAAGCGTGATTTCGGAAATCTTCGGCGGGCAGTCAAACAGCACCCAGTCGTAGGCCGTCAGGTGCGCCTCGACCACAGCCAGCAGCCGGGCCGGATCGCTCTGCTGCATCAGGCTCAGCTCGTCGCCCACGAGAAACCGGTTGGCCAGTCCGATGGTCAGGTCAAACTCCGTCGGCCACAGGCGCGGAGCGGCTTCTGCGCCGTCGCAGACGGCGGCCCAGAATGTCTCCTCGCGGGGGCGCGCCGCCGGTTCCATCCCCAGAAAGCTGCCGAGCGTTCCCTGCGGGTCGGCGTCAATGACGAGCACCCGCTGACCGCGCGTGGCCAGTTCATAGCCCAGGTCGCGCGTCAGCGACGTTTTTCCCACCCCACCCGACTGGTTGAAAATTGCCACGCGCATCAGCCCCACCATGCCTCCACTGGATCGTCCGTGGTCAGCACCCGCGCGCCAGCGGCTTCAAAAGAAGCCAGCGCCTGTTCGGCGGCGTCCGTGAAGTCGGCGCCGGGAACGACCACCGGCGCCATGGCATCCCGCAGCAGGACTATCCGGTGCGCCAGATACGGGTTGTGCTCCTGCACGAAAGCCAGCAGGTCGGCGACGCTTGCCACCACACAGTGGCTCGACGCCAGACCGGCCACCAGAATGACATCCGCCGTCAGCAGGCGCTTGAGCAGCGCCTCGTGGCGTACGGCACCCGGCATCGGCTGTCCGTCCCAGCACGTGGTCACTTCCGGGGCAAAGACGGAGTAGTTTTCTGTCAGGGGGCTGTCGCCTTTGAGCACCGGCGCATTCGCGGCACCGCGGGCAAAGGCGTGGAACAGGCAGGCATCCGCCAGCACCCCGGCCAGCCGGTGGCCGGCTGTGCCCACGAGGCAATGGTAGGGCCAGACGTAGAGCGCATACTTGCCGGTCGCTTCCAGGCGCGTGCAGTAGTCCGTAACCTGGTGTGTCAGCCATTCCGTCGTCACGCCAAGCGGCGCTGCCAGTGCCGGATTGGGGCGGTAGCGGCCGGCGCGGTAGTCGGCGGCGGTGATGACCGTGTGGGGAGCCACCGGCGTGCTGTCTTCGGTCAGATGGGCGCCCGGAAAAAACACCTGGTATGGCACGTGGCTGTCCAGCGTGCAGGTGATCTCTGAAATCCAGGGCAGGTAACGGTACATAAACTCGACCGTCCGGCGGAGGGCATCCGTTCCGCCGGTTCCCGACCGGCCGGCGACGTACAGCGCCCCGGAGGGAAAGCAGAAGTCCACCTGCATGTCAATGACGAGCAGGTGCGCCCGCCGGGCATCGTCGGCCGCCGGGCGCAGGGAGTGGGCCTGTTGCCAGGCCATCGCTGGCGCAAAGAGCGCCTGTGGCGCCGTGCCCGGGTACTCGGCGGCAACAGTCTGGATGGGATCGTAGTGGGGCGGAAAGGGCAAGGGCGTGGTGTCAGACATCGGGGAGTTTTTCTGAAGAGAAGAGGATACGCTGGCAATGCGGCTGGAAGTCAGCGCGGCCGGCAACGCCATCCAGCGAGCACTGCGCACACAGACTTTGGAGCGCCGACAGACGAGCGTCAATAGACAACCTGCGCAGCCTCGGTTTATACATCCAGCAGTACCACGCAGTTACCAGACACCGGACGCCCCACCTGTGGCCATCGCAACCCTCTTATGCAGTCCCACTACGGATACTTTCTCGGTCTGTGTCTTTGTGTCTGGCTGGCGCTTACCGGCCCGGTCTTCGGACAGGCGACCACCTGGCCGCATGCACTGCGGTTTCAGCGGTTTGAACACAACCAGGCGCTGTCGAATCTGGCCGTTCACACACTGGTGCAGGACCGGTTTGGGCTGCTCTGGATTGGCACTGAAGACGGCCTCAACCGCTACGATGGGCACAGCATCAAGCAGTACCGCCACCAGCCGGACGATCCGTACAGCCTGCCTGCGAACGGGGTGTTCAAGCTGCACGCAGCGCGCGACGGTACCCTGTGGGCACGGCTGGCAGACCGCAGTCTGTGCCGCTACGACTGGCAGCAGGACCGGTTTCTCCGCGAGCCACTCAACCTGCCTGAAACTTCAAACTGGAGACTCAACATCCTCGCCGAAGACCAGCAGGGATACCTCTGGCTGGCCGGTCAAACCACACTCGTCCGCTATGACCCACGCACGAAAACTTCCCGGTCCTTTGCACTACCGGAGGTGAAACCGCCGGAAACCGCACCGGCCCAGCCCATCGGTGTCCGCGACCTGACCATTGACCACCAGGGACGTATCTGGGTCAACGTTTCCTTCCGGCTCTGCCGGTTCCACCCGGAGACCGGGTCCCTGGCAGCCACGGAAGTCAGCCTTGACCAAAACAACCCGCTTTTGGCGCACCCCAACGGCTACCTCTACGGCGCGGCCAGGGTGAATGGTCAGCTCAGGCTGCTGGAGATGGCGCCGGAGACCGCACGGGTGGTTGGGGAGTATCCCATCGGGCAGCGACCGACCCTGACCGCGGAATTGACAGCCAACTTCCTTGTCGCCGACGGCGATCTGCTCTGGGTCGCCATCAACGGCATTGGCGTGGGGCGGTTCAACACGCGGACAAAAGCCCTCGACTACGCCGTGTATGACCGCGCCAACCCACGCAGCCTCGCCGGCGGTGAACCGCTTGCCATCCTGCGCGACCGTTCGGGCGTGCTCTGGGTGGGCGATGTACGCCAGGGGCTGTCCCTGCTCACCCCCTATGCCGCCTATTTCAAGACCTACCGCAGTGACCCCAATCGCCCTGACCACCTGAGCCTCAGCGACGACTACATCCGGGGGCTGTGTGAAGACCGCGCTGGCAATATCTGGGTCGGGACCCAGTACGGCGGCCTCAACTGTCTCGTCGCCCGGACCCGCACGATTCGGCACTTCCGGCATCGTCCGGGCGATACTGCCTCGCTGGCCCACGACGCTGTCTGGGCCGTGCTGGAAGACCGGCAGGGGCAACTCTGGGTGGGTTCACGCAGCGGGTTGCAGACATTCGATCCGCAACGGGAACGGTTCACAACCTTTCCCTTACCGCCAAATGAAGCAGGGCAACAGCCGGCGGTGCTTACCCTCTTTGAAGACATGGACGGCAGTCTGTGGGTGGGAAGCGGCGCACACATCTTCGCCATCCCGCCCGACCGCCGCCGGGTTACAGAACCTCTTGCGGCGCGCCTGACAGAAACTTCCCTTGCCGGGAAGATTGGCGAAGTACAGGCATTTTACCGGGATGCCCAAGGTGCGCTCTGGATTGGCCTGGACGAAGGACTGCTGCGCCTGGCGCCGGATGGCCGGACTCTGCGTTACTTTCAGGAGGAGCTGGGCCGGTCGGTTTCGGGCCCTCCGACGGTTTGTTACTTTCTCACGGACAGCGCCGGCCGGTTCTGGCTGGCGACCAAGGGCATGGGCCTGTTACAGTACGACCCGGCGCACGACCGCTTTCAGGCGCTGACCGAGCGCGACGGGCTGCCCCACAACAACGTCTATGCTGTGCTGGAAGACCGCCGGGGACGGCTGTGGATGAGCACCGACGACGGCATTGCCCGGTACGAACCCCGGACGGGCAAGCTGCGTCACTACCGCGCCGAAGAAGGCTTGCAGGGCCGGGAGTTCAACCGCCGGGCCCATCTCCAGACCCGGAGCGGCATTATCTTCTTTGGCGGTACGCAGGGACTGACCGCCTTTCCGCCAGACGAACTGGAAGACAACCCCTACCCGCCACCTGTTGTTGCCTTTGTTCAGACGGGACAGCAGACACGACTCGTTACAGCGGAAAGCCCCCCGGTTGACATCCCCCGCGATGAACGCACTGTAACCCTCCAGTTGGCAGCGCTCGACTTCAACGCCCCCCAATCCAACCAGTATGCCTACCGGGTGGAAGGGCGGGACGCCGGGTGGCGGGTGCTGGACCGGCAAAGCACACTTACGCTGCCCGATCTGTCACCGGGCAACTGGGTCATCCACGTCAGGGCGTCCAATAACGACGGCGCCTGGAATGAGGACGGTCTGCGAGTCCGCCTGTACGTCCAGCCGCCCTGGTGGCGTACGACCTGGGCCTATGCCGGCTATTTTCTGGTCGGGACGCTGCTGGCGTGGGGTGGCTACCGGCTGCGCCGTGACCGGACGCGCCTGCTGATGCGCACGCGCGTGGCGCAGGCCAGACTCGCCGCCCAAACTCGCGCCAAGCAGCGGCAGACAAAACTTAGCCGTCAACTCGCTTACAAGAACCGGGAACTCATTGAGGCCAACGACCGGCTGCGGCAACTGGATGAAGTCAAGCAACGCTTTACGGCCATGCTCGTCCACGATCTGAAAGCGCCGCTGGCTTCGGTAAAGATGCTGCTGGAACTGCTCAAAACCCTTCTTGGCGACAGCATTGACCGGGAAATTCAGGAGATTATGGACAACACAGCCCGGAGCGCCGAGCGGACGCTTCAGCTCATCCATGAAATGCTGGAGGTGATGCGGGCGGAGGCCGGCGGGCTGCAACTTGACCTGCAGGAAACCAACCTGCGCACTGTGCTGGAAAGCGCCCTGGCAACCATTCTGCCGCTCAGCCGGGACAAGCAACAAACCGTGGAAAGTGAGCTTGCGGCTGACTTGCCCAGCCTCAAAGCCGACGGGCCAAAGCTGGAGCGCGCCCTGGTCAACCTGCTGTCGAACGCCGTCAAATACACCCCGGAAGGTGGCTGCATCTGGTTGAAAACAAAAGTCATTCAGGGAACCGGAGTGGAACGTGG
Organism: Chloracidobacterium sp. N; assembly: GCF_018304765.1. Classification (NCBI taxonomy): domain Bacteria; kingdom Pseudomonadati; phylum Acidobacteriota; class Blastocatellia; order Chloracidobacteriales; family Chloracidobacteriaceae; genus Chloracidobacterium; species Candidatus Chloracidobacterium aggregatum. The sequence continues at coordinate 732,197 of NZ_CP072643.1, forward strand.
GCGACGGTTCCTGGTGATCGAAGTCAGTGACACCGGCATCGGCATCCCGGAAACCGAACTGCCTTACATCTTTGATCCCTACCGCCAATCCACCAGAGGGCATGCCGTCGGGGCCGGGTTGGGACTGGCCATTGTGCGTAACATCATTGCCGCCCACGGCGGGAACGTCACCGTACGCAGCCAGGTCGGTGTTGGAACGACGTTCTGGGTCACGCTGCCACTTCCCCAGCCGGCACTTTCCAATCAGAATGAGGACCGCTCGGATGAGCCGGCATCGGCGGCATCCTGAGTGAACCTGGTTCCGAGTGAAACCTGGCAAGGAGCTTCTATGTCATTTCCCATCGTGGTCTTAGCCTATTTTCGCGCCAAACCGGAGCATCTCGCGGAGCTTCGCGCGGCGCTGGCCGAGCTTATCCGCGCCACCCGCCGCGAGCCGGGCTGTCTGCGCTACGATTTGCACGTTGCGGCTGACGATCCAACCTCGTTTGTCATGATTGAGCAGTGGGCCACCCGGACCGCACTCGAAGCCCACCTGGCACAGCCCCACACCCGGACGGCGCTGGCCAAGGTTCCGGCGTGGCTGGCAGATGAGGTGCGTATTTCGCAGTGGACGGCGCTCGAACTCGACCAACTTGCAGCGGCCCGGCACAGTTCCTGAACGCACACCCCGGAGGTGCAGAGCATGGAGTACCGACAACTTGGCCACACCGGTATGCGCGTCAGCGCCCTGGGCTTTGGCGGGGCCGAAATCGGCTTTACGCCGGGGATCACCCAGGGACAGGTGACGGCCCTGATTACGGCAGCCCTGGATACAGGGCTGAACGTCGTGGACACCGCCGCAGCGTACCAAACGAGCGAGGCGCTGCTGGGCGTGGCGCTCCAGGGACGGCGGTCAGAGGTGTTCATCTTCACGAAGTGCGGGGCGACGGAGGGCTTTACCCGCTACGACTGGTCCACGGAAGGCATCCTGAGCCACATCAGCGAAAGCCTCCGGCGGCTGCGGACGGACTACCTTGACCTTGTGCAACTGCACTCCTGCGATGCCGCCACCCTGCGGCAGGGCGATGCCATTCTGGGGCTGCAACGGGCGCGGGAAAAGGGCTGGACGCGCTACATCGGCTACAGCGGGGATGGCGAAGCCGCCCGGTTGGCCGTGACCATGGGCGTGTTTGACACCCTGCAAACCTCCATCAGCATTGCCGATCAGGAAGCGCTTGAGCTGACGCTGCCGCTGGCCCGCGAGCGGCAAATGGGTGTGATTGCCAAGCGTCCGATTGCCAACGCCGCCTGGCGCACCGGGCGCAAGCCGAAAGACCCCTACCACCACGTGTACTGGGAGCGGCTCCAGAAGCTCAACTACCCGTTTCTGGCCTGGGAAGTGGATGCGGCTGTCGGTTATGCCCTGCGGTTTACGCTCTCCCAGCCGGGCGTCCACACGGCGATTGTCGGCACGACCCAGCCGGGCCGGTGGGAATCCAACGCGCGGCAGCTTCTGGCCGGGCCGCTTTCCGAGGCGGAAATTGCTGCCATCCGGGAACGGTGGCACGCGGTCGCCGATGCTTCCTGGGTCGGTCAGGTGTAATGGAGAGCGACCGGCGCAGCCGGGAATCGTTCACCGGGCAAGCACCCGGACGAGAATGCCCAGGCGATCCACGAGGGTACGGGCTGCCGTGCCGAAACCCAGCCGCAGCGTATCCACAAAACGGTCGAAAGGTGACGCGCTGCCATCCGGCGGACCGTCAAGCAGGAAGGCCGTAAAGGCCGCGGCCAGCCCCTGCCCGCCATCCGCCACGACATTCCAGCCGGGACGAAAGTTCGACGCCACGCCTTCCAGCATCTGCACCAGACGAAAGGCGTAGAGCAGGTCGGGCGGAATGACGAACTTGAGATTCGGATAACCACGCAGCAGGTCTTCCAGCGCCGTCACCCGTCCGCGGGTGTCCTGATTGAAGGCGACGCTGAGCCGCGCAAACGACACCACGAACCGTTCGGCTTCAGCGCGGGGCGCGTCGGGCGGCAGCATCCCGGACGCATAGAGACACTCGACCACCCGCCCGATGTCGCCGCTGAGCGCGGCCCGGGCAGCGGTGTAGAGCGTACGGCGCGTCGGTTCGGAAAGCTCCCGTACCAGTCCGAAGTCGAGCAGAACCAGCGTGCCGTCGGGCTGCACCAGAAAGTTCCCCGGATGCGGATCGGCGTGGTAGTAGCCGTCCAGCAGCATCATGCGGGCGTAGAGTTCGACGAGGCGGTTGAGCAGGGCGTCGCCGTCGAGCCCCCAGGCGCGGATTTGCTCCACGTTGGCAATGCGGACGCCGGAGCAGAACTCCAGCGTCAGCACATTCGGCGTACAGCGCGCCGGAACGGTGTAGGGCACATACACGCCCGGTATTCCGGCCAGTTGCTCGCGCAGGCGTTCGGCATGCTCGCGTTCGGCGGCAAAGTCGGCTTCCTCAAAAAACCCAGCCTCAATGGCGTCCAGAATGTCGTCAATGAGGTCCCACTGGCGGCGCGGATCGATCCGGCGGCCCAGACGCGCCCAGAAGCGGAGCACCCGCAGGTCGAGCGCCAGCAGTTCGCGGGTGTCGGGGCGCAGAAACTTGACGACGACTTCCCGGCCGGCGTACCGGGCGCGGTGCACCTGCCCGATGCTGGCCGTGGCGAGGGGTGTTTCCTCGAAGGCCTCGAACGCCAGGTGGAGCGGCATTCCGAACTCACGTTCGAGCGCCGGTTTGACCACCCGAAACGGCACGGGTGTGACGCTATCCTGAAGACGGGCAAGCTGCACGACGTAGGGCGGCGGCAGAAAGTCCGCGCGGACGCCGAGAAGCTGCCCCAGTTTGACGAAAATGACACCCAGCCGCTCGCAGGCTTCACGCAAACGCTGCGCTGCGCGCTCATCGAGCGGGGACAGACGGGCGGGGGAAGCGCGCAGGGCCGCCCAGAGCAGCCGGCGGGCAACCAGCCACCACACCGGCAGCAGCGTCGCCACAATCGTCAGCGTGCGGACGAGCAAACGCAGCGGGCGCACCGCTCTGAGAGGCCCGGTTGTGACGGAAGGCGGCATGGGAACGGCCTGGGTCAGTCAGAAGAGCGGGCAGCCAGTACCATGAGCCGCCGCTTGCTGGCATACAGCACCAATCGGTCGCCCAGCATTTCAAACCGGTTGACCTGGGGAAGCAAGCGGTTGAAGCGGCTTTCGAGTCGCCGGACCGGCTCATCGAGGCAGGCGCGCTTGGTTCTGGTGGGCGGTGCAAACCGCAGTCTGGCACCCTGGATTTCGTAGCGCCCGGAAAAGCGGTTGCAACCGTCCGAGCCGGTGTAGCGCCGACTAGCCGGATCAAACTCGATGAAGGGTTCGGCGACATTGACCGTCTCACCTTCGACTTCCACCAGCGTCCAGCGTTTGCCGGCCAATCGGTCCGGTCCGGCAGTTCCGCTCACGCCGCCAATCGGTGTCCCTCCACTGGATGCGCCCGCACTGGATGCGCCCGGCTCGGCCGGCCGTTCGGGACAGGTTTGGAAGTGTGAGACATCTTCGGCCCGAAGGGTGGGCGCCTCGCCCGGCTGCAGGACGTAGTTGACGACCGCCGTCCGCGAAGGACAGCAGGCCGGGTCGCCGGGGGCATAGCGACTGAACTCCGCCATCAGGCGCGAGGGGGAAATCAGCTCGACCCGGGTGAGTGCGCCATCCGTGCGCGCCTGCATGGCGACCGGCGACAGCGTGCCGGCATAGCGGCCGTCCCAAGTGACAAACGCCTGGAAACCCAGTGGACGGCACATGCCATCGAGTCCCGACGTGGCCATGACGACCTGGGCCGGGCCGAAGACCTGCACCGGGCCAAACAGCTTCCAGCCACGGGCGACGAGCGTCCGCTCGAATGGCTGGACCGGTTTGCGCATCTGCTCATTGCAGATGTCCGGCGCGGCCACATCCGGGACATCGGGCGGGTCAGGCAGTGGTGCGAGCTGGCCGCCACGGGAGCGGTTCCAGTCGGTCAGCGGGCGGTCCAGCCAGCTTTCACCGGCCGGACGCGCTTCAGCCGCCGCTGCCAACAGGAGAGTCAGGGCGCAGAACAACGCCAGAAAACGGGGCAGGAAGTGGAGGGTGACACGCATGGGGACGGGAGAAACCTTCGCTTTGGAGCTTTTTGGAGGACGCGCGTCTGCGATGCCGGCCGGCAAACGTGGGTGGCTTGCGGGGGGTTCAGCCACCCAGCACCGGCTCAGGCTTCATCCGGGGCGGCCGCCTTGGCGGCCGGCTTGGCTGGAGCCTTGGCCGCCGGTTTTTCGGCGGCTTTCGGTGCTGCCGTGCGCGGGGCCGCACCGCTGCCCATCGTGCCGGCCTTGCCGGGGTCAAAATCGGCCAGCTCGTTGTAAAGCCGGATGTAGAAGTTCGGGAAAAAGCTCGAAACCTGAAAGGTCGTCACGTAGAAGATGCCCGTCCCGGCAATGGCGGCCAGCCGCACCAGGCCCTCAAGGGGCTTCAGATCGTCACGTTCAAACTTGAGCAGGTCCATACACATCCTCCTTCAGGGCGTCAGTCAGGTCATTCGCCTTCCGGCTTGCCGGGGCGGTTCGGACGCGGCCCGCCGCCAAAAGGTGGCGGCGCGGACGGTTTTGGTCGCGGGGCAGCCGCTGGCGGCGGCGCCGCCGGCGAGGCCATGGGCTGGGTTTCTTCAAGGGATTTGGTGTCCGGCGGCGGCGAAGCCAGTTTCTGCGTCTTCTCGGCGGCCGGCATGCTTTCCGTCGGACCGGCCGCCGGACTCTCCACCGTCGGCTTGTTTTCCGGCAGGCTGGCCGTGGACCTGGCTTCCGGCGCGGGCGGCGCCTTGGTTTCGGCCGGGGGTTCGGGTTTGGGCGCGGCCGCCGGTTCGGCCTTTGGCGCCGGGGCCGCTTTGGCTTCCGGTGCCGGTTCGGGCGGAGGCGCTGGAGCAGCTTTCACTTCCGGCGCCGGCGGGGTGGGTGGAGCCGGCGCCGGTTCAGATTTTGGGGGCGGAGCGGCCGCCTGCGGTTTCGGTTCCGGTTTGGTTTCGACCTTCGGTTCGGGCTTTGCCGCTGGCTCCGGCTTGGGCGCCGGCGCCGGTTTGGCGGCCGGCGTGGTCATTTTTGGGGCCGCCGGCTTGGGAGCTTCCGGCGCGGGCGCCGGAATGGGCAACTCCTCCACATCGGCCGACAGGTCAGGAAACATGGTTTTCTGAACCTTGATGAAGGCCCCGGCAAAGGCCGTGTAGGTGTTGCCGACATTGTCAATGTATTCGGCGAGCGCATTTTCAAAGTCGCCGAACCGCTCGTTGATGACGTTGCGAAACAGTCCCATAACAGGTTTGGCTTTCCTTTCAAGACAGTGATGCCGCGCCCCGACACCACTCGACGGGGACTGAAGCAGGAAGTCTGACCAGACGGGCGCGTGAATGCTTGTTTTTACTGTAGGTCGTCACGGGCTGAAGTGTCAATTTGGCTTTGACTTTGCCGTGTTTTGTGTTTTTTTGGACAAATCTTGCCGCACCAGGGAAAATGCTCCCGACCGGGAGCATTCCCCCACCCTGGCCCTGTTCTGGCACGCCTCATTCTGCGACTTCTGGCGATTCCGCCGGTTCGGTGCATGCACGATGGACACCTCACTCCGCCTTCGTTCGTCCGTACGCCTGGGCATTGTCGTCCTGTTCGCGCTCCTGGGGGGGTGGCTCGCCGCCTGCTCGCGCCACACACCCGAAGCACGCCCGCCGAAACCGATTCAGGCCGACACTTTCGAGATCGGGCCGCTGACGCCGGTGGTGATTTCGCCTACCAAGGACCTGACGAAGTTTCTGCACGCAGACCACACGGAGCAGGTGGATGCGCGGCTGACCTGCAACTACTGCCACGGCGTCGAGGCGAATCTGCAAAAGCTGGCGCAGTACGCCGACAACCCCAAAGAAGCCAACAAACCACCCTATCCCGGTCATGCCAGTTGCATGGCCTGCCACATGGCGGAGTTCACCCAGACCCGACCGACGCCGGTGGCCGACAAGGGGGCCGACAAAGGTGGACGTGGTGAACCGTCCGGGCAATGGTCGGCGATGTGCTACGTGTGCCACCAGCAGGTGGGTCTCGACCGGGAAGGCGTCAACGCCATGGACGCCTTCCCGGGACGGCTCAGCCACAATGTCATCTTCACGGCGGAACAGCACCGGGAACACATGGCCTATGCCTATCCGTCCGATCTGCCCGACCAGAAACGGGCCGGGCAGAAGATGGATGACAAAACCTGCCGGGACTGTCACGGCGTGCTGCCCCATCCCCAACCGGGGGTGACCTTCGAGGCGCACACAACCTGTTATGCCTGCCACCGGACGAGCGAGTACCGGCCGCCGGCCCTGGGCACGAAAAGCGAGGTTCCGCCGGGGGCGCTGGCTTCCGGCGCGTGCAACACCTGCCATGTGACAACGACCAAGCTGGAGGAACTGCGGCCGCTCGCGGCCAAAATGCAGGGCGTGCGGTCGTACTCGTTCAAGTTCACCCACGCCACCCACCAGCAGGGCAAGTGCACCGACTGCCACAACCTCAACGGCACCTATGCCAACCAGGTTGGCACGCCGCGCGCCAAACAGCACTTGACCGGAACGCGCTCGGCCGTGGGGCAGGGATGCTTCAGTTGCCACGACGGCAAGCGCGCCTTCGGCGACCTGGACGCCAACGGACAGGCCACCCAGGCCCACTGCCTGAAGTGTCACGTACCCTCCCAGCTCGGCCCCCTGTTCGGCACACCGACGGCCGCCCTCAGCCCGTCGCCGGAACCGGGCCCGGTTCCGAACCTGGCCCGGCGGTGATATTTCCCGGGTTGACCGGCCTCCGGTGGACGGGCAGGACGGGAACGTTTCCGGGCATGACAGGCCGTGGGCGGCTCGTGTATCGTCCCAGCGATTCGACCTGACCAACGTCGTCACACGGGCCAGCATCAGACAAGCGTTGCCTCAACCACCTGCTGCACACCCATGTGCCCCCCCCGTTTGCGGATTTCTCCCCAAAAAGGAGCGGGAACAACCCATGAAACGATGGTTCATCGCAGTCTATCTCTTTAGCGCCGTCTGGCTGCTTGCCGCGCCGACGGCCGCGCGCCTCACGAACGCGGTTCTGGATGAAAACGCCAGCACGAAAATGCCGGGCAAGCTGGTGTTTGACAACACCGAAAGCGACCCGCCCTTCTCGAAGTACGCCGGGTACAAGGACGACAAAGGCAAGGCCCCCTTCGACCACCAGCAGCATGTGGACTACCAAGGTTCGACCTGTGTTGTGTGCCACCACACCAACTCCAAGACCCTCACGGCCAAAGGTGATGTCGCCAGCGAGCCGGTCATGAAGTGCACCGTCTGCCACACTGACCAGGACAAGGCACCGTCGCCGGTCGAGGGGACGAACGAGGACCACAAGTTCAAGGGTGTTCCGGCCGTCGAAGCAGATGCGGCTTACCACGGCGTGGACAACTCCAAGAATGCCGCCAGTGAGGCCGGGTGCATCACCTGCCACAAGCGGCTGGAGAAGGAATTTCCCAAAGCCGGCAAGGTGGTCTCGTGCAGCAGTTGCCACACCGGCCAGGATTCCTGACGTTTCACGGACACGGGCAGCACGGCCTGGGGCCAGGCTTCCCGTGTGATCTTTCGCAGCTTTGTTTTGAACCGTCGTTTTCGGAACCGGTGAGTACGGCTTCCTTCAAAACCTTTGTCCTTGGGTTGGTGGTGGGCGCGCTGGGCGGCTACGGACTGGGGCACTGGCTGCCATTGGGCGGAGCTGCCGGAGCGGGGGCGTCGCCACCAGCGCCGGACGGCCGGCCAGCAGCAACAGCGGTCGCGCCACCATTGACGCCGGACCAGAGCCGCGGTGCCCTTCCGGCCACGCATCCACCACTTACCACGGCTGGTGGCCCCAGTGCCTCGCCAGCGGTCAGGGCGGCTTGTCAGTCGGCCGATGCCGATCCGGGCAACTACTTGGCGCAGATGGATGCGGCAGCGGCACTGTACCGAGCGGGAAACTTTGCCGGGGCGCTCGACTACGCCCAGCGGGCGCGCCACCTGCGCCCCGACAGTGTGGATGCCCTTCTGGCCGTTGGTGTCTCACAGGCTGAGCTGGAGCAATACGACGCAGCGGCAAAAACGCTGGCCCAGGCCGTCGAGCGGCGTCCTGACGATGCCGACATCCGTACCGAACTGGCCTACGTTCACCTGCGGCGAAAAGACTTTCGGGCGGCCCTGGCCGAGGCCGAACGCGCCCACCGTCTGGCAGCCCATGCGGAGCGGACGCTTGAAATCATCGTCCAGTCCGCGCTGGCGCTGGGAGAGAAGGCGCGGGCCAAAGCGGCGCTCGACCGCCTGGCGGCCGTCAACCCTGGCAATCCCCGCCTGGCTGAACTGGCCCGGGCGCTGGCGGCAGCCACGCCCACGGCGAAAGAAAAACCGTCATGAGCGATGATTATGACAAGAGCCAGACCCTTCATAAAATGGGTAGGTGGTAAAAGCCAACTGCTGGAGCAATTTGAAAATTTCTACCCTGATGAACTTAGAAAAGGCATCATTAAAAATTATGTTGAGCCTTTTTTGGGCGGAGGCGCATTGTTTTTCGCTCTTTCACAACGGTATAAAATTGAAAGTGCCTATCTGTCGGACTTGAACAAAGACCTGATTTTGACCTATCAGGTTATCCAACAACGCCCTAACGATTTACTTGACTTTTTGGAGCAGTATCAAAAGGATTACGACCAAACAGAACCAGAGAAACGCAAAGATTTATTTTTGACAGTACGCCGGCATTTCAACCTGCAGCATTTTGAAATAAACTACAAAAAACTGTCAGACAACTGGATTCCACGGGCTGCACAACTTATCTTCTTGAACAAAACATGTTTTAATGGGCTCTTCCGCCTTAACTCGAGAGGTGAGTTTAACGTGCCTTATGGAAAATATAAAACAGCAGTGATTTTTGACGAACCCAATATTTTAGCTGTCTCAAAAGTCCTGCAACGTGCTGAGATTCAGCAAGCTGATTATACAAGTTGCTTTGACAAAGTAAACGAAAATACATTTGTCTATCTTGACCCACCTTACAGACCCATCAGTCAAACAGCAAGTTTTACAACTTACACAGACGCAGGATTTGATGATAAAGAACAACTGCAGTTAGCCCAATTTTTCCGAAAATTGGATAGGGAAACGGGAGCAAAACTAATGCTTTCTAATTCCGACCCTAAGAACGAGAATCCCAAAGACGATTTTTTTGAAAAGGCTTATTCCGGTTATAACATTTTCAGGGTTTCGGCAAGCAGGGCGGTAAATTGCAACGGCGAAAGACGTGGCAAAATTAACGAACTCTTAGTCATCAACTATCAATGTGAACAACAAACCCTGGAAGTCAATTTTCAACACGTGCGAAACCCGTGAACACAATTTTCCGTAAAGTATGAGAAAGATTGTAATAGCGTAAGACTCTTGAAAAGCTATCAGTTTGAAATAGAAAGCAGGCAAAACCTTCTAACACTACGCGCACAGTTCAACATGACGCGGCCGCAAAAGCGCTGGGGGACAGGGACCGGGACAAAGCGATGCTCGATTGCCTGGCGGCCGTCAACCCTGGCAATCCCCGCCTGGCTGAACTGGCCCGGGCGCTGGCGGCAGCCACGCCAACGATGAAAGAGAGACCGTCATGAGCAGCAATGATGCGGAAATCCACGGCAGCCTGCGCGCCTTGGCGCTTCCCCGGCGGGCCGTCCTGCACATGGGCTTTGTGGCCGGCATCAGCGCCGGTCTGGGCCATCTGGCTGAAGCAGCGCAGCGAAGTCCGCGCAACGCCGATGTGGCCCTTCTCAACGCGGCGCTGGCACTGGAACACCAGGCGATTGCCGCCTATGACGCAGGTGTAGGAACGGGACTTCTCAAGGGCGAAACCCTCGAACTGGCCCGGCACTTCCAGAGCCAGCACCGGGCGCACCGTGATCTCCTGGTCGGGGAAATTCGCAAGCTGGGCGGGACGCCGGCCGTGGCCCTGGCCAGCTACACGTTCAAGGGCAAGGACGATGCCCCCATTGAGTTCAGGACGGCCGAGGATGTTCTGGTCTTTGCCCTGGGTCTGGAAGGCGGCGCGGCCAGCGCCTACCTGGGTCTTTTACCTCAGTTGACTTCCAGGGCGATGCTCTCCACCATTGCCGGTATTGCGTGTGATGAGTCCCAGCATGCAGCAGCGATTCGGCTCCTTCTGCGGCAGCAGCCGGCGCCGGATGCCGTCGTGAGATAGGTATGCTGCCAGGCTGTTCGTTCCTGATGTACGGGTTATGTCTGCCAAAGTTCTGATTGCCGAAGACGATCCGGCCTCGCGCAAGCTTCTGCAGGTCTGGCTTTCCCAGGACGGTTACGAGGTGACGAGCGTGGACAACGGGAAAGCCGCCCTGGAAGCCGCGCGGCGCGTTCTGCCCGACGTTGTGCTGTCGGATGTGATGATGCCGGAAATGGATGGCTTTGCCCTGTGCCGGGAGCTGCGGGCCGACCCATGTCTGGGCGAAATCCCGATCGTGCTGGTGACGGCCCTGAGCGACAAGGCCTCGCGCCTCCAGGGGATCGAAGCCGGAGCGGATGACTTTCTGACCAAACCCTACGACCAGGCCGAGTTGCGGGCGCGCGTCCGCAGCATCGTCCGGCTCAACCGCTACCGCCTGCTCCTCCAGGAACGGGAACAGCGGGCGGCGGAACGTGCCCGCGCCGCGGCCCGTCTCAAGGAACTGGCCGAGTTGCTCGATCAGACCCAGGATGCCGTTGTGCAGATTGACCGGCAGGGCCACGTCACCTTCTGGAGTGCTGGCGCGGCGCGGATGTTCGGGTGGCTTTCAGAGGAAGCCCAGGGTCAGCCTGCCGCCAACCTGTTGTTTCCCCAGAGCGGCCAACTCCCCCTGGACGCTCTCACATCCGTTGTTCAGGAAGGGCACTGGACCGGAGAACTGACAACCCACCGGCGCGACGGCCGCGAAATCATCCTGATGACCCGCTGGTCCGCCGTGACCCGCTCGGAAGATGGCGCACGTTCCACACTCCTGATTGCAACCGACATCACCGAACAGCGGCAGGCCGAACGACGGTATCTCCGCGCCCAGCGGATGGAGACCATCGGCATGCTGGCCAGCGGCGTGGCGCACGACCTGAACAACATGCTCACGCCGATTGGCATCGGCCTCGAAATTCTCCGGCAGGAAATTCAAAACCCGGCGCTGACCGAAGTGCTCAACATGATGAACAGCAGCGTCGAGCGCGGCGCGGCGCTCGTCAAACAGGTGCTTTCGCTGGCACGGGAAGGCAGCGGCGCGGCAAGTCTGGTCCAACCCAAGCACATTCTGCGCGAAGTGGCCTCCATTGCCCGTGAGACGTTTCCCAAAAACATCACGGTGCGTACGGACTACCCGGCTGCACTGCGGACGATTGCCGGCGACCCGACGGAACTCACCCAGGTGCTGCTCAACCTGTGCGTCAATGCCCGCGACGCCATGCCCCAGGGGGGCACCCTGACCCTGGCTGCCCGCGACCTGCCGGCCGAAGAGGCCACCCGGTTGCACCCCCATCAGACCACGAGCGGAGAGAGTGAGTATTATGTCCTGCTGGAAGTGACAGATACCGGCACAGGGATTCCGCCGGAACTGCGGGAGCGCATCTTCGAGCCGTTTTTCACCACCAAGCCGCAGGGCAAGGGCACGGGTCTGGGACTGGCTACAGTTGTCTCGATTGTCAACAAGCGCGGCGGCTTCATTGCCCTGGACAGTGAAGTTGGGCGCGGCACGACCTTCCGGCTCTACTTCCCGGCCACCGAAGCCTCGGAAGCCCCTTCGGCATCACCGGAGCAAGGTATTTCCGGGCATGGTGAACTGATTCTCGTGGCGGATGCCGAAGCTTCCACCCTCGACCTGCTGCGTACGGTTCTGGAAGCCAACGGCTACACGGTCATCACGGCGCGCGACGACACCGAACTGGCCGCCGGTTTGGCCCAGCGCCCGGCAGCAGCCATTATTGACGCGGCCCTGCCAACCGTTGTGCAGAGCAGCCCGGTATTCGCGTCGCTGTCAACGGATTTGCCGCTCATTGGGGTTTGTGGCGAAGATGCCGAAACCTGCCGCCACCGGGTGGAGCACCTGCCGGTTCGGGTCTGGCTCAGCAAGCCGTTTACAGCCTCGCAGGTGCTCCAGGCGCTGCGTGAAGTCCTGAAGGCGTAGTGAAGCGTAGGCTCTTGCGCCGAAGTTGCCCTGCGGACGCTGCGCGGGACGGACATGGGGGGGCAGTGGGGAGTCAGTCCGGTGTCGTCGGGGGGTGCATCAGTTCGTTGAGTTCCACGCCGCGCGCGGCGCACCAGGCGGCAAAGGATTCGACCTGGGCCTCGGCCAGCTTGCGCCCGACCAGCCGGCGCAGGTGTTCATCCAGCACATCCGGTTCCCACCGGGCGTAGATTTTCCGCCGGTCCGAAGCCAGCAGTTCCTCCCGCTCACGCGCCACCAGTTCCCTGAGTTCGGATTTCCTGAGCTGGGACAGCAGGGCCTCGCCCGTCCGTTCGAGGTGTTCGAGGTAGCCGAGTTCGAGTTCCTGCATCCGCTCCTGGGAAGGCGTAGAAAAGAGCGGAACCGCCTCATGGCTATCCATACCCTCCCCGGTGCTTTCCGACGCCTCAGCGGGCTTCTCAGCGCGAGCACGGGGCATTTTGGCAGATGACCGTCGTCGTTTGGGAGGCAGCTTGGGCAGGGCTTCCTGGCCGTTGACGATCAGGGTGTAGAGCAGTCCGCCCGGATTGGCGAGGTCGCGCTGGCGGTATTGCCGGTCAAACGTGGCGAGGGCCTGCTCGATGGTTTCCAGCTTGCCCTGCAGCTCGAAGCTTTCCACGAGCTTCTTGGCGACCGACCCGATCATGCCGCGCGCCGTGAGCTGCCCTTCCAGATGGAGCGCCACGTCGCGGACGGCGCGTTCTTCGGGCGACAGGTCATCGTCGCACATGGCATCCATCACGTCGTAGATGGGCAGGGCCATCTGCTGGATGCGCGCTCCGAAGTCGAGGTTCTTGCGGAAGTGGATGGTTTCCTCCGTCAGCGTCCATTCAACGAGGAACTGCTTGGCCACCAGCTCGTTCAGGGCGGGTTCGAGGCGCTGCATAATCTGTGAGACGTAGGTCATCTCGCGGGACATGCCGACGTGTTCAAAGGCCAGCTTGCGCACGTTGATGACGAAGTAATCGGAGCTGCCGAACTTCTTGTCGAGGTAACGGAACAGCCGCTTGGCGATGGGCGAGGTCAGGTTGAAGTAAAAATCCGCATCCAGCTTTTTGAAGAGCTTTTCGCTCAGGCTCTGGGCCACGCGGTCGCTCCACATCACGTAGCTTTTGGCACCGGTGCGCTTGCCTGCCCCCTCATCAAAAATCTTGAACTCCTGGATGATGCTCATCCCGACATCCACCAGGCGTCCCGTGTGGCGGTCCACGTAGGCATTCTTGGCTTCGATGCGCACGGCGGCGAGTTTCCGCAGGGAACTTTCGAGCCGTTCGTAGTGCTTGGCGTTCATCGGCCACCCCAGCCGGCGGATGAGGTCGTAGCGGCTGAAGTACACTTTCTTCTGCGCGCCCTGTTCATACGAAAGCTCCATCAGGGCCACGTACACATCTTCGTCCGTCGTGCTGGGCAGGCCCTCGATGGGGTGGGGCATGACGGTCCACACCCGCTGGATTTCACGGCCGTTCGAGGTGATGTGCTCGGTGAAGGTCAGGTAGTTCTTGCTTTTCTGGGCGCGCTTGTCGAGGACGGCAATCGGGAAGACCGCCAGGTTGAACTCATCCTGGGCGATACGGATGACCTCGGGCTTTTCGGCGTCATCCCCTTCGACTGCGGTGGCTGCCGCAGCGGAGGCTGCTCCGGCGGCGGTGGGGGTTCCCTCCGGTGTGTCCGTCTCACGTTTCTTCCGGCGGCCGCGTTTCTCTGCCATGGTGGGCGTTCTCCTGGCTTGTTCCAGTCCTCGCCTCCCAACCCGATGGCGGGATTGGGCAGGGGCATTTCCGTCCCACGGGCCGGAGCTTCGAGGCTGTTGGCAATGACGACAGTATAAAACGGCGGTGCCGTCCACGCTATCGTTACGCCTTCGTCGCGGGCGGCGCGGCGGCACGCCGGGTCAAAGGTTGGGATGCCCTTTAATTCATCATCATCAATTATCATTAATTAGTTAATGACGCCCAAAAGTCTTTTGTTTTCAATAGCTTACGGGCGAATTTTTATGTCAAAGGTCAATAGTGCCTCAACCTTGACCTTTGACATAAGAGCCAAAAAAGGGCCTTTTTTACGTCAAAGGTCAATAGTTTTATGTCAAAGGTCAATAGCGTTTACGTCAAAGGTCAATAGTTTTTATGTCAAAGGTCAATAGTTTTACGTCAAAGGTCAATAGCGCCGCGCAACGTTCGAGTCAAACCGACGCAAAAATGGCGGAAATTATGCCAACCACAAGATATTGTGGTGCACAAACGGGCGGATAGTGTTCATCTGAGGGTGTTTTCTTACGTCAAAGGTCAATAGTCTTACGTCAAGGGTCAATAGTTTTATGTCAAGGGTCAATAGTTTTATGTCAAGGGTCAATAGTTTTTATGTCAAAGGTCAATAGTCTTTATGTCAAAGGTCAATAGCCACAAGATATGGGTTTGACAACGGCTGTGCACGGTGCAACATGGCTGCGGAGTGTGGATTACCGGGGTGGGCTTCAAGTCGTACGTTGACTGGATTCCGGCGTGGGCTGGACCGGCGTTTTACGTCAAAGGTCAATATGGGGAGCTTGGCGATGCTCCCTGATGGGTGGGGGACGGCGGGGACACGGGACGCCTCGGCCGGAATGACCTTGTGGGGCAGGTTCGGCTGCCGTTCTACAACTGGGATGTGGTGGTTGGTGGCGGATGCCAAGGAGGAATGTGACATGCGTGTGCGGGTGTTGCCGAGCCTGACGGACCCACGGAGTCAGTTGCTGATTACGTTCGTCGTCAACGACTGCGTGGCAATTGATGCCGGGGCCCTGGCTTTCCATCTGACGGGGGAAGCCCTGTTGTCGGTGCAGGACATCGTGTTGACGCATGTCCATCTGGACCACATTGCTTCCCTGCCGTTCATTTTCTCGGAGATGTTTGCCAGCATTCGGACACCGGTGCGCATTCACGCCACGGCAGCCGACATCGAGCGGTTGCGCCGCCACATCTTCAACGATGTCATCTGGCCGGACTTCACCCGCCTGCGGAATGCGCATGGCGAGTTGCTGACCTTCGTGCCGTTCACCTGGCGGGAGCCGTTCAGGGTGGCCGGGTTGCGGCTGACGGCGATTCCGGTGACACACACGGTGGAAACGGCTGGTCTCATCATTGAGGATGGGCAGGGGCGGTGTGTTGCGTTTACCTCCGACACCGGCGTGACGGATGAATTCTGGGAAGCTCTCAATGCCCTGCCGCGGCTGGACGCTGTTTTTGTGGATGTTGCCTTTGACAACGCCAATGAGGTCGTGGCGAAGGCTTCATGTCATCTCTCGCCCCGCCTGCTGGTTGGCGAGTTGGCGAAGTTGCGGCGTCCCTCGCAGGTGCTGGCTGTGAATCTGAAACCTTTCTGCCGTGAGCAGGTACAGGATGAAGTCCGGGCGCTCGCGCTCCCCAACGTACGGGTGGCGGAACTCGACATGGACTATACCTGGTAGGGGGCGCTGGGACGGCTGAGGTGGTGGTGGCACGTTTCGGCGGTGGTGCTGCGGAGGATGACGCACCCGGGAAGAGAAGGTTTGAGCCTATGGAGTTTCCCAAACTGGTTGTGACGGGGCCAACGGCGAATGAGCGTGTGGACGAATGCCGGAAGTTTCCGCTGGTGATTGGGCGCGCCACCACCAGTGATGTCATTGTCGCGGATGAGCGGGCGTCCCGTTCGCACGCCAGGATTGAAGCCTTACCGGATGGGAACTACGAGTTGGTTGATCTGGGCAGCCGGAACGGCACGCTTCTCAATGGCAAGCTGGTGACGCGGCCGGTCTCTCTGAAGGATGGCGACAGCATTGGCATTGGCAGTCATACGTTGGTATTTCGGCTGCCGGCGCCGCCGGTGAACATTCGTTATGACGACACACCGATTACCGGGACGGTCCGCTTGCAGAAGGCGGCGGCACTGCTGGCGCTGGGGCGTTCGGGGGAGGTGACGGGGAAGCCGTCGAGCAGTTTCCGGGCCGTGGCACCGCCGCCCGCGCAGAGCATTCCGGTCAGCGCCGAAGAACTGCACCTTTTGAAAAAGCGCAGCCAGATTCTCAGTCTCTTTTACGACTTCAACAAACGGGTTGCGCGCGAGTTTGACAAAGCGGCCATCTATGCCGAGGTTGCCCGGCAGGTTTTTGAAATCTCGAATGCGGGGCGGCTGCTGATTGGCAAGCGGGGGTTGGATGATCAGCCGATGATTGAGTGGGCCACATACCGCGATGACGTCACGCGTGCGGCTTACGGGAAGATGCCTGTCAGCCGCAGTGTGATTCGGAAGGTGATGCAGGAGCGGGTTTCACTGCTGAGCCGGGACATGACGGACGTCAAGGGCACGGCCATTCTGGGCATCCAGTCTCTGATGTGTGTGCCGATGCTCGGTCAGGAAGAGGGTCCGCTGGGTGTGATTTATGCCGACAGTTTGCATCGGGATGGTTTTACGGAAGACGATGTGGATTACCTGACGGGTTTGGCTTCGACGGTGGCACTGACGTTGGAGAGCCTCATGGCCCATGAACGTCTCCTGCATGAAGAAGCCGCGCGAACGGCTTACCGGCGCTTTCTGCCGCCGCACGTTGTCGATCAGATTATGAAGGACCCGGACAGCCTGCAACTTGGCGGCACAAACCAGGTGGTGACGACGCTGTTTGCAGACATCCGGGGTTTCACCACGCTTTCCGAGCGCAAGTCGCCGCAGGAAATCGTTGCCATTTTGAACAACTACTTTGAACGGGCGGCGACGGCCATTTTTCGGCACGGGGGGTCGCTCGACAAGTTCATTGGCGACGGCATCATGGCGTTATTTGGGGCGCCTCAGCCCAGTGAGCGTGACCCAATCAATGCTGTCCAAGCGGCGATTGCCCTGCAGGAAGTCATCGAGCAGGTCAATGCCGACCTAAAAGCTAGGGGATCAGACCTGCGGTTGAGTATTGGCATCGGCATCAACACCGGGGAGGTGACGGCGGGTTACATTGGTTCCCGCCAGCGTACGGATTACACCGTCATTGGAGATGCCGTGAACCTGGCGGCGCGGTTGGAGTCCAATGCCAAACCGGGTGAAATCCTGATTGGGGAGACAACCGCCCAGTGTTTGAAGGCGTTGCTTCAGACCGGTTTTGAGTTTGGGGAAGAGGAACGGGAGTTTGCTTTTGTTCCGCTGGGTGGTTTGAAGGTCAAGGGAAAGCTGCGGGAGGTCAACGTGTATCGCCTTTTGTGGGGCGAGGAACTCGTTTCAGCGAAAGGTGAGGTGGACAAGCGGGGCGATGGCGATGGCGAACACACGTTTTTTCACAGCACGGCAAAAAACCTGGTGTTTGTGGAACATGAGACACTTTTGCGGCCCCGTCAGGGGTGGGCGACAGTGCGGCGTGAACCGCGCCGGAAGCTTACGGTCCGGGTGGTTGTTGCTGGAACGGACCTCAGCGGCCGGTCTTTTGAGCAGGAAACGGAGACGGTGGATGTCAGCCAGTCAGGTGCCTGTGTTCGGCTGGCGCAGCCGATGGCCATTCCATCACCGCTCACCGTTTCGGTGCCGGATTATGGTTGGCGTGGAGAGGCGATTGTACGGACGATTGCCCGGGATGAACAGGGGTATCTGACCGGCATCGAGATTATCGGCCAGGCCCCGCACTGGTAGGGGTTGGACGTTCTCGTAAACTCCTGCTTTGCTCCATTGAAGCCTTGCAAAGGTTTCAATGGAGCTGCTTTTTTTTCAAAGCGGAAAACGGGGTAGGAAATAGCGGACAGGGGGTAGGAAATAGTGGAGCTTCGATAGGGCTGCTTTTTTCAAAGCGGAAAACTATTTTCTATTCCCTGTCCACTATCTGCTATGTCCGCGCTTCAATGGAGCCGCTTTTTTTCAAAGCGGAAAACGTTCGGGCGCAGGAGGCCGGATTATATCCGGCAGAAGGCTTCAATGGAGCCGCTTTTTTTCAAAGCGGAAAACTCGTGTCATGGGTCTTGAAAAAGACCCCTTGAATTGCTTCAATGGAGCCGCTTTTTTTCAAAGCGGAAAACTACCCGCGTCAGAGGTGCGCGTCCTCTGACGCGCACTCCGCTTCAATGGAGCCGCTTTTTTTTCAAAGCGGAAAACCGCACTCTCACAAGTCCCTTGCTTTCAAAGACCTGCAGGGTATCTTGCGAGCGGCGGAGAGTTTGTACCCACGAAACCCGGATCGCGTCAACCCTGTTTTTGTAAACTCAAGCCACATAAGCCCCTAAGTCCTGCGAGCGGCTCCCGCACCACACGGCACCACCCCGCCTCTCGCACAGACCCCACACGTCACCACTCTAAGCCAATGAACGCTATACAACAACCGTGATGCGCTCCGTCGGCGCCACTTCCAAAGGCTTCCCAAGCGCCTCGATGCAAGTCCGGCCACGCCCGTCCACCGGACCAACATCCACCAGCATAATCCGATCCTCACGCTGGTTGATTACTTCGGTCACCGCCATCAACAACAGGACACGCTCCGTCGCCGACAAATCACACCGAAAAACCGAATACTGCAAGGGATCGCCAAATCCACGCATAATCCGATAGACCTGACGCCACCGCTTCGGATTGGCAATGTCATAGCAAACAATGTACCGACTCCGCATCGAACCCTCTCCTGGTTTTTCCACCCGTCAGCGAGTGACAAAGGGAATGTAGCGTGGAATTTCACCCATCAGCGTACGCGCCAGAAGTCGCGCCTGAATTTCAAAAATCCGCCGATAGCTGACCTGATAGTTGAAAACCGGATGTGTGACCAACTGATCCAGCCGACGCTCAAAAGCCTCGATGAAGGTCTTTCTACCACGCGGTGTCAATGCCACTGCTTCGCCCCGCTGGATGAAATCCGAAGGCCCGATTTCACCATTGTTGATAACCGTGATGACTACCGAATCCGCTACCAAAGGGCGAAACTCCTCCATCAGGTCAAGAGCCAAAGCCGGTCTTCCATAGCGCGGCTGGTGGTAAAAACCAAGGTGAGGATCAAAGCCAACGCCAATGACGGCCACCATCATTTCCTTGACCAAAAGACTGTACGCAAAGGAAAGCAAGGCATTGACCGGGTCCTTGGGCGGACGCCGGTTGCGCCCGGTAAAATCAAATGGCGGCTCATTGCCCGGCTTGAACATTGCCGGGAAATGACGGAAATACTCGCGCGCTGCATTGCCCTCAATTCCCAAAAGCGAAGACAGTTCCTCACACCTCTCAACTGCACCACGCGAGGCCGCCAACTGGGACAACACATCTGGATCAAGTTGACGCCCATTTCGCCGCAAAAGAAGACGGCTGTTACGGATTTTTCCACTTACAAAAGCCTTCGCCAGCCTGAGACAAAACTCCGGATTTCCGGCCGCCTGAAACTGCCGCTGACGTAATTCAATGTTTTTGTGTGGTGGGGCCGTCGTCACAGCCTGCAACCAGCCACCATAGCTCAGGTGCAAGACGGGAACCTCCCGGTTCACCAAAGCCCGAAGTGCCTGCGCCGAAATCTGTACGTTGCCAAAAAGGTTGACCTGGCTGATTTCAACCAACCGCACCGCATCTACGGCCTGTCCTTTGTCGCGGATTTCAAGTACGGTGCCATTGAGGCCTAACGCATAACCCTGACCCTGAACATAGACGGCCTTGTTGTCGTCACGCGCCGGTACCAGTCGCCGTACTTCCCTGCCGGTTGGAACCGGCAACGCGACTTCAGCCGCTTCGGCTGCAGACGGTAGAACCGTTGCTGCCGTGGCTTCTGAAGCCCTGTCATCAACCTTGTCATCGCCGCGCAGGAAATTGATTTCATCCGGCAGACAAATACCGACCAGAGAACAGCGTGGGCACTTGTTGGAGTTGACCAACGGCGGAGGTATCGTACCGGAAACCGCCAAAGCCCGCGCCGCTGCCAAAAGCTGCTTTGTCCGCGCGATGAGAACCGGCGTGAAATCCACCCGGACACGGGTTTTATCGGCTGCGTAGTAGATAATCCCATAACCAGAGCGATAGCCATTGGCGCGCAGCAAAAGCCCCTGCAAACAAACCTGAATGCGCTCCGGTTCCCAAGCGCCTTCCAGCAGGTCCGGCGCGGCACCCCGTTTGTAATCCACCGGCACCACCTGCCCGTCGTCACTTTCAAGCAGGTCAATCACCGCCACAGCGCCAAGCTCCGGGCAGCCAACCTCCACCGAACGCGCATGGATTTTGCTCTCCGCCGTGATTTCGGCCGGCACCGGCGCCGGCCCGCCCGGCCGATCAACGCGCCGATGGACAAAACGTCCTTCCAGAACGTCAACATTCTCCGCCCACTCACGCTGTACATACTCAAGTTGACATACTCCCCTGCCTAAAGGCAGGGGATTCTTGTTCCTGGTTCTGCGAGCGCACTTACTTCATCAGGTTGCCCCTCTAAAGCAGCGGTGCATCTCTCCCCAAGCGTTCCCTCTTTCGAGGCAGTTCCCTTTTGCCCAAAGGTACTGTTTTGCCACTCCATTCCCAAGATGCTTAGTCCCTTCTTGAGGATGTTCAAAGCCGCATTCCGGTCTCTGTCTGATTCAAATCCACATTGAGGACAACTATGGGTTCTGGTGGCCAAGGTTTTTACTACCATACGCCCACAGTTACTACAGTCCTGTGTGGTGTACTGCGGTGGTACGCTGACGACTGCCTTGTCCCACACCTTGCCGTAGTAGTCCAGCCACGCAGTGAATTGAGACCAGCCAGCATCATGAATGGATTTGGCAAGATGATGATTTTTGACCAGGTTCTTCACCTGCAAGTCTTCGTACACCACGACATCGTGAGATGCCACCACGCACCGGGCTAACTTAATCACCCAGTCTTTACGCTGGCGTTGGACTTTCAGATGTGCTTTGCCCAGTCTTTTCTTTTGCTTGTGGTAGTTCCTGGATTGAGGTTTCGCCCCTTTCCTGAACTTCCTGCTCAACCTGCGCTGGTGGCGCTTTAGCCGCTTCTCTGCTTTCCGCAGATACTTGGGACACTCTACAGGGTTGCCGTTCTGGTCGGTGTAGAAAGCCTTCAAGCCCAAGTCAATGCCAATCACATTGCCTGTGTATGCTCCCCGCTCTTTGCGCTCCACATCCAGGCAGAACTGGGCATAGTACCCATCTGCCCTGCGTATCACCCGCACCCGATTGATTTTGCAGTTCAGGATATGGTGTCTTGCCTCACCATTGCAGTACAAGGCGAATGTTCCTGCGTTGAAGCCGTCGGTGAACGTGATGGACATGCCGTCAGGAGACAGCTTCCAGCCGGACAGCTTGTACTCGACCGACCGACAGTTCTTCTTGAACTGCGGATAGCCTTTCCTGACCGCCTTGTTTCTGCAGTTGGTATGGAACCGGGAAATGGAAGCCCAGGCTCGCTCTGCACTTGCCTGCCTTGCCGCTGAGTTTAACTTCCTGGCAAAGTCAAACTCTTTGGCCAGGTCTTTGCAGTGGGCATAGAGAACAGCTTTGTTGACGCTCTTGTTGTCCATCCAGTACCGCACACATTTGTTTCTGACAAACTGTGTGGTACGGATGGCTTCATCCAGAGCGTGATACTGCTTTGCTGTCCCGTTGAGTAGCTTGGCTTCCATGACTCTCATACTGCTATTTTATCACAGGTTTGGCTTGATAAAACAGCGTGCGCCTTATATCCCTGCCCTAAAGTGCAGGGCTTTACGGCGTTTTTTCGGTAAAACAGACGTGGGCAGTACACATACTCATTGAGCATCCGGGCCGGAATGAGGTCCGGTGTGGCAAGGAAGTTTTCTTTCATAGGCTTTCAAATTTTGTGAAGTGGTTCTGCGGACAGGATACCCGCGCTTCGAGATATGCGGGCGAGACGCCCGCACTCCCAGGCTTTCACGCGGGCGAGACGCCCGCACTCCCAGGCTTTCACGCAGGCGAGACGCCCACACTCCCAGGGATGCTCACACTCCCAGGCTTTCACGCGGGCGAGACGCCCGCGCTCCCAGGGATGCCCGCGCTCCCAGGGGATTAGGCGATCTTGCGCGCCGGCGTGAAGTTCGGTGTCTTGCCGACCAAAATCCGCCGTACGCGATACACCGCCGCAATCCCCATGTGACGCAACCGCCGCCGGTCGCTCTCCCCGATGGGATCATCCTGAAGTGGCGCCAACGCCAGCAGGGAAGGGATGAGATCAGGCGGAACAAAGGGCGTCCAGATGGGCCACGTCCACCGCGTCTCCCGGCTGCCAAACCCGCTGAATCCAAGCGTTTTGAGCGCGCCACCCACAGGCCAGACGGTGAACCACGCAAACGCCTCAATTGCCAACCGGTTGGCACCCAACATCGTGCCCCGCCGCCTGCGGGTCGGGTCGCCAGAGGGCTTATGCCACTGATAGGCATGCCGCCGGTCCTCCGAAGGGTCGAGATGTAGGGATTGATTGTCCATCGGGTCGGCGTAATCCCACGGCTTGAACAGCGTCCGGTCCAGATGACTGCGCGTGGTTCTTCCCAAAATGGACTCGATATTGCCTACGTGATAATCCCGGCGCGTTGTCTGAAGCTGGCTCGTCGCCTCTGCCGGCGCCAGATTGCTGGCGATCGCGGCCAGAAAATCAGCCTCCCGACGATGACCAACAGCCGCTGCCTGACGTACCTGCAAAAACACATTCCCCGGCTGTTGTTTGACTTCTTCGTAAAGCCGCGCCGGATGCTGGTTCAGTGACTTGACCAGCGTTTTATCCAGCCGGTCCAGCAGGTCGGCCTGACGGATTGGCGCTGAGCTGCCCAGTTGGGCTACCCACCCGCCCTCGTCAGTCGTCCACGCCAGACACAAATCCGGCAGGCATTCCCGCAAAGCATTCACCAGCCCCAGCGCCGCCAGAAAACCCAGCGGCGTTGTGCCATCCAATCCGCGCAACACAATGTGGTGATTCGGTGTCATCGGTTTCTCCCAAGTCAGTCAAAAGCCATTTCCTCTCCCGGTCATGACACAAGACCGGCTTCTTCATCGGCGCTGGACTGGTGGTCAGCCAGGCGCAGAATCGTCTCCAGATACGCCGCGCCCCACCAACCGAAACGGCGCTGCATCCGCCAGAAACGCGCGCCAATGCCCGAATCGAGCCGGTGCGGCGGCGCTTTTTCACGCCAGGCATGCGATACCGCCACGGTGTACGACTGGCCCAAAAGCTCGGCCGTGAGGGCAACGTCAGGCGCTTCGAGGTCCACCACGACCGGGGCCAGCGGGCGGCCCCGTCCGTGGTGTGTGCCAATGAGGTAAAGGATGAGATCGAGT
This sequence comes from Chloracidobacterium sp. N, assembly GCF_018304765.1. Classification (NCBI taxonomy): domain Bacteria; kingdom Pseudomonadati; phylum Acidobacteriota; class Blastocatellia; order Chloracidobacteriales; family Chloracidobacteriaceae; genus Chloracidobacterium; species Candidatus Chloracidobacterium aggregatum. Next base: position 755,675 of record NZ_CP072643.1, read on the forward strand.
TCAGTCCCTGCGGGCGGGACGCCCACATTCCCAGGCTCTGCGGGCAGGATGCCCGCGTTCCCAGGCTTTGCGGGCGGGACGCCCACACTCCCAAGGAGGGTTTCCAACATCTGCACTGAAAGCATCTCGTGCCGGAAACCGGCCGGCAGCCCGGCCCGCTCGTGCGCCTGCCGCCGTTCGAGCGGCGTCAATGGCAAGCCGTCCGACTTGGCCAGCAAACCCAGCGGGGAAGCCCCCAGCAGCCAGGTTTCCGTCCGGTCAGCACGCTGCAAAAGCGCCTGGAAGCGTTCATCCGCCTTGCCCCAGTCGTGGGCCTCGGCCGCCGCCAGAAACACTTCCTCCCGAATGTTCAGCGGCAGCGCCCGTACCGTACGCTGGATTTCATCCCGGACATGCCGGCTGTGCGCCGCCAGCGTCACCGGCTCGGCGCTGGCAATCCAGGAACGCTCATCTTCGCCTTCGTCCATCAGCGGCAGCGACCAGTCCGCCCTCCCGGCCAGTCGCTTCCGGGTGGTCAGCACGTAGCCCCGGCCGTCCGGGTAAGGCGTACGAAGCAGGCCCAGCTTTGGGTCAGCCAACTGGTGCAGCGCCGTGCGCAGGGCGTCAGCCGGCCAGTGCTGAGGCAACTTGTCTTCCGCTCCGGTTTGCAGGTCGTCAGCCAGAGCGCGCAACGCTTCGCGCCAGTCCTCCACCCCGAACACGGTTTCCGGCTCGGTCAGGCGGGTGAAGAGTTCCTGCAGAGCCGGCCACTCGCGGTCAAAAAGATGTGGGTGCAGCCGTACGACAGGGCGGTTGCGGGCTGTCACAGAAGCAGCTTCGGCTACATCTGGCGAGGCGTCCGCCGGCAGATGTCCCAACACCTCCCAGCCGCCGGCCGCCACCGGCAGGATCAGGGTATCGCCCGGATGCAGGTCACCCACTGCCGTCAAAAGCCGGTTGTCCGCCAGACCACGCCACAGCAGGCCACGGCGCTCAGGCTTGACGGCACTTCCGTCTGTAGCTTCCGGTTTGGCATCCGTCCCGGCTGTTTCGCCGCCAAGCTCCAAAAGGTCAGCCGCATCGTCTTTGCCAGTCTCCTCCGCACCGGTCAGCCACCGGCGCACCACCGACATCGGTACGGTCATGCACTCGGTTGCCGTCGGCGGCAGCAGGCTGACGACTTCACTCCAGTCATCCGGCGGAAAAGCATCGAGGTCAGCCCGCCAGCACACCTGCACGTCCGGTTCGCCGGGCTGCGGGCCATGCAGCAACTGCGCCACGTTGGGTTCCAGCGCCGGGCGGGGACTCGTCTGGCAGAGCAAGTCCAGATGCGCCGGCAGCAGCACCGCAGGTTCGCGCCGGGCGGCAGGCGCCAGACATTCCACGGGCAGCCCCTGGCCGTTCAGGTAAGCGTCAAAAGCGTCAATGCCAAAATTCACGTTTTTGGATTGCCCCCACTTGGTAAGCCATTCCCAGGTTTTGGGCAGGGCGTCGCCATAGACAGGATCGGGCTTTTTGGGATTGAGCGCCTTTACTTCGATGAACACCACGGCCAAGGCTGCAATGGGCCGACCGCGGCGGTTGAGCCGTCCGAACCGCTGCCGGAGCGCGTCCAGTGAGGCGCATTCCGTCAGCAGCACGTCAAAGTCATAGTCGGCGCCGACTTCAAGGCACTGGGTCGCCACCACAAAGCTGAGCTGCGCGCTTTCGTCAGGCCGGTTAGGGCCAATGAGCGGAATCAAGCGCCGCTGCTGGGCGTCGCGGTCAACCGGACGCATCGGGCCGATGACGAGTTCCACCGGGGCATCGGGAAAGGCTTCGCAGAGCAGCCGGTGGACGGCGCGGGCCGTCGCCACCCGGTTGACAATGATGCCAACAGCCGCTTTGCCCAGTTGACCGGCTTCCGCCATCGCCTCGGCTTCAGAAACAAGGTCTTTCGGAAGATCGGAGACAACCCTGAGCTGCACCAGTTTGTCAGCACCCAGAACGGCAGCCAGGCGTGGCGTGCGCCGGTCGGTATGGTCCAGTCGGAAGGCCGCCTGGCCGGCGGCTTTGGGCGGCGTCGCCGTCATGGCCACGAGCCGAAAAGGGGACACACCGATGGCTTCTTCTGCCCACCGCTGCGGGTCAAGGTAGTCCCGGACGGCATCCAGGGTTTGCTGGAAAGGTTTGCTGATGTGGGCTTCATCGAGAAACACCAGGCTGTCGTAGGCGGCCAGACTGGCGTGAATCGGAGCCGCGTGGGCCGAAACACCGTAGCCGCGAAAGAGCAGCCGCGAGCCAAACTGGTCAATGGTTGTGCAGACCACCATGGGCTGCGTCACCGACCGGGCCCAGCGATTGTCGCGGTACAGACCGCCGCGCAGTTCCAGCACATCGAGCGGTGGCGCGCTTTCCGGGCGGAGGGTTGAAAGCTGCCGCAAAGCCGCCGCAACCTTGTGCAGCGTCGGCCACCGGGTCGGGGAAGCTTCCGCTTCCAGCAGTCTCCCGGCCAGGCGCAGGGCCCGCTCGTAAGCGGCATCCACAATGACGCGCCGGTTGACGCAAAAAAACACCCGGCGCGCGGCCGTGCGCGCCGGCGGTTCCAGCGCCGCCTGACAGGCGAGAGCGAACACGGCAATGTCAATCACGGCCGTTTTGCCGCTGCCGGTGGGCAGATCGAGCACCGGCGGCCAGGTTCCAGCTACGGCTGCGGCCGCCAGTCGCCGCTGCCACGGGTAGGGATCACAGTCGTGAGCTTCGCGGAAAAAAGCGTCAAAGTCGTCAATACCAACCTGCGTCATGGGCTAGCTCCGTTTGGGAACAAAAAAATCGAGGGGTTTGAACAGGCCGTAGCCGAGAAAGCGGCCAGCGCCGAGCAGAACCGGGCCAACGACCGGCTCGGCAAAACGCAAGAAGACATGAACCTGTGGCTTTGCAGCGCGTGCGCCTTTGAGCAGGTAGGGGGGAAATCCGTCGCCCAGCCTGGCCTGCGCCGGCGGGGAAGCGCCGCGCACGGGACGCTCTTTGGCAATGGCGCGGGGAGCACCCGGAGTCCAGGCCGTTGTGCCGAAGTCAATTTCAACCGGCTCCGGCAGCCCGGCGTACTGGCAGGCCTCAAAGAGAATGGAGCCGACTTCGTATTCCCAGTTGGCGCGCTCGGTCAGGCGGTTGGCTTTGGGGAAGCGGTCGAGCACGACCGGCGTCACGCTGGCCCAGCGTTTGGCTCCACGGGGAAAGGCCGTCCAGGTTTCAGGCTGGAGCGTGAGGCGGGTGTCGTCCCAGGCACGCTTGCGCAGCACCCAGACGCCCAGCCGGCCGAGCCGGAGACTGACATCCGCCGGCTTGCCCTGCTGGTTGACAAAGAGCGGCCCGATGACGCGGCCGCGCTCGCGGCGGTCAATCTCCGTGGGGAACGCCAGCGCCACGCCGAGCAACCGCCCATCAGCATATTCGTAGCCCACGAAAGGCAGAGGGAGCAGCGCCAGATGTCCGCGCCCGTCGGCCAGCGGTTGGCCCTGGGCGTCATGGCCGCTCACCCATGCCGGCGGCGGCTGCGGGCAGTGCGCCATCAGGGTGTCCCGGAGCGCCTGCATCACCTGAAGGCTGGCGGTGACCGGCAGCGCCGGGCCGTCAACTTGTGTCAACACCAGAAGGTCGCGGTCGAAAACCGTTGTGTTGGTCATAGGCGGCGGTGTGAAGGTGGCGGCACGATACCCGGCGGCCAGACCGACCAGCGGACGCCGGCCAGCCTGAAACGTTTCCCGCAGGCGTTCGAGTGAAGGTCCCTGGAAGATACGGCGGAGGTGCAGGTCAGCCAACCCGCTGTCCGCCTCTTCCGTCGGCAGCCAGCCAGCAAAGCTGTCCTCCGGTGTGGGCGGTCTTTCGGCGACCCACATCTGCACCAGTGAAGCCGAGTGTCCGAGGCGCGTCACCCTGGCGCAGAGCTGCGTCAGCGCCGGTCGGTAGCGGTCGCTGTCCGGGGCTTCCGGCCAGTGCAGGAAGCATGGCCGGTCGCCAACCCAGACCGCCGGAAATGTGCGCGGCTGCTTGCTGCGTGCCAGCGGGGCGGATTGCAGCAGGGCCGTGCCTTCGGCCTTGTCGTTGACCGGCACGTAGGCGGTGACAACGTGCCGGCGGCCGCCAGCCTGGACAGGAAGCCACACCTGCGGGTCAGGCAGCGTGCGCAGCCACTCCAGCGCCTGACCTTCGGCGGGGTCCTCGCCGGTCTCGAAAAAGGCGGCCGCCAGCGCCAGCCACACCCGCGCCGGATGTGGCGGCCACTCCGGGGCGTCGCGCCGCGCCGGGTCGGTGGCGCGGGCGTAGCCCGTCAGGTAGGTCCAAGCCAACGTCAGCATGGCGGTTACTCCTCCTGGGTTCCCTGGCTCTGCGCCAGTTGTTGGCTTTTGACGACGAGCTTGACGAGTTCCGGCGCCGGCTGAAGCTGGAGCGGGGTGGTGCGCCACGGAAGGCCACACTTCCGGGCTTCGTCAACGGCTTCCATGAACAGCCGGAGCGCGGCTTCCGCATCGAGAACGATGTCTGACTGAATTTCACCGGGGCGGCCCAGCAGTTCCCACTTCAACGGCTCCTGCGGCCAGAGCAGGCAGCGGGAACGCAAATCCAGCCCGGCGTCGTCGGCCAGAATGGCCGCACAGAGGCCCAGCGCCGCCAGTACGGTCCACGCCGCTTCATCGGCCTTGGGGTTGTGCTGACCATTGATGGGGAAGCGGAGCCGGCGCAGGGCCGGCAGCGACAGGACGATGCTCTGTTCGGCGTAGTCAATGGTGACGCCGCCGCCCAGGAATTCACCCTGCCGGTCACGTTCGGAGATGGTTGGGGTGACATTGCCGTGATTGGCTTCTGAAGGGCGTCCGGTGGCTTCTGAAGTGCGTCCGGTACCGAGCAGAACGTGCCTGCCCTTGTTGTCCTTGACGGCTTTCCCAGGGTCAAGCGTCCATCCGAGCGGTTCGGTGGGCGGCGTCCGGTACAGCGGCCCGGCCTTGAGCTGGATGCCCAGCGGGTCAATCCGGCTGCTGGTTTTCGCGCCCAGAACGGCGTTGATGCCCACGATCTCGCTCACCATGGCGCGCTCGAATTTGGCGCCCAGGCCGCCTTTGGGGCCGGTGGAATCCCACATGCCAAACAGAAGCGCTGTTGGGCACAGCTCGAACAAAGGCGTGGCATGGTGGGCTGCCGCTTCACGAAGCCGGCGTCCATAGGAGGATTCCTGCTTGACGTTGGACGAACGAAACGGCTTCCCCTGTTCTTGAATCACGACGCTGTCGCGCAGGATGGCATCCACGATGCGGTGTGGGGCCTGCAGGGACGACACCCTGCCGATGGGTTCCAGAAGCCGCATGTCTTCCGGCTGGCCATTGCCGGGGAAGTAGGGCGTGAAATCCACTTCGACCAGGGGAAGGGCAAGGCGGCCGTCATCCACGGCCTGCTGGAGTGCCTCTTCCATGCGGTTGGCCTGGGATTGCACGGAATCCATCAGGACGCAGCGTACCGGATGGTCGTAACCCGGCATCCGGCGTTCTTCGAGGGCGTAGCGTCCGCCTTCGTAGGTTGGGGGAAAGACCTTGGTGCCAGGGCCGCCAGCCGGTTGGAGACGAAGACGGCAGCGCAGGGCCGTCGCCGTGCGGACGGCCTGCTGGAGTTGCTGAAGTGAAAGTGACATAGCGTTGACCTCGCTGGGTTTGGATTCGGCTGCCGACAGCAGCCAGTCCGATATGGTAGGGACGACAGTGGACAAGAACGGGGCAACGTCCTAAGCTGTCCGCCACAGGTTCAAAGCATCAGCCGCAACGGTTGGGCGTACGCAAAGGCCACGCCCGCCGGGGTCGTGCTGTGCGACAAAAGCTTTCAGGCTGAGGCGGGGAGAAAACCGATACGGGCTGAATCCAAAGGAAAGTGGTCGCTGGCTAACTGTGTTTTGAGCCGACAGCGCCTTCGGTACCGGGCTTGTGGTACTCCGGCGACAGCACCCTTTCCGGTACATTGCCTGACACTGCATCAAGCGGGATGCACCGCAAACGGCACGTCCCTTGCGCCAAGCGTCAGCCATTACAATGAGCGTTCAAGCACTCTCAGACATTACATTCGATGAGCAGGATGCCAATCTCTTTCTCGTTGACGACGCTCAACTGCGGGCGGATGCGCTCAAACACTCAGTTTTGCCGCGCCTGCGCGTGGTGATGAACGTCGCAATTGCCTGCATCCGCGAGATTTACGGTATCGAGGCGCTTGAAGATTCCATCGTCAGCGTCTATCCCAACTTCCGGCAGAAGCGTGACCGGGAACTGCTCATCAAGTATGAATCCGTCTTTGTCGGTCTCGGTGGGCAGCGCAAAGCCAAGTGGCCGGGCTTTGCGCGCAAAGATGGAAAACCCGTTCAAATCCTGCCCTTCCGATTTGCTTTTGTGCTTGACCAATATGGCGTTTTCACCGTTTTGGAGAATGCGTGGTTGAAGGGACTTGACACGCGATCTTTTGAAATGCTGCTCCGCTTTCACATTGATAACGAACACAAGGTCAATCCCTTGTGTTTCGCGTCGGGCATGGCACCGGGTATTCCGTACTTGGAAGACTTGCCGCTCCTTGCACCACTCCGTGACGAATATCAACTCCGGTTGAAGCATAAGCTCTATGACAATCATTTCCTCGGTCACACTTATCACTTCCCGGTATCGGGAGACACTCTGGAGCAAATAGTGAATCGCTTCGCTTATTTCTTCCCCGTTTATGATTCATATATCCAGATGGCAAAAGGTTTGCCGATCCGGCTTGATGCACTTGTTGCGAAGCTGTCTGCCTGGCTGGAACGGGAGCTGGAGGAAACTGAGGAACAAACTGAATTGCCAGTGCCGGAAACGCTTGGAGTCCATGCTGCCCGGGCGGCAGAATCGAAAGTCCGCGTCATGCCTGCAATGCGCTGGCAGGTGTTCCAGCGGGATCAATGGAGATGTGTTGCCTGTGGGCGAAGTTCACACGATGGAGCCATACTCCACGTTGACCACATCATTCCCCGCTCACGCGGTGGTCTTGATGCGCTCGAAAACTATCAGACACTCTGTGACATTTGTAACATTGGAAAAAGCAACAAGGATGCCACAGACCTGCGTAACAGGAAGGGCTGACAACCGCTTCAAAAGGGACGCGCCGACAGTCAGTTTCGCCGTCTGTTTCCGCGCCACTTTAGTGGACAGGAACGGGGCAACGTCCTAATCTATCCGCCACAGGTTCAAAACAGCCGCCGCAACGGTTGGGCGTACGCAAAGGCCACGCCCGCCGGGGTCGTGCTGTGCGACAAAAGCTTTCAGGCTGACGCAAGGAGTACAGAAAGCCGTTCATGCTCCCGGTCTCTCCGCAGGCAGACTCCAAACGCGGCAATCTGACGCGCCTGGCCATTGAGCTGCCCCTGCTGCTGGCCTCCGGCTTCAAATCCAAGACCGAACTGGCCAAACACTTCGGCTGTGACAAGAAAACCATCAAGCGGCTCGTAGATGAGCTTTCGTTTCACTACCGGATTACTGAGGAGAAACGGGGGCGGGAGGTGTTTTACGGTTTCGCTGATGGCTACACCTTCCGGCCGCCGGCGCTCAAGCCAGCGGAAGTGGCAGCGCTGTGGTTGGCGCAAAAGGCGGTGCTCATGGATGGCTCCTCGCCCCGCTGGCCGTTGAGTCAGGATGGGCGGTCACTGCTGGAAAAGCTGCGCGCCACTTTGCCTCCTGCCCTGGCTGCGCATCTCAGTGAGCTGGCCGCCGTCTATGGCACAGCCCTCGTCCCGGCGAAGGATTACACGCCCCACCTGGAAACCCTGAACCAGGTGCTTACCGCTGCCATCGGGAAGCAGCGCGTCGAGGTCGAATACGTCTCGCTCAGCAGCCGCCGTCCGAAGACCCGGCGCTATGACACCTACGGGCTGTATTTCGATCCCAACGGCGGGACGCTCAAGACTTTTGGTTATGACAGCCGCCGGCGCGGCATTGTCACCCTGGCCATTGACCACATGCGGCGCGTCACCCTGCTTGATGAGTGGTTCACCCTGCCGCCGGATTTCACCAGCGTGCAGAGCTACCTGGAGCGATACCATTTCAACGGTTTTTTCGGTGCACCGACCCGGGTTCGGTTGCGGTTTTTCGGCGTCACCTCACAGGTTTTTCGGGAGCGCCAGCATCACGTCACGCAACGGATCGTGAGTTACACACCGGCCACCCGCGGCCGGCCGGAGACGGTTGACATCGAAATGACCGTGGCGCGGGGGCGCGGTCTGGAGCGGTTCATCCTGAGCTGGCTGCCGGAAGTCGAGGTTCTGGCGCCCGCCGCGCTGCGCCAGCGCATCGAGGACTGCTGCCTGGGCCGCGCGCGCGTACTGCCGCCGTCAGCGTACCGCCCCCAGCCGCCGGTTGCGGTCAATGAACGGGCGTGACTGCACGATATAGAGCTGTCCACGGTAGGTCAGCCATTCGATGTCCTGCTTTTCACCGCCAAAGAGACGCTCAATCGCCAGCGCCGCCTGCCCCAGCCGGCGGATCAGGTCGGCGGTGAGTACCGGTTGATCGGGAACGCCGGCCACTTCCCGGACGCCGCCTTTTACGTCAAAGGTCAATATCGTTTCGTCATCCGCGCGGGTGAGAACGAGGGCCGCATCGCTTTGGGGACGGTAGATGATCTGCTCCGGGATGCGCCGGCCTTCAACGACCCGCAGGCCCAGACCCCGTTTGGCGTTGATGTAGATACCCTCGGCGTCGCGCCGGTCAAAGGGATTGGTCGTGATAAGTACACCGGCGCTGTCCGCGTTGATGCCTTCCTGGATGAGGACCGCCGGATAGACGGCCAGATGGTCAATGCGCGCCGCTTCACGGGCTTCAAACGCCTCGAAGTTCCAGATCGAGGCCCAGACGGTCTTGATGGCCGTCATCAAAGCCTCGTCGCCAATGACGTTGGGCACGGTGGTGTACAGCCCGGCGCCGCTGAAGTCGGGCAGGTCTTCGGCGTTGGTCGAGCTGCGGACGAACAGCCCGCGTCCACGGTATTCCCGGTGAACCTTCGCCAGAACAGCGCGGCGCAATGCCCGGTCAAAAGGCGCGGCCACGATGAAGTCCCGCAGCTTCGCCAGCTCAACCTGCCGGGTTTGTGGGTCGTGGTGAAACTGCTCGTCGTTGAGCAGCGCCAGGACGCGCGCCTCGATGCCGTGCCGGTCGGCAAAGGCCTTGTAGTGGGCAAAGGGAATGGTGAAGCCACGCGGCACGATGATGCCGGGCAGACGCGCCTGGGCGACTTCGCCCAGATTGGCGGACTTGGCCCCAAACCGGACGACATCCCGCGCCCGTTGGCGGTACAGGTCGGTCAGCGCGCGCCAGCGCAGATCGGCGCGTGGGAGGCGCAGTTCCCGGCTGAGTTCGCGTTCGCGTTCCGATTCGGTGATTTGTTCAGCCGGTTCGAGTGTGATGCCGTCATCCGTGACGACGAGCGTGACCCAGCGGTTGACGAGGCTCCGAAAGCGTACGTCGGCGTCTTTGACGTAGGCGTTGGGAATGCCCCAGCCTTTGGCCAGCAGATTCAGGTGCGACAACGGCGCGCCCGGCTGCGTCACGAGGATGCCGCGCAGGGGCGGCGTCGAAAGGGGCGTTTCCTTGAAGATCACAATGTCTTCGCGCTCGAAGGGTTGTTCCGGCGGCAACTGCTCCACCAGCCGCAGCACGCCCACGGCGCGGCCGGGATTGAGTGCCAGAAACGTCGTCTCCGGCAGGGTGGCCTCCGCCCGAACCCAGGGCAGGTCGGGAAGCTGCGCGGCGACTTCTTCGTGACGGCGGGCGTTGGCCTTGAACGTCAGCGGGGCAAAGCCCGTGGCCGTCAGGCGTTGGTGAGCTTCGGCCAGCAACGTTGGCGTCAGCAGGTCGCCTTCCCAGAACTCGTAGGTGAAACGTTCCAGCCGGGGTTGAAACGTCAGCGTACCGAGCAGGAACCGCCGGCGTTCGTTGGTGTAGTTGTGGCGCAGGAAGACATCGCCGGCATCGAGCGTCAGATAGGTGGCGCGGGCAAAGTCGCTGTGAAACCGGAACCGGCGCGAGTTGGCGTAATAGACGCGCCCATCCGCACGGTCAATGACGAACATGACCCCCGGAACAGCCAGCTCCTTGCCCTGGCTGGTCAGACGCGCCAGCCGGTCGAAGTCGGCGCGGGTCAGGCGGGTGACATAGTCCGGGGCTGTCGGGTCATCGGCCGGAGCCGCCGCATCCACTGCCGCCGAAGGAACACTTTGCGCGCCGACAACCGACACACAAAACAGCAGTAACGCCAGGCTCCAGGCCAGGTGGCAACGGACAGCCCGGCAGAGGGCGCAAAACGCACGCATCAGATCACGTCTTCGGACGAAACACGGTAACGTGCTCCGGGTTGCCCGTGATGTAAGGACCACCGATAAGGTCAATGCCGTAGGGAATCGCCGGGAATACGGCGGCCAGGCACTCCCGGATGGATTTGGGCTTGCCGGGCAGGTTGACGATGAGACTGCGCCCCCGGATGCCGGCCGTCTGCCGGGAGAGAATGGCCGTCGGGACGTACTGAAGCGACACGGCGCGCATGAGTTCGCCGAAGCCGGGCAGCATTTTGTCGCAGACGGCCGCCGTGGCTTCCGGCGTCACATCGCGTGGGGCGGGCCCCGTGCCGCCGGTGGTGACGACCAGGCAGCAGCCGTCTTCGTCTGTGAGCCGCCGGAGTTCAGCCTCAATGAGCGGCTGCTCATCAGGTACGAGGCGCATGATGGGCGTCCAGTCGTTGGCGATGTACTCACGCAGCACAGCCAGAATGGCCGGGCCGGACTCGTCCTGATACACCCCCTGACTGGCGCGGTCCGAAATGGTCAGAATGCCGATGGTGATGGTTGAGAGTGTCATGGTGTGAGTGGCGAATGGTGAATGGTGAAGCGAGTGGCGAATGGCGAATGGCGAGTAGTGGCGACCGGCCGGTCGCCCGTACCAGTGGCAGCCGGGCCGGTCGCACGTACCAGCGGCAGCGGGGCCGGTCGCCCGTACCAGCGAGTGGCGAGTGGTGAATGGTGAATGGTGAGTGGCGAAGTGCAGCACCACGTCCAACAAACCGGCTTTGATGCCTGGGGAGAATGCTTTACAGTCAGGGTCACTATCTGACTCTCTATCCAAACTTCTGATTCAGGATGGCGCTATGTTGAACCGACGACACATGCTTTGCCTTGCGTTATGGTGGTTGGCGTTGCCGGGGCTGGCTGGTTTCAGTTTTGCCCAGGAGCCAGCGCCGAATCCACCTTCATTTCCGCCGGTGATGCCCAGCCCGGCCGTGCGGGCCACCCAGGTCTATACAGCGCCAACCGGGGACTACGTGATTGGCCCAGGGGATGTCGTGGACATCAAGGTGTTCAAGCAGCCCGATCTGACGGGGCGCTTCCGGGTGGGCGACAGCGGCAGCGTCGAGCTGCTGTTCATTGGCAAACAGCAGTTGGCCGGGCTGACCGAGAGCGAAGCCGCCGATTTGCTGCGGCAGGAGTTGCGGAAGTATCTCCGGCAGCCGGAAGTCAGCGTCACGGTGACGGAATTCAACTCCCGGCTCGTGACCGTGATTGGCGCCGTCCGCACGCCGGGACGGCAACCGCTGCGGCGCGCCATGCGCCTGCTCGATGTCGTGGCCCTGGCAGGGGGACTCGCCGAAGACTCCAGCCGCTTTGTCAATGTCATCCGCTATGTGTCAAAACCGGCGGAAGAATCCCAGCCGGCACCGGTAACGGATACGGCGTCAGCACCGGGAACGGATGAGGATGTGCCGCCGGATGTCGAAATCCTTTCCATCAACATTGATGACATCATCGCCGGCAATGCCAAAAACAACCTGTTGTTGCAGCCGGGGGACATCATCTCCGTGCCGCGGGCCGATGTCGTCTATCTGGCCGGGAATGTACGCAAGCCCGGCCCCATTACGGCGCGCAACCCGATTACCGTGACGCAGGCCATCGCCATGGCCAGCGGGCTGGCCGAGGGAGCGAAGCGCAATGACCTCCGCCTTTACCGGACGGTGCCCGGCAAGCTGGAGCGTGAAGAAATCAAGGTCAGCCTCGCCGCGATTCAGTCCGGGAAACAGAAAGACCTGGTGTTGCAGGCGAACGATGTGCTCTACGTGCCCCATTCCGAACTGCGGTCGGCCGGAACGGCCCTGATGCGCAACCTGCCTACACTTGTCACTTCGGCGCTCATTCCCATCCTGACGACTTCCATCATCCGGTAATCCGGGTTTCCGGGATGCGGATTCCCGACAGCCTGCGGCCATGCGCAACATCCACGACACCACCAACTTTCGGGCTCTTGACCCGGAGCTGATGCAGGACCTGCTGCGGGCGCAGGAGCAGGACGCGCCCGCGCGGGGAAGTTGGCAGGTGTTGCAGCATCGTGCGCTGGCGTGGTTGCTGGGCGCGGCCCTGCTGTCGAATGTCGGCACCTGGATGCAGAACACCGCCCAGGCGTGGTTCATCTATGAAACCACGCGCAGCGCCTGGTATCTGGGGCTGGACGCCTTTCTGATGTTGTCGCCGCTGTTTCTGCTGACCTTTCCCAGCGGCGTGGTGGTGGATCGGTTCGAGCGGCGGCGGGTTTTTCTGGTGGCTTCCCTGCTGCAAATCCTTTGTACGGCCTGGGGGACACTGCTGTTTGTGACCGGACAGCCGACGGTGGGGTGGCTTCTGGCGCTGTCGTGCGGAACCGGCATTGGGCAGGCCTTTGCCAATGTGGCCTATGTCTCCCTGCTGCCACGGCTGGTGCCCACCCGCGAAGTTCCCCAGGCAACGGCACTCAACTCGCTGCAACTCAGTGTGGCGCGCATGGTCGGCCCGCTGGCGGCAGGTGGAGTTTTGCTGATGCTGGGGCCGGCTGCGTGCTACGCGGCCAACTGTCTGTCCTTTGTGCTGCTGCTGGTGGTGGCCGGGCGTGTGCCGGAGCGCCCGCCAGAAGCCCCGACGATGAATGCCTTTGCCAAGATTACCCGTCCACTGCGGCCACTGACCAAGCTCAGCCTGTGGCAGGCGCTGGCCCAGGAAATGCGGCAGGTGCGCCACTATCTGAAGCGGCGTCCGGGGCTCCTCGAAGTCTATGTCCTGTGTTTTGTGGCCACGTTCTTCGGGGGCTGTGTGCCGGTGCTGCTGCCCGGTCACGTACGGGAAGCCTGGAATGGCCCGGCGTGGCTCTACACCGTGCTGCTTGGGCTTTACGGACTGGGGACGGTGCTGGGCTCGCTCTACATTGCGCAGCGTCCGAAACCGGTCGGCGGCGGGCGGCGCGCGCTCTTTCTGACGGGGGCGACGAGCGCCGCGCTGTGCCTCTTTGCCCTGATGCCTTCACCGCTCACCGGGGCGCTGGCCATCGTCGCCACCGGCGGCGCACTGATTGCCCTGCTGAGCCAACTGACGGCGCTCGTCCAGTTTGGTCTGGTGGATGAAGTGCGCGGGCGCGTGATGAGCCTCTTTCTGGTGACGTTCCAAGGGGGGTACGCCCTGGGAGGACTGGCAGCGGGTGCCATCGCCAGCCGCGTTTCCACAACGACAACCATCCTGGCTTGCGGAGTTGCGGTGGGCGTTGCGGCGCTGGGCGGCTGGTGGCTGGATTCGCACCTCGGCGAAACCTGACCGGAATCAACCGGGCCCGGTGAACGCTTTTCAGCCGTGACGCCCTACAGCGCGCTCAGGTGCGCCTCAATCTGACAGCGGATGCGGTAGTAGTCTTCGAGCAGGCGATTGACGCTCACCACAAAGGGAATCTGGGCAGCCGCGGCTTCCTCGATACGGGCTTCGAGCGCGGCCGCTTCCGGTGTGTTGGGAGCGGTTTTTTCTTCCAGCGCCATCAGCTCATAGACGTTCTCCCCGCGAGGATGGTGGTGGTAGCAGTGCGTCACGAAAGCCAGGGTCAAACCGTCAGCAATCTGGCGCAGCAGGTCGGCATCCACCACCGCAAAGTCGGAGAGAAGAAACGAGTCGGAGGCCACGCCAAGGGCGCGGGCCAACTCGTGGATACGGTTGACAAGGGATTCGTCAAGCGTGACTGGCGGGGAGGTCCCAACTTCCGTCATGGCTGGTTGGTATCAATCATGAGCTTTTCAGACATGGCAAACAGCAGTTTCTGCCGGGCACTCACCCCATTGCGGCGGGACGATTGCCAGAGGGCGACTGCCTGCGCGTACTGCTCCTGGACCTGTGGCGGCGTGCCTTCCTGCGCGAGTTGCTCGCCCAGGGCCCGAATCTGGCGCAGCGCCCGTTCCTGCTCCTGACGGGCATGGATGAGACGCCGCATCTGCGTTGCCAGATAGGCTTCGAGTTCAGCCGGTGATTGTGGGGCAACAGCGGATTCGTACACCTCATCGGCATACTGGGGCAACCCATTCTGATTTGGTTGTCCGGGGCGTTTTCCCTTGGAGCTTTTGGCAACATTGCCATTCTGGTTGTTGCTGTGACTGCCACCTCGGCGTGGTCTGCGGTGCTGCTTCATCGGCACAATGCCCTTCGTGTCGAATGTGGTGGGGGCGGCTGTGCGGCGGACATCTCATCAAAGACTTGACGCACAGCTTGGCAGCTTGCTTCAAGTTCAACTCCGGTAAGGATTTACCGGAACTGAACGGGAAGCTCGGCATGCCGATTGTAACGGTTCCAAGTCGCCTGTCAACTCACCGCCTGGCGAGTGGAGGAAGCCAGGCCGGGCAATTCAAACGTTCGTTTGAAGAACGGTCTTGATGCCGCCTGTGACCTGGTCCACGACCTTGCTCAGAATTTCGATGTTCTGAGTCAGTTGGTACATGCGCGCCTGCAGGCCGAGCAGTTCCCCCTGCGACAGCTCCCGGTCGGAATTGAGCATCGCCTCAATCTGCATCCACTGGTTTTCAACCTGTGAAAACCGCGCCAGCATATCCGGCGAGCGCCGGTCGGGAGCCATGCCGTGGATACCATCCCGCAGAGCAGAAATCCGCAGCCGCGCCTGGTCAAAGGAAATTCCAAAGTCGTTGGCGTTTGGGTTGGCTAAGCGTTGCATCAGGTCAGCACGGAGTTGCTCCAAGGTCAGGCCCGACGTACCGCTTCCCTGGTGGAGCACATCGGTCGGTTGCCCGGCTGTCTGCTGCATAATGGATTCAAAGGATTTGCCGCCAGTCGCGGGTGACTGTGCTCCGTGGGGATGGTTGGAAGTGCCCGGCGTGGGAACGCCGGGCGCAATGCCACCAATTTGTCCGCTCATAGATGTCTGTCCTTTCCTGCACCGCCAGTGCGATGCGGTTGTTCCTAGCCAACCGTGACCAAAACGTACTGGAACCGCTGCTGGTTGCCAAGCGAATCCCAGAAGCGGTTGAACTCACTCTGGGGCATGGTCTGGCATCCGGCCGAGTAGGTGTTGGTCGTGCCGCCACGGTGGAAGTACATCGTCTGTCCCTCAAAGCTGTTCCGGTTGCGATCGCGCTCATCGAAGACACCGTCGTGGTTGGTGTCGCGCACGACCGGGCGGCTTGTCGTGGGCATCAGGATGTTGTTCCCGTCGGGTTGGGTCGGGCCGAAGTTGGGGCCGACATTGGCGCGCATATATTCGTGCGTGCCATCCACCAGCCGCCCCAGGTCGAGCCGGCCATCCCGGTTGCTGTCCACGCCCATCGGGCGCCGCGTCCGTCCTGACCAGCCATCTTCATACTGGCTGCCCGGTTCTGTGTTGGCGCGCAGTTCTGTCACCTGGAACTGGCCGTTGGGCAGCTTGCGCAGGGTCACGATGCGGTCGTCATAGACGCCCTGCCCACCATTGGCGCGGGTGTTGGTCTCCACGCGCAGCCCCAGAATCACCGTCCGTCCGGCGGCCAGATCGGCCTTGGCCTGAGCGGAGCCGTGGCGCTCGATGTAGTTGGCATACAGGGCGAACTTCTGGGCTGTGGTCATCCCTTCCGTGCGTGGCAATCCCCGGCTAGGAGGCACAGGCGAGCCGGAGGTCGGCGGGGTGGACGGGGCTGGTGTCGGCGCTGGCCGACTGCCATTCGTGCTGCCGCTGCCGGGAATCACAATGCGCTGGCCCGGATAGATGAGGTTGGGGTTGGTGATGCTGGGATTGGCGCGCTGAAGCGCCGCGACGGTCGTCCCGTACTGCTGGGCAATACCGGAGAGCGTGTCGCCGACCCGAACCCGGTGCTCCCGCGTGCCGGCCGCCGGCGGTGCCGAGGGCGCAGGTGCCGGGGTTGGCGCTGCCGGAGGCGGTGCCGGTGTGGCGTTGCCATTCCGCGCAATGGCGTCAAAGCGCGTCAGATTGTACTCGCGCATGAGACTGTGGAGCAGTTTGGTGTAGTTCGGGTCGGTGGCGTATCCGGCCTTGTGAATCTCAGCGGCGAAGCGGAAGGCGTCGTTGGTGTGCCGCATGGCGGTGGCATAGCGTGGATTGCGGATGAAGAACTGGGCGTGGTCGGCGAAGGACTCGGCTGCCGAGTTGTACTTGCGGAACTGGGCGTTGACATAGACCTCGCGGCCGTTGAAGACCTCGCGCGTCCGCATCGTGACCGACCCGGCCGGCCCTGTGCCCTTGATGCCGAAGTAGTTGTTGGCCTGGCGGGTCAACTCCGAACGTCCCCAGCCGCTTTCGAGAATGGCCTGGGCAATCGTCACTGACGCTGGCACACCGGTTGTCCGCTGGCTGCGGATGGCATCGGCTGCAATCGAATCAATGAAGGCGTTGCCGGTGCGTGGAATCGTGCCAACCGGGGCGGTGGTGTCCACCCGGGGCGGCGCAGGCGTGGTCGGTTGGGAGGGCGCGGGCGTCGGGCGTGAGGGCACCGGACCAGGTTGAGTTGGGCTGGGTTGGACTGGATTAGGGCGCGCCGGAGCCGGAGTTGCCACCTGGCGGCCCGGCAGGTTGATGACCTGTCCGGGATAGATGAGGTTGGGATTCTGAATCTGCGTATTGGCCTTGATGAGCCGCGCCAGATCAATGCCGTTGCGGGCGGCAATTTCGGAAAGCGTATCGCCCCGGCGCACGACATACTGGCTGCCAGCCTGACTGCCGGCCTGGTTCGGCGCACTTGTGTTACGGGTCGTTGGAATCGTCAGCGTCTGTCCGGCGTAAATGAGGTTCGGATTTCTGATCTGGCGGTTGGCCTGCAGGAGCGCATCCACCGTTGTCCCATAACGCTGTGCAATGCCCGACAGGGTTTCCCCGCGCCGGATCAGGTGTTGGGTGCCGGTGGTTGGAGTCTGTGAAGAAGTCGCCGGTGTCCGTGTAACCCCGTTGAGCCGTGCCATCGCGTTCAAGTCTCCCATCCATCGTGGTGTGCCGACACTGTCGGTCCTCACTTCCGTTATCGGTTGGCCGCGTCCGATGTTGCGTCAGGGCAGCATGTTTTTGAGCCGGCCAGTTGCCAGCGAAATGTCTGCCCTGCCTGCTCAAAGTGTGCGCCACACGGAAGCCGCGCCGGTCAGGCTTCGGTGAGAACCACCAACCGCCGCAGGGCCAGGGCAAAGGGGCCGGCCTGTTTGCCGGCAATCATCAGGCCCACAGTCGTCGTGGCTTCCGTCCGCAGGGGCGGGGCCGGAACAGGGCGGCCGCGAAACGTCGGCACAAAGTCGGCTGCGGCAAACCGGCAGGTCTGCCAGGTGTTGGGCGCAGGCGTGAAGGTGGCCTGATAGGCCAGGCCGTCAAAAGCCGCATCGGTACGCACCACGAACCTGTAGGTTTTCCCATCACCTCTGGCCTCGATGACAAACACCGCCCGGGGCGGCAGGCGCTGCGCAAGGGGGACCGAGCGCACGGAAGCAAAGCCGCCATTGTTGGCCAGAGACACCACACCTTCAAAGACGGCAAAGCCGTGGTTCGTCGGACGCAACTGCCCGGACGAACAGCCGCCCATGACCTGATCGCCAATGGCGTACCAGGCGGTGGCGGCCGTCGGGTCTGTAAAGTCGAACACCACCATCATCAGGAAGCTGGCACCAGCGGTTTGAAGGTGTTGTCGCTGGGACGAAACAGGATGTCGTGGCGCTTGCCCTGCGCATCCTTGCATGAAACGTTGTTTTTCTGGTCGCGGAACAGCTCGAAGAAGACCGTCACTAGGGCTTCCAGTCCGGTGAAGCCAGCAGGAGCCGGTGCTTCGATGTATATCCACGTCATATCCACCCGCTGCTCCATGCCGACCCACGCCACCCGCACCGGTGTGCCATCAGTACGGCGCAGTCTGAACCGTTCCCGCACGTAGGCGCTGGCCAGCTCAGCGACATCCGGTGTCCGGTCGAGTTCGATGCGCCGCCGCGCCTGGCGGCTGAGGGCGTTTTCCAGATCATCGCTGAAGACGCGCAGGGAAATCTCCAGCGAGCCGGTTTCCGCATTGAACTCAATGGTCGTAAAACTGGCGTGAAATTTGTGCGCCGCCGCTGGCGCACCCAAGCCCGTGCCGGAGGCCAGCAGCAAGGCCGTTGCCAGAAATGCCCGTCGTGAGGTCATGATCTTTCCTGTCCCATTCCCATCCGTAACAACCGGCGGCCCGTTGTCGCCCGGTCAACGGTATGTTATTTCCCCTTTTCCAGACCTCTGTCCAGACGCAACTGCCGAGACTGACCGGCCGCGCCGGTTCATCCAGTGAGGCACACCGATGACCATTCCGCTTTCTGCCCTTGATGCTCCGCGTCCACCCCGGGCTGGTGAGGACCTGGATGCAGAGGCGCTGTTGGCCTGCCTGCAACCGCACCTCCCGGAGCTTGCCCCGCCGCTCATCATCGAGCAGTTTCCGGCCGGGCACTCCAATCTGACCTACGCCCTGCGGAGCGGCGACCGGGAATACGTGCTGCGGCGTCCGCCCTTCGGCGCGGAACATATCCGGGCGGGTCACGACATGCACCGCGAGTTTCGGGTGCTGTCGGGCCTGCACCGGGTCTATCCGCGCGTGCCACAGCCGCTGTGCTACATCCCGGCGGAAAGTTCGCCGTTAGGCGTGCCGTTTTACGTCATGACGCGCGTGCGGGGCATCATTCTGCGCACCAGGGTCCCGGAAGGCATCACGCTCGATGCCGAAACCATGCGCCGGCTTTCGACAAACTTCATTGACCACCTCGCTGAGTTGCATGCCGTGGATGTTGAAGCCGCCGGATTGCACGATCTCTACCGGGGGGCCGGGTACGTCCGCCGTCAGGTCGAGGGCTGGGTCAAGCGGTATCGCGCTGCCCAGACCGATGACGTGCCGGCCATGGAACGGGTCATTGCCTGGGTGACGGCGCGCATTCCCGAAGACAGCGCCGCCACACTCATTCACAACGATTACAAGTACGACAACGTCGTTCTCGACCCGGACGATCTGACCCGGATTCGCGCCGTGCTGGACTGGGAAATGGCTACGGTGGGCGATCCGCTGACGGACGTGGCCACAGCACTTGCCTACTGGGTGGAGCGGGATGATCCGCCGGAAGTCCACGCCATGAGTTTCGGGCTGACGGCGCTGCCCGGCAACCTGACCCGCGCCGAACTGCTCGCCCGCTATGCCGAAACCAGCCGCCGGGATGTAGGTGAAATGCGCTGGCACGAGGCGTTTGCCCTGTTCAAGGTGGCGGTCATCGTCCAGCAAATCTACTTCCGGTATGTGAAGGGCTTCACGCACGACGAGCGCTTTGCCCGCATGGGCGCCACGGCCCGTCTTTTTGCCGAACTGGCCCAGCGCGCCATGGGATGACCGGTGGCAGGGACGAACAGCCGTTCGCCCTACGCCATTATTCCTTTGAAGGCTTGCGGCGGGTGGCCACCCACGTGCCGGCGTAGCCCGAAATGTCGAATTCACCCTTCATCGTGTCACCTTCGAGTTTGCCTTTGAACTCGAACTCCATGCCTTGGTAGTTGCCGGTCAACGTCACCTGCCCGTCGTCGTCCACGGTGATGCCCGTGATGGACACACCGATCTGGTCTTTGGATTCGCAGGTGAGTTTGCCCTGCTCGTCGCGCATGACCTTCAGCTCGACAGGGAAAATCCCCGCGCCAGTCACGGTGATTTCCATATCGTATTCACCTTCGACAGCCGGAGCTTTCTTCGGTTCATCGGGCTGGTGGGCGGTGGCGGCCACGGGCAGCAGGCCAAGGACGACCCACAGGCAGAGTCCGTATCGCAGCCAGGCGTATCGCCTCCAGAGGTTTCGCATGGATTTGGAACACTCCTTTCACGTAACAAGTTGTCACAAGCCGTTTGACGACGCCGCGCAAGCTAGCACAGACCGCCGGGCGCGTCGCGTATGTCTTGGCACGGACGTTCCCCAAGGTGCACGCAACATGGCTGTACATGGAACGATAACCAAGGATAGGGCGCACTGCGCGTGAGCGCCGGAAACGTTGCAAAGCCCCCGCGTCGGCGGCGATAAAGGGAAGACAGGGTTTTGAGTTTGGCTTGACAGGGAAGCGCCATGGCAAACGAGCAGACCATTCAACGCACCGACCCCGCACGGATACGACCGGATGCCTTCCTGCGGCAACCGGCCGCTGCCACCCGTGCCACCGGTAAAACGGCCTTTGAAACCCGCCTGGAACAGGCTCTGGGCAACGACCCGGAGACGCAGCGCCGGACCCGTGAAGAACTCAGGACCATCGTCATGGCGGTGCAGTCCGGCTTTACCGATCCGTGGCAGTTGACGGACCTGATCTTTCAGGCGCGCCATCCAGAGCTGATCGGGGCTGACCTGTCGCAGTCGCCGGAACTGCTCGATGAATGGAACGACATCAGCGCCCGGCTCGTGCAGCCCATGCTCAACGACCTGGCGGCGCTTCAGTCATCGGCTGCGCCGGGAGTCTCCGACCGTCCCTTCGGCGCGCCGCCGTTCGGCGTGCCGCCATCCGGCGAAACGGCGCCGCGTGTGACCGGCAGGGACAAAATGGCAGCAGCGAGCGCGCTCGATCCCCTCATCGAGCAGGCCGTGGCCCTGTGTCCGGGATTGCCGCCCCAGTTGCTCAAGAGTTTGCTCGTGCAGGAGTCGGGGCTGCGCACGGATGTCGTCAACCAGTATGGCTACGCCGGTATTGCCCAGATTGGCCGCCGTGAAGCCCGCGAACTGGGGTTGTCCGTAGGCGTTCCGGGAACGGAAAGCGACGAGCGGCTCAATCCGAGCCTGGCCATTCCGGCCGCTGCGCGGTTGCTGCACGTCAAGGCGCAGCGCTTGACGGAAATGGCCTTTTCGCGCTACGGCACGCCGCAGGGGGATGAATACTGGAAGTTTGTCATGGGCGCGTACAACGGCGGAGAGGGAACGATTACGGTGGCAATGGGGCATGCCTACCGGGATGGACTTGCCCGCGCGCGCGAAGAAGGGCTGACCGGGCCGGAAGCCGTTGCGTTTGCCCGCGAATGGGCCACCAAGTGGGAACATCTGGCACTTGGGGGCGAAACTGCGCCCTTGGCGTTGGCCGCTGCGCGCTACTTTCCTAAACTGGCGGCCCAGAAGTTTGTCGAAATCCGCAACTACCCAGAACACATCGTCGCTCGGGCCGCGCGCCGCCGTACCGCCGCCGGGTGACATTCGGTCACTCCGTACGGTGGCGCGAAACGGCATGAGCGGAACGCAGCCATCTCCCAACATCCAGCGGGATGCGCTCATCGAGCAGCATCTGCACTACGTGCGGACGATTGCTTATGACATCGTGCGGAAGTTGCCGCCCAGTGTCGAACTCGACGACCTGATTGCCTACGGCAACCTGGGCTTGGTGCGCGCCGCCGAAAAATACAATCCGGCGCGGGGCGTGTCGTTTGTCACCTTTGCCCACTACTACATCAAGGGCGCCATCTGGGACGAAGTGCGCAAAATGGCCAGCTTTGCCCGGGTGGACGGCGGGCGCGTACGTGCCGAAGCCAACGCGACGGACTTTCTCCACAGTCTGGCTGAAGAGGAGTCCGGGCGTCCGGCCCATGGCACGACCCTCGATGACGACATTGCCGACGCGCGGGCGCAGCTTGAAAGTCTCATCCCGATTTACCTGCTGTCGCTCGATCACGAGGAACTCACGATTGCCGATGACCGGAGCCTGGATTTTGCCAGCGCCCTGGAGCGGGATGACCTCATCGGCCGGATGATGCGCCTTGTGGCGCAACTGCCCGATGAGGACCGCGCCACCATCGAGGCCCTGTATTTCAAGGGACGGAGCGCGGCGGACTACGCGGCCGAACTGGGGCTGTCACGTTCGTGGGGATCGCGCCTGCATGCGCGCGCCATCAGGCGCCTGCGCGAAGCCATGCAGCGCGAGAGGCTGCTTAGGCCGGAGGAGTCTGGCTGAGCCAGGCCGGACCCGACAGGAAACGCCGAAGCTTCAGCCGGGTGGACAACTGCCCGGTATGGCCGTGGTCAGCCGGTGCTGGCCGGTGGCGGCAGCGGCAACTCAACGTGCAACCGTTTGAGTTTGCCCTGTGGCGTCAACTCCCAATCCAGCAGTTTTCCATCCAGCTCGTGACGCACGATGATTTCATCTTCATCCGCGTCACGTTCGAGGGGCGGCCCAAAGTACGCCGTAAGCGTGGCTTCATCGGTTTGGCTATCGAGCCGCAGTTGCTGGCCATCGGGGAACTCAAGCGTCACCAGCGCCGGCGTCACGTCCGATTCCCACGCTTCGGGGCCGATGATGAATTCAAAGTATTCAATGCGCTCGCGCGTCCCTTCCACGGTCAGTCCCATGGACGGGTACTGAAAGCGGTCGGCGGCGTAGGGCTGGGGATTGCCGGGGCGTCCCAGCCGGCTCAGAACCCGGTAGTGATCACCCAGGGAAATACGGTCGTTGAGGATGCCGGCGGGAAGGTGCAGCTTCAGGGGCAGGGCCGGCCGCGCCGTCCAGCCCGCCGTCGGATCGGCTTCCCCGGTGGCCGGCGGATTGGGGGGCTGCCGGGGAGTCCGGCCGGGAACAAGCCAGTCAAGAAGCTGCCGGAACATACGGCTAGGCCGCCTGATTCGTCTGGGCCTGTGCGGCGGCCTGCCGGACGGCATCCACGGCGCGCTCGCCGGTGGCGAGCAGGCTTTTCGCAATCTCACCCGTCCACGTGCCGCCCACCCGCACTTTCAGCCCCATCGTCGGGAGCTTCGTCAGATAAACCGCACGCCGCATGGCCGCGCCAAGCGTGCCGCCGATGCACATCCCAAAGGCATCCGCGCCGGCTTCTCCGATGCCCAGGGTCAGCATTTCGCCAAGGCCGATGTAAATGTAGGGCAGTTTCATCCAGCCTTCGATGTCAGCGCGGATGTTCCACGCGGCAATTTCCGACTGCCGGACGGCAACCTGGGCCGTGGCTGGCAGCCCGTGACCATCGTCGGTCGGAAAATGCGTGGCGTCCCCCAGTGCATAGACGCCACGCTGGCCGGGGACTTCAAGCTGCTGCGTGATCCGAATCCGTCCGTGCGCATCCTTCTCCACGGGAAGGGCCGTCAGAAGCGGATGCATCTCGATGCCGCCAGTCCAGGTGATGGTGGCCGCCGCCACCTGCTTGAGCGTGCCCTGCTTGTCGCAGCGGATTTCGACGCCTTCCGGGGTGACTTTGGTCACGCCCCAGTCCAGAACCAGGTTGACCCGCCGCCGCCGCAGCGCGTCGAGGGCAATCGGCTCCAGACGGTGGGCCACACCCCGCAGAATCCGCTCATTGCGGTCAATGAGGTGGATTTCCATTTCCTGGCGGTCGAGTCCGTACACCCGGGCCTGCGCGTCGAGGTAATCGGCCAGCTTGCAGCTTACTTCGACGCCGCAGGTGCCGGCGCCAACCACCAGAAAGTTCAACAGCGCCTTGCGCATCTTGGGATCAGTGGTCTGCCTGGCGCGGTCGAGCGTGTGGGCCAGGTGCTTCTGATAGGCCTGGACGTGTGCCAGGTCATAGAACGGCTGCGAGTATTTGTCAGCGCCCGGCACCTGCCGGAAGTTGGGGCGTCCCCCCAGCGCCAGCACGAGATAGTCGTACCGGTGCGTCGTATCGCCAACCTGTACCTGGCGTTTTTCAAGGTCAATCCGCTCAATGACGCCCTGCACGAACCGCACCGGCCGGTTGCCGAGGATGTCGCGGTACAAGGGGGCAATCTCCCACACCTCAACTTCGCCGGTGAGAATTTCGTAGGCCATCGGCGTGAACAGGAAACGGTCGTTGCGATCGACGAGCGTAATGCGCACCGGGCGCGTCCAGGGATAGTTCGACAACTGGAAGGCGGTGTTGAGGCCGGCAAAGCCACCGCCCAGAACCAGAATGTCAACCGGCGATGAGGTCGTATGCGGGGCAGTCATCGGTGGTGAACGTCCGTGTCAGAGAAGTTGGCGGGAGGACAGACGCATCCTATCCCACACCGGCGTTACTTGAGAATGAAAAAACGACACGGGTGTGTCACCCGTACAACGTTGCTTCCTAGCCGGCTTCCGATTCGACCGTCCGTGTGATCTGGGTCATCAGCACGGCGTTGTCGAGAGTCTGCTGCCCGGAAAACGTGAACGTCACCCGTGGCGACTGCAAGAGGTATTCGAGCGCCACAGAGCCCGCGAGTACACTGTCGCCGTTGGCCGCTTCGATTTCCGCTGCCGTCAGGTTGCCCTGCTCGAACACAGCCCGCCCAACCTCGCCCTGGGGGAAAATAACCGTCAGCAGTCCGCTCAACGCCTGGCTGCGAATGACGTGAAGCGCCTGCTCGAAGGAAAACTGCCCCAGATGGTTGGGGTTGACTTCAAGGGCTTCATCCACGAGCGGGGAACGGCGATTGGTCAGCAGGCGGTTGACCCGATAGACCAGCTCATCGAGGCTGAACGGCTTGCCCAGAAAATCACTGGCACCGGCAGACAGTCCTTGGAGCCGGGTTTCGATGTCCTGGTAGGCGCTGAGGAAAAGGAACGGTATGGCGGCCGTCCGCGGGTCGCTGCGCACGAGGTTGCACAGCTCGATGCCATCCAGGTGCGGCATGCTGATGTCACAGACCACCAACTCAAAGGTCGCTGCGCCAAGCTGCTCAAGGGCATCACGCCCGTCTGCGGCCAGTGCAACCTGATGACCCTGTTTCTGCAGGGCCTGTCCAATGGACTGACGAATCAATGGCTCGTCGTCAACCACCAGGATTCGGGCTGAAGACAATGAAGACGTCTCGGCCGGCGACACATAGGGCAGGGTCATAAACGGCATCCTTACTGGATGTGATGTGCGTTTTCTAACACATTCCGGTTTCCCCTGACCAGCCGGAACCTTTTGCTTGACTTGCCGTGGATGTGGCGCGCACAGTGCACCATATCCACGTTCCATCAGCCGGTCTCCCACCAGCTTCGGACGCCACATGCTCAAATGGTGTTGAACATGGGCAGCGCCTTGCGAAAAGCCACCGTGCAGGGGCATTCAGCTTCCGCCCATCCCCTGCGAAGTTATGTCCGGCGTCGGTCCGAACGCCGTTGCCCATGGTGCGTCCTGCTGTGCTTCTGGCTTTGTCTGTTGGGAGGGTGGGCGCAGCCGCAATCCCTTCCCCGTCCGGGAAAAATATCGTCGCCGCCAACCGCCGCAACGCCACTCAGCATAGCCCAGCCGGCGCTGCAAACCTACACCGACCAGCAGGGGCTGCCCCAGAACTCCATCCGGGCGTTGGTGCGTGACCAGCAGGGCCGACTCTGGGCGGCGACACAGGACGGTGCGGCCTATTTCGACGGCCACCTCTGGACGCCGGTCCCTGTGCCACGCGCCCTGGGTTCCAACTTCGTGACGGCGCTGGCCGTGACCGGGGACAGCGTCTGGTTGGGAACGCCCAACGGGCTCTGTCGCTACGATGCGCTGGCGCATCCGTCCCAGCCGTGGCGGGTGTTTTCGCTCGGCAGTGAGCGCGCCAACAACATCACTGCACTGCTGGCCATACCGGACGACAGGGCAGGGGGGCTGTGGATTGGCACGCACGACGGACTGTTTCGCTTCCGGGACGAGCGGTGGGAGCGCCCGCCAGCGGCCCTGCCGCTCCAGGGCTGTGTGGTGCAGTGCCTGGGCATCACCGACCAACCGGCGCCCTCCCTGTGGGTGGGGACGCAGGACCGCGGTCTCTGGCGGCAGGTGCTGGGCACCGAGCAGTGGGAGCCATTGACAACTGCGGAGGGGTTGCCAGCGAACAACATCACCTGCCTGTCCCGCCGGCTGGCGCCCGACAGCGTTTGGGTCGGCACGGTACGCGGCGCGGCCCTGGTGGTCGGCCGACAGGTGCAGCCGTTGTCAGGGATACCAGCGGAACTCGCAACACTGCCCATCAATGCCATGCTGGAAGTCGAGGGCCCGGATGGCAGGCCCCTGGTATGGATTGGCACGAATCAGGGGCTGTACGCCCAAGCCGGCGGCCAGTGGCGGCGCTACGCAACAGCCCAGGGGCTGTCGAGTGACCTCGTGCGTTCCCTGTTCATCAGTCAACCCCGCAGTGGCGGGATTTGGATCGGACAGGGCGGCGGCGGTGGCGTGACCTACCTGCACCACGGCGCATGGTGGTCACTGTCAAAGGCGCAGGGGCTACCTTCCGACATGGCCTGGTGCACCGAAGTCTGGGACGCCGCCGATGGCACGGAAATTCTCTGGGCCGGAACGCTGGCCGGATTGGCCAGGTGGGAGCGTGGCACATGGGCAACCATTGGCCCCGAACAGGGCTTCCCGGCCGACAACGTCCGCACGCTGCTGACAACCGGGCAACCGGGCCGGCGGGTGCTGTGGATTGGCACGGCCACGGCCGGTTTGTGGCAACTCGCAGAGAACAGACGTCCCTTGCGCGCTTCGCGTGTTGATTCCGTCCCGGCGGATGCCCACATTCATGTTCTGTGTCCATCACGTACTGCGACAGCGCCGGCGCGGCTGTATGTGGGAACCAACCGGGGGGTGCTGGCCCTGCGTCCCGATACGGGCGAAAGCGAGTCGTTGGGTCTCGAAAATGAAGCCGTGTACACGGTGGCTGAAGTGTCCGGCCCGGATGGGGAAGTGCAGCTCTGGGCCGGCCTTGACCAGGGCATTGCCTGCCGGACGGCGGCCGGGTGGAAGCGTTTTGAGCTTGGGCTGAGTGGGCAGCCGATGGTCAATGCCCTGCATGTGACCCGTGACGCCGCCGGCCACACCCGGCTGTGGTGTGGTTTGCAGGGTGGGGGTCTGGTGTGTCTCGAACCGGCTGCCCCCCCGCGCATCCTCGAACACCTCAACACCCGGACCACGCCCGCGCTTCCCAACGATGTGGTGTATCACCTGTTCGAGGATGACCACCGCCGGTTGTGGGCGACGACCAACCGGGGCGTCGTGTGTCTGGCGCTGGACGGGGCGCGTGAAGGTTCGGAGCGTGCGCTGAGAACCTTTACCGTGGAAGACGGTCTGCCCAGCAATGAATGCAACTTCGGGCGCGCCGGCTGTGATCGCCGGGGCCGGGCCTGGGTGGGGACGGTGCGTGGCCTGGCTGTCCTCGACACACATATCTTTCCTGCCGAAGAGACACCGGGAAAACTGCTGGTGCACATCGCCACTGCGGAGGATACCCTGTTGTCCCCGTCGCCCGGGCTGGCTTTCCCCCATGCGCTGCGCGACCTTTCGTTTCACTTTGTCCTGCCCGTGCTGCGGCGTGGGCAGGAGGTGATGTACCGCACGCAACTTGTCCCTTACGATGCCGAACCGACCCCCTGGACAGGACGCACCCGGCGCGACTGCTCAAATCTGCCGCCGGGGAACTACACGCTCACGGTCTGGGCGCGGGATGCCACGGGGCAGATGGTCAGGCCCGTCACCCTGTCGTTTTCCATTCAGGCGGCACCGTGGCGGCAACCCTGGGCCTACGTGCTCTATGCCCTGGCGCTGTTTGGCTTTGGCTATGCCCTGTATGACCTGCGGGTACGCCAAATCCGACGCCATCAGGAACTGCGCATTGCGGCGCTGCGGCAGTTGCTCGACAGCACGCGCGTCATCAACTCGACTCTGGATGTGGGGGAAGTCCTGCGCAAGATTGCCTCGGAGAGCGCGCTGCTGGTACGGGGTGAGCCGGGCGGGATTGGCCTAATGGAGGGCGATACGCTGGTCTTTCGCCACGTCTGGAATGGAAAAGCCTGGGAAGATTGTGAAGTCCCCTTTCCGCTGGGCAAGGGCGTGGCCGGGAGTGTGGCGGCGACAGGGAAGCCACGGATTGTCAATGATGTCCGCACCTGCCCTGACCTGGCGCATCCTGAACTCATCGAGGTGTATGGGGTTCACGGCATCGTGGATGTGCCCATCCGCAACCGCAGCGGCGTGACGATTGGCGTGTTGGACATCCGGCGTCCGCCCGGACGGGAACCCTTTACCGAGCGGGACAGTGACCTCATTGAGGGGCTGACCCACCAGGCGGCTGTGGCTATCGAGAATGCCACCATCAACCGCCAGCTCCGGGAAGCAGCCGAGCGGGCCGAGCGTCTCTACCGCCGTGAACAGGAAGTCGTGGCCCGGATGCAGGAACTCGATGTCATGAAAAACAACTTCCTGGCTGTCACCTCGCACGAGATGCGCACCCCGCTGACGGTCATCAAGGGCTTTCTCGAAGCCCTGGCGTTTGGCGCGTTTGACCCGCCTACTGAACGCCAGCAGATGGCCCTGGCCACCTGCCTGAAAACCACCGACCGACTGGCGCGGATTGTCGAGGACATCTTCGAGGTGCTCAAGATTCAGGAAGGCTACATTGGTCTCCAGCGCGAGCCTGTCATCGTCGAGTCATTGCTGCGCGAGATTCTGGAGGAGGTCAGCGTCTTTACGTCCAGGCGCCGGCAGCAGGTGCTGTTCGTGGCCAGCGGCAACACCCAGATTGAAGGCGATGCCCACAAACTCAACCTGTCGTTTCTCAACGTCATTCAAAACGCCATCAAGTTCACCCCAGATGGCGGCGAGATTGCTGTAACCGTGACGGGCGGGGAAACATTCGTCACCGTTGAAATTGCCGACAACGGAATCGGCATTGATGCCGCCGATTTGCCTCACATCTTTGAGCGGTTCTACACCGGCCGGGATACGTCACGGCATTCGTCCGGGCGGTTCGAGTTCAACACGCGCGGCACAGGTCTCGGTCTCACCATTGCCAAAAGCTACATTGACGCGCATGGCGGTGGTATCGAAGTCATGTCGGACGGTCCCGGGCAGGGCAGTCGCTTTACCATCACGCTGCCGCGCGTCCAGCCCCAGGAGGCTGAATCGCGCATCACGATGGCGATTGCCAGGATTGAATGAACGCCGGCAGCGCCGCCGGGAGGCAGCGCCTGTCCGGCAGAACCTGCCCGTAAAAGGTTTCCACCTCATGTGCGGACGCTACACGCTGACCACACCCCAGGAAGCTTTGATGACGCGCTTTGGTCTGACGACCGCCCAGGTTGCGCTGCGCCTGCGCTACAACATTGCGCCGACGCAGCCGGTGGCCGTCGTGTTTGACGACGCGCCAACCACGCTTTCCAGCGCGCGCTGGGGGCTGCTCCCGGCCTGGCAAAAGGACACCTCCGGGCCACCCCTCATCAATGCCCGCGCCGAGACCCTGCGCACAAAACCTTCCTTTCGGGAAAGTTTCCGGCGGCGGCGCTGCTGGGTGCTCTGTGACGGTTTCTACGAATGGCGCAAGAACCAGGATGGCACGCGGACGCCGTTCCGGGCCATCCTCAAGGACGGCGGCCCCTTTGCACTGGCCGGCCTGTGGGACGAACGTCCCGCGCCTGACGGCAGCGTGCTGCGTTCCTGCACGGTGGTGACGACGCAGGCCAACCCCCTGCTGGCCTCGGTCCACGCGCGCATGCCGGTCATCCTGCCGCCGGAGGACGAGCGACGCTGGTTGGAAGAAAACGATCCCGACCGGCTCGACCGGTTGCTGCGCCCCTATCCGGCCGAAGCCATGCAGCTCTATCCGGTATCGCGCGCCGTCAATGTCGTGACCAACGATGACGCATCGCTGATTGCGCCGGTGATGCCGGAACCGCATCAGACCGGGCTGTTCTGAATGTGACCAGTGAGTGAACCGCCGCTGCCGGCTTCGGGTGGATGAGTTCTTTCAGGTAAGGCGAAGGCGGTTGACGCGCGCAAAGTGACCCGCCACGATAGTTGCCATCTGCCTGCGTCGGTCCGGCCCATTCCGGGTCGTGTCTGCCGGATGCGTCAATCTCTCTGAAAAGGTGTGTGTCATGGTGCTTCCTGCTGCTGCCACGTATTCGATTGCTTCCATCCTCGACCATCATGCCGTACATCGTCCTGACCGGCTGGCCGTCATCGCCGGGCCGGCCCGTTTGACCTATGCCCAACTTGCGGCGGCGGCCAATCAGATTGCCAACGGTCTGCGGGCGCGGGGCATTCAGCCCGGCGACCACGTGGCGCTGTCGTGTCCGAATGTGGCCTACTTTCCCATGGCCTTTTTCGGCATCCTCAAGGCCGGCGCGGTGGTTGTGCCGCTCAACGTCCTGCTCAAGCCCCGTGAGATTGCCTATCACCTCAACGACTGTGACGCCAAAGCCCTTCTCTGCTTTGAAGGTCTCCCGGAACTGCCCATGGCGCAGATGGCGCAGGCGGCGCTCCAGGAAGCGCCCATGTGCGAGACGTTCGTCGTCATGCCGGCCAGTCCTGACCGTCCACCGGCGCTGTCCGGCGCCATCACGCTGGCGGAATTGATGGCCAACCAGCCGCCAACTTGTGAGCGCCCGCCGGTCAGTCCGTTCGATACGGCGCTGATGCTCTACACCTCGGGCACGACCGGGCAGCCCAAGGGGGCGGAACTCACGCACTGGCAGCTCATTCTGAACTTCATCCACGTGCGCGACGTGCTGCTGCCGACCGTGGATGTCCGGCTCGAAGCCGAATTCAAGGTGCTTTCCACGGCCCCGCTCTTTCACGCCACGGCCCTGATTGCGCAGTTTGGCGTGGTGATGTATGCCGGCGGTACGTCCGTCCTGCTGCCGCGCTTTGATCCCAAACAAACCATTGAGACCATGATCGCCGAGCGCATCAACTCCTGGGCGGCTGTGCCGACGATGTACTGGGCGCTGCTCAACTACGCCAACGAGCACGGCATAGACGTTTCCCCGATTGCCGAAACGCTCAGGATTGCAAACGTCGGGGCAGCTCCCATGCCGGTCGAGCTGATGCGCGCCTTTGGGGAGAAGTTCAAGACCCTTGTGCTGGAAGGCTATGGAATGTCCGAAACCGGCGTGCTGTCCTATAACCAGATCACCAGGCCGCCGAAGCCGGGGACGGTCGGACAACCGCTGATGGGGATTGAAATCCGGGTTCACGACGAAAACGACCAACCCGTGCCGACCGGCACGGTGGGCGAAATTGTCGTGCGTGGCCACTGTGTGATGAAAGGCTACTACAAACGGCCCGAGGCCACGGCCGAAGCCATGCGCAACGGCTGGTTTCACACCGGCGACATGGGCTTCATAGATGAAGATGGCTACATCACGATTGTTGACCGCAAGAAAGACCTCATCATCCGTGGCGGCTACAATGTCTATCCCCGCGAAATTGAGGAAGTGATGATGACGCACCCGGCCGTTTCGCTGGTGACGGTCATTGGCGTGCCCGATGAGCGGCTGGGCGAGGAAGTCAAAGCCTACGTCGTCCGCAAGCCGGGCGCCACGATCACGGAGGACGAACTCCGCGACTGGTGCAAAGCACAGATGGCCGCGTATAAATACCCGCGCCTGATTGAGTTTCGCACGGAGTTGCCGATTGGTCCGACGGGCAAGGTGCTCAAACGGGCGCTGCGCGAGGCGCTGGCGCATGAGTCGGCCAGTGCCTGAACGTGTGAGCGCCTGACGGCATAGCGCACTGACACGGTTGAGACGGGTGAGAGGACGATGCCTTCCGGCCGAACGCATGACCTGGTGACGTACGCCCTGGCCGTACCCACGGCCGTCGGGTTGTTCTTTCTGACACGCCACGTGGGGCTGACGGTGCTGGGGACGGCAACGATGCTCTTTGGCGGGCTGATGTTCGGCCCCGACCTCGACACGCACAGCAAGCAGTACACGCGCTGGGGCATCCTGCGCTGGTTGTGGTACCCCTACAAAAAGCTCTTTCCGCACCGGTCACACTGGACACACGGCCTGCTGTGGAGCACCTGGCTGCGGGTGGGCTACTTCACGCTGGTGATGACCCTGGCGCTGGCCGCTGTGCTCTACGTGCGGGCAGTCTGGATTGACGGGCTGCCGGCCGATGGCGATCAGGCCGTACGGACCCTGCAAACAGCCGGGCATCACATGTCGCGTCTGTTCCGCGCCGTGGACGGCAAGGTGTGGCTGGTGGCGTTCATCGGCTTGTGGTGGGGCGCGGCCACGCATACGCTGACCGATGTGATCGGGAGCGCGCTCAAGAGCATGTTCAAGACGTTTTAGCCTGGGCACATCCGGTCAGCGCGAATCTGGAAGGAGACCAAGCCGGCGGCGGGGGCTGCCGGCCGCCGACGCTATGCTGCGGAAATGGTTGGTCGGAATGGTAGCCGGGTGGTACCTGTGTGGTGTCACCCTGTTGGCCCAGTCGCCGATGGCCACGGGAAAGCTGGAAGGGCGCGTGGTGGCGCGTGAAAACAAACAGCCGCTGGCCGGCGCCAAAGTGACCCTGACCCGCCCGGTGACGAAGGAAACCTATACCGGGGAGACCGGCGCCAAAGGGGAGTTTCACCTGGACGGCCTGCCGCCGGGCAACTACGTGGTCGAAGTCGAAGCCGAAGGCCGGTCGGCGGCGCGGCTGAATATCCTGCAAACTGTCGAGGGCGGAAAGACGACGGTCATCAAGCGTCCCTTCGAGCTGGAGGCCGAACGCGCCTATTCGGTGATCCGCGGCGCGGTGTTCAACGAGCACGGTCTGACGATGCCCAACGTGACGGTCATCGCCGAGCGGGTGTCGGCGGCGGAGGCCAGTCTCAAGCCGGGCAAGGTTGGAACCACCACCACCAACGGAGCTGGCGAGTTTGCCTTCCGGTTTCCCGGCGGCGAAGCGGTGTACCGTATCACGGCGACAGCCAAAGGCTATCGCCCCCAGACCAAGGAACTGGATGTGCAGAAGCGGGAAGCGCGCAACATGGCTTTTCAGCTTGAACCGGAGAAGCGCCGGCCATGACCGATCTCCTGCCTTTTGCTGAAGCCGTCGCCCGCGAGGCCGGGGCGCTGCTGCGCGAGCGGTTTGGCGCGCCCCTCGATGTGCGCCACAAGGGGCGGATTGACCTTGTCACCGAAGTGGATGTGCTGTCCGAGCAGTGCATCCGCCGTCGCATTCAGGCGCGCTTTCCAGACCATGCCATTCTGGCGGAGGAAAGTGGATTGACGGAAACGGCCTCGGACTTCCGGTGGATTGTGGACCCGCTGGACGGCACGACCAACTATGCCCATGGGTATCCGTTTTTCAGCGTCGCCATTGCCGTTGAGTGGCAGGGGGAAACCATCGTCGGTGTGGTCTATGACCCGCTCCGCGATGAGCTGTTTTCGGCAGCGAAGGGGCAGGGAACCCGGTGCAATGGCCGGCCGCTGCACGTTTCGGGCGTAACCAGTCTGGAACAGGCATTGCTTGTCACTGGATTTCCCTATAATGTCAAGGCGTCGCCACAAAAAAACCTGGATCACTTCAGTGCTTTTCTGGACGTTGCGCAGGCTATCCGGCGCGACGGATCGGCGGCACTCGATCTGGCGTATGTGGCGGCCGGGCGTTTCGATGGCTTTTGGGAGCTGAACCTTGCGCCGTGGGATATGGCCGCCGGCAGTTTGCTCGTTACCGAAGCTGGAGGGCAGGTCACGGCTTTCAGCGGGCAGGCGTTCAGTCCGTATGTGCCTGAGATTGTGGCCAGCAATGGGCATCTCCACGCGGCCATGTGCCAGGTGCTCATGAAATCAACCCCACAGTAAGCGAGGGAGGGCGGGCCGGGTGGTCAGCCCGGCTTGGCAAGCGAGGCAAGCAATGTCGGAAAGTTCAGAAGTGCCAACCATCAAAACGGCTCGGCTCGATGTGGAGACCCTGGGGCGGCTCGCATCGTCGGATGACCAGTTTGCCACACTGCTCGTTTTGGAGGGCGCTGCCGTCAAGCAAACCTATATCCTCGACAACCCGACGACGGTCATCGGGCGCTCCCCGCTGGCAACCGTGCCGCTTGTCAACGACGCCGTGGCTTCCCGTGAGCACGCCAAAGTGATACTTGACCTTGAATCCAGCGAAGCCGACCGCAAACGCTACTTCCTTATGGACCTGGGCAGCACGAACGGTACGTTTCTCAACGGCCGGCGGCTCGCGCCCCAGGAACGCTGCCTGTTGTCGGATGGCGACCGTTTTACGATTGGCTCCCACACCTTTGTCTTTGTGCTTCCCCTGCGCAGCGGATCGAAGTTTCTGACCGGCGACCTGAGCCGGATTTCCGTCTTTGATGTCATCCAGGTGGTGGAAGCCAACCGGTTGACCGCGGCCTTCACCGTACGCGCCACTCAAGGGCAGAGCGGCTGGCTGGGGTTCAACGAAGGTCTCATCGTGACCTGTGAGGTGGGACACCTGCGCGGACTCGAAGCCTTCCGCAGGTTCGTCGGCTTCACCGAAGGCTTTTTCGAGGTCGAACGTTCGACCAAGCCCTTTCCGGTCACGATTGTGGCTGGGAGCAACACCAGCCTGACGCTGGACATTCTGCGTGAACTCGACGAAGCCAACGCCGGGCTGTCCGGGGACGCCGAACCTGCCTGATCGTCCTCCTCCGTACGCTGCCTTTCCCGGTGCACCAGGGTGGCAGTGAAGGTCTGGTCAGTCTGCCGGGTGGGGGGCTGGCTGGTGGATGGTGATGCGGCGGATTCCGTCCTCCAGCTCATCAAGCTGAACCCACCACGTCCTGCCTTCATCGGCGACAAGGAGGGGCAGGTCCGGGCCGAGCCGCTCCGGCCACTCCATCGCGATGATGCCGGCCTGCTCCAGAAGCTCCGCCAAGGCGATGGCCTCGGCCGCACCGGGGCCAGTCGGCAGGCGGTACAGGTCCACGTGCCAGAGCGTCCCACCCGGAAAG
The DNA here is from genome assembly GCF_018304765.1 of Chloracidobacterium sp. N. Lineage (NCBI taxonomy): Bacteria > Pseudomonadati > Acidobacteriota > Blastocatellia > Chloracidobacteriales > Chloracidobacteriaceae > Chloracidobacterium > Candidatus Chloracidobacterium aggregatum. The sequence continues at coordinate 790,587 of NZ_CP072643.1, forward strand.
GCATGCGCCTGAACGAGGGCAAAGGTCGGGCTGGTCACTTCCGCCGGGTCGAGGCCGAGAGCCGCGGCCAAACCTTTCACGAACTGCGTTTTCCCGCTGCCAAGCTCCCCGCTCAGCAACACCACCCGCCCTGTGGCGTCCGGCCACGCCGCCAGGCGCTCACCCAGGCCGTAGCCCACGGCAAATGTCTCCTCCGGGCTGTGGCTGAGGTAGGTTTGCTCGTTCACCGGACTGACCACAGAAAGAAAAAACGGGGCAGGCGGTTTGCCTGCCCCGTCGTTGAGGGTTGCGGTTGAGGGCCTCCCGTTATTCGGGGCGTTGGGCGCCTTCCGGCACGACCGTCACCACGACCCGGCGGTTGTTGCCACCCGGGGCCTCGGCGGCCCGCTGGTCATCGAAGATGCGCAACTCGATGCGGTTCGGGTCAACACCCTTGCCCACCAGGTAGGCCCGGACGTTGTCCGCCCGCTTCCGCGCCGTACCGCGCTTCTCACCCTTGTCGGCGTGGCCATCCACGATGACCTGTGCCGTCGGGTCGCTCTGGAGGCGGGTCACGATCTGGTCGAGCAGCGCCTTGCACTGGTTGTCCACCCGCACCACGTTGCGGCGGAACGGCGGGTTGGCCAGGGTGCCATCGCAGGCAATGGTGTACGCCTGTGGCGGCGGCGGCGGCGACAGGATTTCAATCGCCGTCGAGGCCTCGCCCGTGCACTTGCCATCGTCCACCGTCACAGTCACGACGACGCGCCCGGCCGAAAGCCCGGTCGTGTCGAGTGTGACATTGGCGCCACTGCCTTGGATGCGCCCGGCCGAGGTCGTCCAGCGATAGGTCAGCGGATCGTCATCGGCGTCACGTCCCACGGCCGAGAGGCTGATGGGGGCGTCGGAGCCTTCCTTGACCTGCGTGGGGGAGGCCGTCACCGTCACCGTCGGGCAGGTGTTCTTCTCGATGGTGAGTTCAAGCGAGGCTGTCGCTGTAGCACAGCACAGGTCCGAAACCGTGACCGTCACCGTGGTTGTGCCGGCGCGGTCCGTGGGCGGAACATAGGTCACATTCGGCCCGGTGCCTTCAATCCGTCCGACGCTGGCCGTCCAGTTGTAGGTCAGGTTCGTGTCATACGGATCGGGGTCGCTGGCCACGGCCGTCAGCCGCGCCTGTTCGGTGGTCTTGAGGCGCGTCCGGTCAGAGGACAGTGTAACCGTTGGCGGCCGGTTGTTGGCGCAAGGGTCAGGCGCTTCAACCGTCTGCACGCGCCGCCGGTAGCCAATCACGGCGTTCACGACGAAACCGTTGACATCACCCCGGTTCGAGCCGCGTTCCGAGTTGGCATTGTTCAGCAGCCGCCGGTAGCCGCCACCGAAGCTGAAGTGAACCGACTTGTCATTGCCGGTTGGCGTGAAGCGGGCGCCAACGGTCAGGTCAAGCGGATTGACCGGGTTGAGATTCGGCGTGCCACTGCCGTAGTAGATGTTGGAGGTGATTTCACCGATGGCCTGGAAGTACTTGTTGACGGCCACATCCACCGCGCCCGAAGCGATGAAGATGTTGCGCCGGTCGAGGTAGCGGATGTTGTTGGCCGAAGGATCGCCGGTTTTGACGGCGCCGAGGTTGCCGGTGAAGGTAAAGCGCCCGGCACGGACGGCCGGCACGAGGATCACACCGTAGTCCACCGCGCCCGGTCCGCTGCCACGCACCACGCCGTTGCCCGCACCACGAAAGATGCCGTTGGCAAAAGAGGTCGGGATGCTCACGAAACCGACAATCGCCAACCCAAGCGGATTTTCGGGGTCGGTAAAGCGAAACTTGGCGCCGAGCGTCGTGTTGCCGCTGGTGTATTCGCTGCTGGCCAGGAAGGGAAAGTCATTCAGGTAGCCAGGCAGATTGCCTATCAGGCGCTGGTTGGCGCCGGTGCCAACAATGCGCGTTCCGCTTTGCACCAGCCCCGGCAGCACCCCGCCAACGGCGGCGCCGGCGTTGGAGATGTTGGTTGTGCTTGGCCCGATGAGGCCGACGAAAGGCGCGCCGGCTGAAGAGCCGGGTCCCAGGGGCACCGGCCCGGCCGGCGTTCCCGGAAAGCGTACATTTGGCAGGAAGAACCCGCTGATCTCGCGGCGCTGGTTGGCAACAAGCTGCTGCCGGAAGACCGAAGCGGCAAAGAATTCCAACCGATCCGTGAGCCCGATAGCACCGCTCACAATTTGTTGACTGATGTCCACGTTGCCCGGTTCACGGTCGAAGTTGTTGTAGTAGGCCGCGATATTAAACTCGCCCCGCTTCAGCGTTGAGGCGTCATAGACCGTAAACAGACCGGTGCCGCCGGTGACGGTCGGATTGAGCGGGCGGTCCTGCTCGCGCGCCGATTGCGCCATGACCGTCGCACTGCCCAAAAACATGCAGGCGAACAGCGCAAGCCAAGTACGGTGTTTCATTCTTTATCCCCTCCTGGTCACATGACCAGTTGATGTTGTTCCAACCTTGTCACGTCCGCACGATACAAAAAAAGCAAAAGACCTTCATCGTTTTTCAGACCCATCAGCCGGTGGGCTGACTCGTGCAACGCTTTTGGTGACAAAACTTGGGCAAAGCTAACACAGCCAACTTTCGGAAACCAAGTTTTATCGCTTCCTGGTCTCACGCACTTCAGGCAGAGCTGGCATGGCGTCACTTTTCCAAAAAAGTGCAAACGCTCCGGGAGCCTGCTTGGGTATCAGGCGTAAATGCCCCGCATCTTGGTTTCGTAAGCCACGCGGTCAATCGCCAGCATGTACGCCGCCGTGCGCATGTTCACCTTGTGTTTTTCGGCATAGCTGAGGACATCGTTGAAGCTGGACACCATCGTGTCCTGCAGGCGCTCGTTGACGAAATCTTCCTTCCAGAAGAAGCCCATGCGGTTCTGCACCCACTCGAAGTAGGAAACTGTCACGCCGCCCGCGTTGGCGAGGATGTCCGGGATGACGAAAACGCCCTTTCTTTCAAGCACTTCGTCGGCGGCCGCCGTGGTCGGCCCGTTGGCCCCTTCGCACAGGATGCGGCACTTGATCCGTTCGACATTCTGGGTCGTGATCTGGTTTTCCGTTGCCGCCGGCATCAGCACGTCGCAGTCGAGTTCAAGCAGTTCCGCATTGGAGATGAGTTCGCCACCCTCAAAGCCCTCGAAGGTCTTGTGCTTGCGCAGGTAATCCAGTGCTGCCGGAATATCCAGCCCGTTCGGGTTGTACAGTCCGTGGCGAATTTCCGAGATACCGATGACCTTGAACCCGGCCTCATGCAGCAGGGTCGCGCCGATGCCGCCGACATTGCCCGCACCCTGGACGACGATCCGGGTTTCCGCCGGCTTGAGATCGAACTTCTTGCAGGCTTCCTGGATGACGAACAGCAGTCCCCGTCCGGTGGCTTCCCGCCGGCCCCGCGAGCCGCCGAGTTCAACGGGTTTGCCGGTGACGACGGCATTGACGGTGTGGCGGGCATGCATCGAGTAGGTATCCATCACCCACGCCATGACCTGCTCGTTGGTGTTCATGTCCGGCGCCGGAACGTCGCGTTCGGGTCCGATGATGTCGAGAATTTCCGAGGTGTAGCGCCGGGTCAGGCGTTCGAGTTCCGTCATGGACAGCTTGTGCGGGTCACACACAATGCCCCCCTTGCCGCCGCCGTAGGGAATGTTGACCACGGCGCACTTCCAGGTCATCCAGGCTGCCAGGGCGCGGACCTCATCCAGCGTCACGTCGGGCGCATAGCGGATGCCGCCTTTGGCTGGCCCACGGGCAAAGTTGTGTTGGACGCGATAGCCCACAAAGACTTCATAGTGACCGTCATCCATCATGGTCGGGATGTACACGGTCATTTCGCGCGTGGGGCAGCGCAGGATGCGATAGATGTTCGGGTCAAGGTCGAGCAGCTTTGCCGCATTGTCAAAGCGCGACATCATGGACTCGAACGGGTTGTCTTCCTTGAAATTACGGGCGTCATCAACAAAAGCGTTTGGCATGGGACGTTCCTCACGAAATGATGGCGGTCAGAGTGTCCTCGAAAGTGCGGACGGCGATTCGGTATGACGTTCGGTATGACAGACCGCGGCATGGCTGGCCGCAGCAGGGTTGAGCGAGCCGCTGCGAAAGCCTTCGAGGTCGAGGGTGATGAAGCGAAAGCCAAGGGGTTTGAGCGCCGCCACCAGGCGGGCGGCCATCGCCGGATCGAGGGCGCGGGGCAACTCGGCAGGAGCCAATTCAATCCGGGCCACCTCCGCGTGGTGCCGAAGGCGTACCTCACGAAACCCCAGCGCCCGCAGCGCCTGCTCACCGCGCTCAATGGCCGTGAGCTTGCCAATGGTCACCGGCTGCCCGTGCGGAATCCGCGATGCCAGACAGGGCGAAGCCGGCTTGTCGGCCATGGGCAATGTCCAGTGCTGCGCGCGTTCCCGGATGTCCGCCTTGGTGAATCCAAACTGCGCCAGTGGGCTGCTGACAGACTGTTCGGACGCCGCGCGCCGTCCGGGACGGAAGTCGCTGGCATCATCGGCGTTGGTGCCATCGCAGACGACACCGATGCCTTCCTGCCGGGCCAGAGACCAGAGCTGGCCAAAGAGTTCCTGTTTGCAGAAGTAGCAGCGTTCGACCGGGTTGGCGCGGTAGGATGGATCGTCGAGTTCACGGGTTTCCACGAACACATAACGCATTCCATAGCGCGTCACAAACTGCGTTATGGCTTCCCGCTCCGCACGGGCCAGACTGGGGCTGTCGCCAGTGACCATAAGAGCTTGCGTGCCCAATTCCTGATGGGCCACAAAGGCCAGATAGCCACTGTCCACACCACCCGAAAGCGCCACAATCAGGCGTTGCGCCCGGCGCAACCACGCCCGGAGCGCCTGTTCTTTGTCAGCGGCAGTGTGGCTGGATAAGGAGGGGGAGGAAGCGGCGTCCACGGAAGCATAGCTCCGTTGGTCGAAAGATGCGCGAAGCGTGCGAAATCATACGCCCGCCATCCGCGCAAGTTCAAGCCTTTGCCCGTGAGGCTGCCGCAGCCGTTTGACCGCCTCACAGCCACCGGTCACAGCCACCGGGACAGCACATCCACCAGCCGGGCAGCGCCCACCCGTACGTCGCCCCGCGCCACGGAGGCGCGGGTGTGGCGGCGCATGGCCTCGACGGCCTGCGGGTGATCGAGGCAAAAGGCCAGCGCCCGGTGGATGTCCGTTGGATGCGGTTCGACGAACAGCCCATTGACGCCGGCTTCGACGTAATAACGCGCTGCTTCGACGCCGCGCGTGGTGATGACCGGCATCCCCGCGCCCAAAGCTTCGGGAATGACCAGCCCCCAACCGGCATGAAAACTCGGCAGTACCAGCACGTCCGAAGCGGCAAACGGCCGCAGACGGTCGTTCCAGGTCGCAAACTCCCGGTCGAAGCTCACCGCCTGCGCCAGCGCCGGGCAACGCGCCATAGTCTGTCGAATCCAGCGTTCTTCGTCTCCAGTGCCGGAAACACACCAGTGAAAGCGGCCGGGATGCGTCTGCGCCAGCTTTTCAAAGGCTGCCGCCAGACCACGGATGCCATGCTGCGCTGCCAGCCGGCCGGAAAAGAGAAAGTGCAGCGTGTCCCGCGCCGGCCGGTCGGGAATGGCGAGCACCGGACGTAAATCCTGATAGTACGGGAAAAACACAGCCGCTTCGGGGTCGCGCAACAGATGCCGGTAAAACTGTACGGCGCGGTCGCCAACAGCCAGGACAAAGGCCGGGGGCATCCGCCGCCAGAGTTGGGCGTAGTAGGCCCGGCGCACCAGATGCTTGAGCCGGCCATCGCGCATGGGCTGTTCAGCAAAGACGCCAAAGACCGCACCGGTACGCCGGCAGTGGGCAAAGGTGGCTTCGTACGCCGGCCCCCGCCCGTAGCCGCAAATCACAACTTGCGGACGGTAGCGGTCAAACCAGTCCCGCAGGAAGTCCGTCACCGGCACGTCGGCCGGGCGGCGATGCGTATCCGGGCGCTCGGCCGCTGTGTTCCAGTGCGCCCCGTGGTTGGCAAACTGGGAGGTTTCGAGATAGGCGGCGTGGAACGCCACCTGTCCCAGGTCATTGACGGCCGCCGTCAGCTCGGTCATGAACGGCGACACATAGCTGGTGACAAAAAGAACAACCGGCGGCGGGCGCATCATTCCGTGACCGTCTGAAAGCTGGCCAGGGTGGCGGCAATTTCAGCATCGAGCACCGCTTCTTCGGGCGGCGACCATCCCAGCCGGCGCAGGGTGGTGGTGTCCACATGAAACGGAACCCGGAAGGCATCCGTCCGGTTGCCCGTGGTCAGTGCCACTTCCCATTGGTACTGCCGGGCGGCAACCTGTTGGATGCGTTCGGCCAGCGTCCGCAGCGTCATGGCCTGGCCGGCCGCCAGATGACACTGCCGGGGCCAGGAAGGGGCATCGAGCAGGCAGTGAATGGCAGCCAGCGCCGCCGGGATCGGCAAGAAGTCCCGGTAGGCCAAACCGTCGGTCAGCAACGTCAGGGCGCGTTGGGTGACAACCTGCCGGCAAAGGTCAAGAAAGATGAGCCGCTGCTGCGGTCCCAGGTCCATGTGCGCCGGCCGCCCCACAAGGTTCGTCGGTCGCACAACCAGGACGGAGGGCAGGGCTGCCTCGGCCAGACGGGCCTCGCAGGCGGCATGGATATGTCCGTAGGGGTGCGTCGGCGTTGGCGGGTCGTCCTCCCCGTACCAGGTGCGCGGCGTTTCAGGCGACGGCGCGCCATAGACGTGGAAGGTCGAAAAATGTATCAGCCGACGCGCGCGCCCGGTGGTGACGAGGTGCAGTGCCTGTTCCACCGTGGTCAAGGCCTGCTGCCGGGCGGTTTCCGGCTGTGCGGCAGCTTCGGCTGCGCCCGGTGTCGCCAGATTGAACACGGCGGCATAGTCGGTTTCCGCCGGCAGCCGGGACGTTTCGGCGGCGTCATAGCACTGCCAGGTGATGCGTCCGGCATGGCGCGCCAGCCACCGGTCACGCGCGGGGGAGCGGCGGCGGCCGGTGATGACAACCCGCCCGCGTTGGGCAAGGTCTTCCGCCAGCCGCGCGCCAAAGTAGCCGGCTCCGCCAATGAGGAGATACACCGGTTCAGCCATGCCTGGACATGTGCCGGAACTCATCCGTGGCGGATGTCCCAGCGGTAGGGAATGCGGTCGGTGAACGGGTCCATCCGTTCGATTTCCTCCGGGTCATGGGGCAGGGTGGCACAGTTGGCCACGATGGCTGTTTCCGTGCCAATGCCTTTGAAGCCGTTCCAAATCCGGGGCGGGATGGTCACGAGCGCATAGTTGCCGTCCCCGATGAACAGCTCCATGAGTTCACCACGGGTCGGCGAGTGCTCCCGGTCGTCGTAGAGCACGAGCTTGATGCGCCCGACGATGACGGCGTAGTTGAGCGTCATTGCCTTGTGGATGTGCCAGGCCTTGATGGCGCCCGGATAGACGCAGGAAAAGTAAATCTCGCCGAACCGCTCGAAGTGCGGCGCATCAGCCCGCAGCATGTGCATGATTTTGCCGCGTTCATCGGGAATCTGCCGCAGAGGACGCACGGCCACGCCGTCAATCATGGTTGAAGCCATCTCCCGTCAGATTTCGGTCTTTCCAGAGGCGGTCCTGCTCATCGAGGAAGGCGCGATACCATGCAATGGTGGCGCGCAGGCCGTCCTCCAGCGTACGCCGGGGCGTCCAGCGGAGACGCTCCCGCGCCTTGGAGGCATCCAGGTACTGCGAGTGAATTTCGCCCACGGCCGTATTGCGGATGTCGAGCGGAATGTGCCGGCAGTCCATCAGGTCCTGAATCCGCTCCACGAGTTCCAGCACCGTCATGGGGCGTTCGGGACTGAAGTTGAACCCTTCCCCCGCCACGCCCGGCCGGTCAAGGTAAACGGCCAGCCGCAGGTAGGCGTCAACCACGTCCTCGACGTAGAGGTAGTCGCGGACGTACGTGCCGTCACTGCGGATGATGGGGCGTTCACCCCGCCAGAAGGCGCGGATCGTGCCTGGTACGATGCGGCTCCAGTTCAGGTCGCCGCCGCCGTAGATGTTGCCGCACCGGGCAATGGCCACCGGCAGGCCGTAGGTGTGGTGATAGGCGGCTGTGATGAGGTCGGCACAGCTTTTGGCCACTTCGTAGGGATGCTGGCCGCGCAGCGGCATGGTCTCGACATAAGGCAAGGTTTCAGCCGTGCCGTAGGCCTTGTCGCTGGAAGCCACCACGATGCGCTGAACGAAGGGCTGTCCCCGCCGGCAGGCTTCGAGCAGGTGATACGTGCCACGGACATTCGACTCGAAGTTCTCCAGCGGATTGCGGTGCGCCGCTCCAACGATGGTCTGCGCCGCCAGATGAAACACGGTGTCGGGTTCGTGGTCGTGGAGGGCGCGTTCGAGCGTTGCAAAGTCTTCCAGCCGGCCGTTGACGACGGCGACGCGCCGGAGGTCGCCGGAGCGCAGCAGTTCGGATTGCGGATCGGCATCCCGGATGAGGGCAATGACCTGCGCGCCTTGGGCGAGCAACGCCTTGACCAGCCACGACCCGACCAGACCTGTGGCCCCGGTAACAAACACCCGCCGGTCACGCCAGAAGTTCACCAGATTTTCCACGGGGCCTCGCCGCTCCTCCACAGGTCATTCAGAAGTTGAAACTCGCGCGGTGTGTCCATGGGTTGCCAGAAGCCATCGTGCCGGAAGGCCATGAGTTCGCCATCCCGCGCCAGGGCTTCGAGAGGTTCCTTTTCGAGCATGAGGTCATCGCGGTCGGGAAAATACCGCTCCAGGACATCCCGGTGAAAGACAAAAAAACCGCCGTTGATGTAGCCGCCGCTCACCTGGGGCTTTTCGTTGAAAACGCGCACGTGGCGGTGGTCATCCAGCACGAGTTCGCCGAAACGTCCCGGCGGGCGGACGGCCGTGACCGTTGCCAGCCGCCCGTGCTGCCGGTGGAAGGCGAGCAGGGCAGTGATGTCCACATTGCCGACGCCATCCCCGTAGGTCAGGCAGAACAGCTCGTCCGTTTCCAGATAGCGGCGCGCCCGGCGGACCCGCCCGCCGGTCAGGGTGTCTTCACCGGTGTTGAGCAGTGTCACCTGCCACGGCTCGGCCGGCGGCCCGTGAAAGGTGAGGCGGCGGTCGCCGGTTGCGGACAGATGCACCGTCACGTCACATTCGTAGGCAGCGAAGTTGAGAAAATACTCCCGGATGACCGTCCCCTTGTAGCCCAGCAGCAGGACAAACTCGGTCAGCCCGTGCGAGGCGTAAAGTTTCATGACATGCCACAGAATCGGATGCTCGCCAATCGGCACCATGGGCTTCGGGATGGTTTCGCTCACCTCCCGCAGGCGTGTCCCCCGCCCACCACAGAGAATGGCAACTTTCATGACAGAGCGTTCCTCGATCTGGTGCGGGTTGCCTCCAGCCTGATCCTGCCCGGCTTAGCTTCCTACCGCTTTGCTGATGGTAATGCCATAGGTTTTGCACTTGGCATAGAGGCTCGGACGGCTGATGCCAAGTTCCTGCGCCGTCCGGGTGACATTGCCGCCGTGGCGTTTGAGGCTTTCGGTGATCAGGTGGCGTTCGAGCAGTGCTACGGCGTCGGTGAGTTTTGGCGGAATGTGCCCTTCCGGGAAAATGGTTTCCAGTCCGGCTTCGGTCGGCGGGCTGGCGGACGGCACGGTAAAGTTAAATGACGACGGCGTAAGCAGCTCCCGGTCATCGGCCAGCGCGACGACACGCTCGATTTCGTTCTGCAACTGCCGGACGTTGCCCGGCCAGTCATAAAGGGTCAGCGCCGTCAGGGCTGCTTCGGACAGCGTCACTGTCTTTTGGTTGCGCGCTGCGGCTTCCTGAAGGAACGCCTGGGCCAGCACAGGGATGTCAGTCCGCCGTTCGCGCAGCGGCGGCAGGGCGATGTTGAGAACATTGAGCCGGTGAAACAGGTCCTCCCGAAAGCTGCGGGCGGCGACTTCCCGTGCCAGATCGCGGTTGGTGGCGGCAATGACCCGTACATCCACGGCCATCGCCCGGTCGGCTCCGACCGGGTGGACTTCCCGTTCCTGAAGAAAGCGCAGGAGTTTGGGCTGAAGGTGCAGCGGCAGTTCGCCAATTTCATCGAGGAAGAGTGTTCCGCCGTCGGCGGCCCGGATGACCCCCAGGGCATCTTTGTCCGCCCCGGTAAAGGCCCCCTTCTTGTGGCCGAAGAGCTGGCTTTCAAGCAGTTCGGACGGAACAGCCGCGCAGTTGAAGGCGACAAAGGGTTTGTGACGCCGCGCCGAGGCACGGTGAATGGCGCGCGCCACGACTTCCTTGCCAGTGCCGGACTCGCCGGTGATGAGCACCGTCACGGAAGCATCCCGGATGCGCAGAATCCTTGCGGCAATCTCGCGCATCGCTGGCGAGACGCCAATGAGTCCCAGTTCAGACAGGGTGGCATCATCCACACGCACTTCGCTGACTTTCTGGGCGGTGGAGAGCTCATCCACCACGGCCCGGAGATGACATAGCTCCAGGGCCGTTCCGGCCAGACGCAGCAGGGAATGAACGAGTGGCTCGATGTCCGGTTTGAGCCGTCCCAGATGAACCCACAGGCTGCGCGGACGATGCGGCGAAAGATGGGTTTCGGTCTGCCAGAGACACTCGAAGCGGATGGAGTCGCTGTGGGGCGTGTCCGGGTGCTGGAGGCGTCGTCTCAGAAGGGTGCGCAAATCCTGAATGGTTTCATTTTCCAGCCCACGGGAGGTGATGACCAGGACATCGCCTTCGACATTTTCGGCAAAGACGGCGACGGCGATCTTGTAGCTGTCAATGATGGCGGCGAGTTCACGGGCGACGGATTCGGTCGAAGCCATCGCCGTTGTCAGACGCTCAACCTGGGTGGTGTTGAGACCGGGCAGGTCCTGCAGGGTCACGGGCGTGCGCCGGCTGAGTTCGACCAGCGCCGCTTCCGCCGCCATCAGGTGGGGGGCCGTCCCAAGATGGCGGAAGATGCTGATGGCCGTTTCGAGCCATTCCCGCTGCTGCATGAGAGGAATGCCCTCACCTACGGCCGTCCCCACATCGAAGTAACCCAGGGCCACCTGCCAGGCAAAGTTGAGCGACTCGAAGCCGTGAATACTGCGCAGCAGTGCGGAGAGTCCGGTCGCCGTGTCTCCCTGCGCCAGCGCAAGTTTGCCGCTGAGGCGGTCCACATGGGCTGCGAGCAGCGGGTTCGTTGTCCGGGCTGCCAACTCACGGGCAACTTCAAAAAAGCCTTGGGCCCCGGCAAGGTCCCCCTGCGCGAGACGGGTTTCGGCCAGCCGCAGGTTGGCGTAAGCCACCCGGCTGGGTTGGTTCATCTTGATGAACAGGTCGCGCGCCGCCGCAAAGTTGTTTTCGGCGTCGGCGTAGTTTTGCTCCAGCAGGTCGGTTTCACCAAGGGCATCGTGGTATTCGGCCAACAGGCTGCGGCTGCCGGATTGTGACGCCAGCATGTTGGCGTCGGCCAGCGCCAGGCGGGCGTCGGAAAACTTGCCACGCCGGGCCGACAGGCGGCTCATGGTAATAAGTGTTGAACAGCGGATGGAGGGATCGCTTTCGCTAATCAGGTAGTCCGCCTGTTCGAGCAGGGCCTCGGCCTGGTCCCAGTTGCCGGTGGCAAAGTGAATTTCGGCGACATTGCGGTAGCCATTGGCCAGCAGGCGCGGGTCATTCGTGGACATCCAGTGATCAAGCGCCCGCTCGTGGATCATGAGGGCAATCTCGACGTTGCCGCACTCAAAGGCGATGACTGCCTGGCTGGCCCGCAGGTGTCCGAGAATGGTCTGCCCGAAGGGGCTGTCGGCCTTGGGGGAGTTGGTCAGCGCCACAATGCCACGCTCCGAAACCTCCTGGGCTTCAGAGGTGCGTCCCAGCAGATTGCAGACGTAGGTCAGCGCCCAGCAGGCTTGTGCAAAGGCGCGCAGGTTTTTGGTCCGCCCGAGCACTTCAACGGCCTGCCGCAGGGCGTCGTAGGCCATTTCGTATTCGTCCAGCAGCCAGTAAGCATAGCCAATGACGGCCGCGGCTTCGCCGGCGCATTCGTCATCGTTGACCTTTTGGGCAAGTTCCTGCGCCTGCTTGGCGAGGTGAATGGCCTGCGGCGCATCGCTCGTCCAGCGGCAGAGGCTGGCCCGCCGCAGCAGCACCTGGGCTGCAATGTCATCCGGCAGTCCTTCCATGCTGATTTGGGACAATTGCTGCTCGGCCGCACTGTAGTTGCCCAGCACTTCCCACTGTTCAGCGATTTGACAGCGGCGCAGCGAGTCGAGCGGTGGCAGGGAAATCGAAAGCAGGTCTTCAAGTTCCTTGAGGGCGGCCAGTGGGTCGCGTCCCGAAACATCCCCAATATCCTGGGTGATGCGCCCTATGGCGGAAAGGTCATCGGCCGGTTGCAGGTCAAAGTAACGCATGGTGCCAGGTTGTGGTCAGGCAAGCCTGATGTGGTGAAACGTGTTCATTCGACAGTCATCTGTCCGGGACATTGACGCATGAAACCCATGAGAGTCTCTGTGAGACAGTTATCGCCGCCGTGGAAATTTTGTTGACACTTTTATCTAAGGCTTTTCTTGCAAAGACTTTGCGGTTTGTCCCGGCGTCGGCGGAGGGCGACATCGAATGAAGGAAGCGTGTGGCGCGGAAGTTGCACCAGGACTCGGTTGAGCCGCAGGCACCGCGACAAACACGGCGGCTGAGTTCGGGTTTGGTTCTGGAGCGTAACACGATGGCGCGATTCTTTCACGGTCTGATACGCACTGTCATCCTGGTTTGCCTCACCTTTCTGTTCTGTGGCACGGCGACGCTCGCCGGCGAAGTGGCAGGTGACCGTGCCCATGCCTTGTCTTCAGCCGGAGCTTCCCGGCAGCCGGCGCTTGGCATGGAAGCGAGTGCGCCAGCCAGTGTGAAGTCCGGTCGGCGGTTTGTCCGGCGCAAATCCTGCCGGGTTTCCTGCCGGGCGCATGTGCGCCGGACGGGTAAGACCGCCAACAACCGCGCCGCGCGCCAGATGTGGTTGGGCAGAACCCGTGTCGGGGAGCGCGCCCTGGCGGCCCGGAAGGCTAAGAGTCCAGTCAAGTTGACGGTTGCGGCAAAGAAAGCGGCACCGACGGCCGTTGTCTCCCGCACGACCCGGAAACCGGCCGCCGTTGACGTTGCGTTAGCGGTTCCGCCTGCTGTGGGTGATGGCATCCAGGTTGCCGAAAGTGTGACCTACGAGTTCGCCGGGTACTCCGCCACAGCCGACGGGGCCACCGTCAAGCTCTGGTACAGCCATGCCTACACCGTCCGGTCGCCTTACGCCTACTTGGGTCGGATGCCGGTTGGCGGCCGTGAAGTTCACGTCTGGATGGAAACCGCCGGTACGCTGCTGGCCAGCGCCGTTACCGAGTCGGCACAGGAACCACTGCCCGACGTTGCCCGGATGATGGAACGTTTCCCTGACGGTGGCTTGGGGGTGGTGGTGGCCGGCTGGGATGACTTCGCACCGCCGGCGGAGCCGGCCGTGGAAGTCGTGGAGTTCACGGAACCCGGTCGGTAATTCTCTGGATACCCACACGCCTCATTTCCTTTCGTCATGCGGGCAGGATGCCCGCGCTCCCAAGCTCGTGCGGGCGAGACGCCCGCGCGCCCGGTTCTTGCATCGGGGGCGGCTCTCTGGTATTCAGATTATTCCTATTTACTGATTCCTGTGTGCCGGTAGGATACCCCCGTGCCGCCCATGCTCGAAGCCGTCCACCTCACCAAAGCCTATGGTGAGCGCATTGTCTTGGATGACCTCAACCTGCAGGTTGCCCCCGGCGAGATTTTCTGCCTGCTGGGTGCCAACGGCGCTGGCAAAACAACCACCATCAACCTGTTCCTGAACTTCATTATGCCGACCAGGGGCGAAGCCCGCATCAACGGCTATGTCGTTGCCGAACATCCCATCGAAACCAAGCAGTGGCTTGCCTACATCCCGGAGCAGGTCATGCTGTATCGAAATTTTACAGGACTTGAAAACCTCGACTACTTCAGCGAGCTGGCCGGAAAACACTACACCAGGCGCGAACTTCTCGACTGGCTGGCCAGCGTTGGTTTGTCTGCCGAGGCTGCCGAGCGGCGCGTAGCCACGTACTCCAAAGGGATGCGCCAGAAGGTCGGCATCGCCATTGCCCTGGCCAAAGAAGCCAAAGCCCTTCTGCTGGACGAGCCAACTTCGGGACTGGACCCACAGGCTGCCAATGAGTTTTCACAACTGCTGACCCGGCTGGCCACCCAGGGCATGGCCGTCCTGATGGCGACCCACGATCTGTTCCGCGCCAGAGAAATCGGTACGCACATCGGCATCATGCGCCAGGGAAAACTGTTGACGACCCTGGCCGGCACTGACCTGACACCCCAGGCGCTCGAACAGCTTTATCTCGACTACATGCGGAACTGAACCCCGCCACCAGGGAGAACCGAACAACATGGCTGGATGGTTGACCATTGCCCGGCAGGAGTTCCGAGGCCTGCTCCGCGACCGCCGCTTTCGCTGGCTGTGCAGCGCCGTTGGACTTTGCCTTCTGGCCGTTCTCATCATCGGCTGGCAACAGACGCAGAGGGTTCGTGCCCAGCGCACTGCTGCGAACGCCGTCGCCCGTGAGCACTGGGTGACACAGCCGCCGAAGAATCCCCACGCGGCTGCCCACTACGGCATCTATGCCTTCAAGCCCCAGACGGCGCTGGCGTTCGTTGATGTTGGCGTGGATGAACATGCCGGCGTCGTGGCTTTTCTCGAAGCCCACAAACGCCATGATCTCACCGGCGCTGCCGCCCAGGATGGACGTACCCAACGCCTGCTCGCCCTCACCGCCGCCGGAGTGTTGCAGTACCTGCTCCCGCTGCTCATCATCGTCCTGGCGTTCGACGCCCTTGCCGGCGAACGTGAACACGGTACGCTGCGCTACCTCCTCAGCCTTGGCGTCCGCCCCCGGACGCTGCTCGCGGGCAAACTGGCCGGCATCGGAGCCGCCCTGGGCGTGGCGTTGCTGCCGGCTGTGGTCGGTAGTGTCCTGCTTCTGTGGTGGCTGGAGGATGCCCCGTGGGATTTTGTCCGCCTGGCCCTGATGGTGATCAGCTATCTGCTCTACGGCTTCATCTTTCTGGCGCTGACCCTGGCGGTGTCGTCCCGTTGGTCAGCGCGGATGACACTGTTGGGTATGTTGACATTCTGGGCGGTGAGTAGTTTCGTCGTGCCGCGGATGGTGACTGACCTGGCGGCCCGCTGGTATCCGACGCCCGCCCGCGCAGCTTTTGATGCCGCCGTCGCACACGACATCAGGCAGGGGATTGATGGTCACAATCCCCAGGAAGAGCGACTCAAAGCCTTCGAGGCCAGGTTGCTGGCCCAGTACAACGCCAAGCGCCTGGAAGACTTGCCCATCAATCCGGCTGGCTTGCTGATGCAGGAAAGCGAAGAGCACAGCAACCAGGTCTATGCCCATCACTATGCCCGCCTGTGGTTAGCGTTCGAGCAGCAGGTGGCGCTGCACAACGCCGCCGCCGTCGTCGCGCCGGTGCTGGCCGTCCGCAGCCTCTCGATGGCCCTGGCCGGAACGGATGTCTTCCACCACCTGGACTTTGCCGACGCCGCCGAGCGCTACCGCCAACCGCTCATCAAAACCCTCAACGAAGACTGGGCCTACAACTCAACGCTGGCGACGGATGAAACCTACGTTGCCGATACCCGGCTTTGGACGAGTGTCCAGCCTTTTACCTACACCCCGCCGCCGCTGACGCTGGCGCTGCAACGGCAGTGGTTGGCGCTGGCCTGGCTCGGTGGTTGGGTGGGTCTCTCACTGCTGGCACTCTGGCTGGCAGCGCGCGCCCTGGCCGCGACAACCTGAACGGACAACCCTTTTCATGATGCACTCAAAACTCTGGCTGTCTGTCTTCCGGCACGAGTGGCGGCACCTTCTGCGGGAAAAGAGTCTGTGGCTGGTTGGGCTGGTTTTGCCCGGCCTGTGTGTCTTCGGGGCTTACAACGGCCTGCGCTGGACAACCTTCCAGCAAACGGCCAGCGCCGCGTTCCAGAAGTCCGCCGATGAGCGCCTGGCTGCCTACCGTGAAACTGTGGCGGGGCTGGAACAGAAGCAGGCCCCCGACCGTGAGTTTGATCCCCGCCGCCCGTTGATTGCCGGTATGTTCCGGGTCTTTCAGCCGGCCCTGCTGCCGCCTGCGCCCCTGGCAACCTTTGCCATTGGCGACCGCGACCTGCGTCCCTACGCCTTTCGCATCACCATGCGCGAGGCAGCCGTACAACCCGACCCGGAAAACCCGCTCCATGCGGCAACCGGGTGGTTTGACATCGCCTTTGTGGTCACCTTCCTGCTGCCGCTCATGGTTTTTGCTTTTGGTTACGATGTGCTGTCGGGCGAACGTGAGCGGGGAACGCTGGCGCTGGTGTTGGCGCAGCCCATCACCCCCTTTGCGTTGCTGGTGACAAAGCTTGCGGCCCGGGGCGTCTGGCTGGTGGGAACCATGTGGGGGGCAGGCCTGCTGGCCTTTTTGCTGACCGAAGGGCCATCGGGAGCGGCCCTGCTGCGGCTTGTCCTCTGGATGGGGCTGGTCGCGGTGTATGTCTGGCTGTGGCTGGCGGTGGTGGCTGTCGTGGCGGCTGGCGGGTGGGCTTCGGCAACGAACGCCGTGGTGTTGTCAGTGGTGTGGTTGGTGTGGGGCCTTCTCATTCCGGCGGCTGGTGCGGGAGTCGCCAACGGGTTGGCTCCCGGGCCGTCCCCCATCGAACTCGTCAATGCACGGCGTTCGGCTGACCGCGCCTTTGAGGCCAACGAAAAGGAACTGACAGCCCGCTACCTTGCCGCCCAAGGTGTACCGACGGCGCTTCCGGCAGAAGACTTCTCCATGCAGGCGCTGGCGCACCAGGCGGCCATGGAGTCTGAACTGCGTCCGTTGCGGGAAGCCGGGGAACAGGCGCGTCGCCGCCGTCACCAATGGCGTGCGCGCCTGGCATGGCTCTCGCCGACGGCCCTGATGCAGTCGCTTCTGGATGGGCTTTCCGGCGTGGATGCCGACCGCTGGCTGGCGTTTTACGACCAGGTGTTGGCTTTCCACGAGACATGGCGTGAACGGTTTGCGCGGCGTGTCCTGTCCAACGACCTCATTCGCGCTGAAGAAGTGCCAACCTGGCCGCGCTTCACCCTGCGCGAACCGCCCCTTTCGGCGTTGTATCCGCGCCTGGCCCTGGCTGGTGGTTTGTGGTTGGGTCTGGGGGGCGTCCTGCTCTGGGTGGCAGGCACGCGGACTGGGAGCGCGGGCATCCTTGCCCGCCCGTGAGTGTGAACGTCAGTGAACGTCAGTCAGTCAGTAGGGGCAGGTTCAGAACCTGCCCCTACGTAAGGAGGTTCGGGGTCAATGTCCACATCGCAGCGTTTACCCGTTACTGTGTTGTCCGGTTTCCTTGGAGCCGGAAAAACCACCCTGCTCAACCACATCCTGCAAAATCGCGAAGGAAAGCGCGTGGCTGTCATCGTCAATGACATGAGCGAGGTCAACATAGACGCACAACTCGTCGCCCAGGGTGGAGCCGCGCTCAACCGGGTCGAGGAAAAGCTCGTCGAAATGTCGAACGGCTGCATCTGCTGTACGCTGCGGGAAGACCTGCTCGTGGAAGTCGGAAAGCTGGCGCGGGAAGGACGGTTTGATTACCTGCTCATCGAGTCCACCGGCATTTCTGAACCCCTGCCCGTGGCAGAAACTTTTACGTTTACCGATGCGTCCGGGAACAGCCTGTCGGACATCGCCCGTCTCGACACCATGGTGACGGTCGTGGATGCCCGGAACTTTCTGCACGACTACCAGGCGGCACAAAGCCTTGCTGAACGCCAGCTTGAAGTTGGCCCGGAAGATGACCGGACCATTGCCGATCTGCTCATCGAACAGGTCGAGTTTGCCGATGTCCTGCTCATCAACAAGGCTGACCTTGTGACCCCGGAGGAACTGGCCCGGTTGCGGGGCATCCTGCGGCGTCTCAACCCGGAAGCCCGTCTGCTGGACTGCCGGTTTGGTGTCGTGCCGCTGACAGAAGTGCTTGGGACAGGACGCTTCAGCTTTGAGCGCGCCAGTCAGTCCGCCGGCTGGCTCAGGGAGTTACGTGGCGAGCATCCGCCGGAAACCGAGACCTACGGCATATCCAGCTTTGTCTATCGGCGGCGGCGTCCGTTTCATCCCGAACGGCTGTGGGCGTTTTTCCACGGCGAAACCGACGGTCAGGAGTGGCACGGGGTGTTACGGTCAAAGGGCTTTTTCTGGCTGGCCACCCGCATGGCTATGGTAGGTGTCTGGAGTCAGGCCGGCGGAGCCTGTCGGATCGAACCCGGAGGTTACTGGTGGGCCACCCAACCGGAGAGCGAATGGGGCGTGGATGATGCCATGCGTGCCGAAATCCGCTCCCTTTTCGAGGGCCTCTTCGGCGACCGACGCCAGGAACTGGTTTTCATTGGCGACCGGCGGATGAACCGGGAGGCCATTGAAGCCGCCCTTGACGCCTGTCTGCTGACCGACACCGAAGCCGAACGGGGTCTGGCCGCCTGGGCAAGGTTGCCTGATCCGTTTGGCGACTGGGAACTCACCGCTGCCGATGTCAACTAGTCGGCAGCCCCGGTCACATTGAGCACACAACCAGACTGGCACATTTCGGACGCCATTCTCGCTTGTAGGCGTGAGCGGTTTCCGGGGGAGTTGTTCTGCTCCCGGCCGCGCAAGTTCACCGACAAGGAGCATGGCCATGCGTTGCCTCCGGGTTTTCGCGCCGCTTCCCGTTGGGAGAAGGTTTTCCCCGTGGTGGTTTTCAGTTCGTCTCGGTGTGCTGTTCACGGTTCTGTGCTTTCTCAGTCTCCACGCCGGTCAACCCGTTGCCGGTGTTACGCCACAGGACCTGCCCGCTCTGAATGAAGTCGGGCGGGCTGTTCTGAACTGGGATGGCCAGTCTCCGGTGACGCTGGCCGAGCGCATCCGGCAGCTCGTGCCCAATGTACCTGTGATTGATACCCTGCGCGCACTCAACCTGGCTCAGCAGCGGGGACAACTTGCGGAGGACGTGCGGCTCAAACGGATGCTCAAGTACCTGCCCCGTGCCCACACGCTGGCCCAGGCTGCACCGGGGGTCGGGCAACTCATCGCCGATGATCCGCTGCTCTCCGATCCAGCCTACACCTCGCTGCTGAGCCTGGCCCGCGCCGTTGAGAAAGCCACACCGGCCGAACTCGACATCCTGCTCACACAACATTTCGGCGATTACCCGGACGCCGGTTTGCAGGAACTCGGCAACCGGCTGACGGAGATGATCCTGCGGTATTCGGAGGTCGCCTACCAGGCCGAGATTGACCGCATCATCCTGGAGGAGCCGACGCCGGAACGCCGCCGGCAGGCTTTGGACCGGCTGGAAAATGATTTTCGGATCATTGAGACCAGGGGCGACCCCGGCGGCTCCTATGCCGAACATGCCCGGGCCGCCCGGCAAACCATCGAAAAGGTGCGGCAGGCCGAAGCGGACGGCACGATAAATGCCCTGCGCCAGCAGCGCCTTGCTTTGGAAACAATCCGCCAGGCCGAAACCGGGAAAAAGAACCGTCTGAAACAGCTTCTGGAACTCACCGGACTGGGACAGGAACTGCTCAAACGGGCCGGTCAGATGCTGGACATCGGACGTATCCTCCCACCGGCCGAGGGACGCTACCGAAGCGGCACGGTTGATCTGTTGACCGAGATCGGCGCTTCGGCGCGGGCCCAAGGGCTGAAGGTGGTGGATTGTCTGGGGTCAGCGTCCATGTGGGCCGGTGTGCTGAACAGCATCACCACGGCGCAAAGCGATGTCGAACTCGTCATGGCGCTGAGCCGGACCCTCGTGGAAAACACCTTTTTCGGGATGGTCTTCCAATCGCTGTACGCCTTCAAACAGGGTGACAACGCGGCTTTTCTCCGGGCCGTGATGTATCTGCTCGTGCCTGAAACGGCGCTGCCGGCGCTGGTCGAAGCCCTCGGCGAAACGGTCATCACCCTGGGGGCACAGACGCTGTTCGACCAGCAACTCGACCGCCTCTACGCCGCCAGTCGCTTTGATGACCAGGCACGGCTCATTGATCTGGGGGGGCTGGGTGTCGGCGGGGTGCCCGGCGCACGCCAGTTTGTGGACGCCATGTGTGACGGAGAAGCCGAAGCCGTGGCGCAGGATTTCATCCGCCGCTCAAAGGCGACGGACTTCGGTTCGGGCGCCAATCGCCTGGCCATTCTGGCGCTGGCCAAAGCCATCCAGTCCACTATCAACCAGGGGCGGCCGGGACTGTTTACCCAGGATGGCCCGCTGATGCGGGCCTGTGCGGGAACCCGCAAGGTCAATGAGGACCTCACTGACCTGAGCAAAATTTGGGGCGTGAATCTGCCCCAGGATGCGACCACGGCGGAAGCGTGGGCGTCGTCTCTTGACCGGGGGCAGCGCCGGGCGCTCGATACCCTCTTGGCAGCCTGTGAGTCCTGGCGGCAACAGGCCCGGCAAGCCACGGCCGAAGCCATTGTGCGTACCTTTGAAGAACGCCGGGCCGCCGAGCTGGCGCTGGATACCGACCGTGGCCGGCAGGTCGTCGAGCAATATAAACGGCTGCAAACCGTTTTCAGGGCACTGGAAATCACGGCGGAAGGGACGCGGTCGCTGGAGGCGGAAGGCGCACCCTACAGCGTCATCAAGGGGTGGCTGATGTCTGACCGGGAGAAACAGGTCGCCGCCGTCAAAGCCATCCAGAAGTTTCTTCGCGTGTACGAAGGTGTTGTGCAGGCACGGGACGCCATTGAAGGCGCCATGATCAGCCGGTTGGGCCGGGTCGTCCGACCACGGCCCCTGACGCGCTCGCTGCCGTTGACCGCCAAGCCCGAACTCGATGCCGACCTGCTCCGGCGCTACATCACCGATATAGCCAAAGCTGAGGCTTCGGTGACGCATGACCTGGAACTCATCAAGCGGGCCAAACTCGAAGGATGGGCTTGTTTTGACCCGCAAGCCCGCGGTCATCAAAGGCCCCTACGGGTGGGAGCCGGACTCTAGCTTGCCGTATAGTACGCGATAGTGTATAATAATGCTCATGGAAAGCACTATAAGCACAGGCAAGGCGGCAAAACTCCTTGGTGTCTCGGTCAAGACGTTGCAGCGTTGGGAACGCGAAGGAAGGCTGATTCCGGTGGCCCGAACGGACAGCAACCGCCGCCTCTACACTGAGACGCAGATCCGTGAGTTCATCGGTTTGCGGCAGGCCAACCATGCGCCAACCAAGCTTGTCGCCTACTGTCGGGTATCGAGTGCGGCGCAGAAGCCGGACTTGGCGAATCAGCGCAAAGTGCTGGAAGAGTTCGTGGTGGCGAAGGGATTGGCGGGGGTCGGGTTTATCGAGGAAGTGGGCGGCGGGCTGAACTTCAGGCGCAAGCGGTTTCTGGCCCTTATGGACGAGATCGGGCGACGGGAAGTCAGGATGCTGATCCTCGCTCACCGGGACCGCCTCACCCGTTTCGGCTTTGAGTGGTTCGAACATTACGCCCAAACCCATGGCTGCGAAGTGCTGGTACTCAACCAGGAACGGCTGTCTCCTGAACAGGAAATGGTGCAGGACTTAATGGCCATCGTGCACTGTTTTTCGTCCCGGCTGTACGGTTTGAGGAACTATCGAAAGAAGTTGGATGAAGCGCTGAAACAGGATGTGAATGACGTCAAAAAGGTCCAACAATGCAACTGACCCACAAGATCGCTCTTTGTCCGACTCCTGAGCAGGTGGACTACTTCAAGCGCGCCTGCGGCACGGCGCGGCGTGTTTGGAACTGGGCGCTCAGTGAGTGCAACAGGCAATACGCAGCAGGCGGCAGGCCAAACGCCATGGCGCTCAAAAAACAGTTCAACGCCATCAAGTACACCGACCCGCAGTGGCTCGATGAGAACGGTCGGCCCTGGTTGCAAGACATTCACCGGGATGCCCACGCCCAGCCGTTTGCCCATCTCGCCAAAGCCTGGGAAAGATTCTTCACCGACCTCAAGGCTGGCAAAGAGGCACACGCACCGCGCTTCAAGAAAAAGGGGCGCTGCCGCGACAGCTTTTACGTAGCCAACGACAAGTTCCGTCTGGTCGGTAAGACGATCCGCCTACCCAAGATCGGCGAAGTCGCCATGACCGAGGAACTGCGATTCAAAGGAAAGATACTGGGCGCAACGGTTTCTCGCACCGCGGATCGTTGGTTTGTGGCAATACAGGTCGAGGTGCCTGATGCGCAATTCTATCGGCGTCGCACGTCGCACGAGGTCAACGGCATCGACCTGGGCATCAAGGCTGCCGCAACGATCTCCAGCGGTGAAGTCATCGAGGCGCCAAAGCCGCTCAAAGCAGCGCTGCGCCGTCTGGAAATCCGTAGCCGACGTCTCAGCCGCAAGCTGGAAGCCGCCAGGAAGGCAGCCGGATTTGAACGCCATGCCCGCCTGCCTGAAGGAACGCGCCTGCCGGTATCGAACAACCGGCAGAAGTCCGCTGCGATATTGGCACGGCTCTATGCCCGCATGGCCAATATCCGAGCGGATTTCACCCACAAGCTCACGACTCGACTCTGCCGCGAAAACCAAGCGTTGGTGATCGAGGATTTAAACGTCAAAGGGATGCTGCAGAACGAGAAACTCGCCCGCGCCATCTCTGACGTGGGTTTTGGGATGTTGCGCTCGCAGTTGGAATACAAGGCCCGGCGCTACGGTACTCATCTTACCATCGCTGATCGCTGGTATCCAAGTAGCCGACTGTGCTCCATCTGTGGCTGGAAGAACGAGGCGCTGACATTGAGAGATCGATCATGGGTGTGTGCTCAATGTGGTGCGCACCATGACCGTGACCTCAATGCGGCGCTGAACCTGAAACGGCTGGCAACCGAAACTGCCCTACCCGTGGCGAGTCCGTCCAGCCATGGCGGCGCTGCGGCGGGGACCGTCCCCGCCGTAGTCGGGAAAGTCACGCCTGTCAGATACGACGGTGGTCAACAGGACGCGTCGGGGCAGGAAGAGAACCGTGCGCACTTTTGCGCACATTCTTGATAGCAGTGTACGCCGAATGTCGTCGTGCCGGCCGGGACATACACCATTGTGGACTCTGACCCGGCGACGTGGGCGCAGAACAGCGGGACTGGCGGCGCCGGGATGGCTGTGGTGAAGGGGTATCCGGCCGAAGCTGACGGTCGGACACCGCCGGCCAGTCCACCGGACAACCCACCCGGTGGCGGGAGACAGCAACCGCCGCCAACCAGCCCTCCGGTCAGTCCACTGAGTAGTCCTCCGGGTGGTGGGATGCGGCAACCTCCGCCTTCATCCCAGAAGGTAATTGAGGCCGTGTTCAAAAACGCTTCCAGTGATCCGGTCCATCTCTGTGTTGCCGGCGAAGCCTTCGGCCCTGAAAACCGCATTGGACCGGGTGAGACCCGTCGGGTACGGGTTACGATCCCGGCGGATGCCGAGCGTAGCGGCCGCATCAAGTTTGTTGCCGGGCGCAACGGGCAAGTCATCGCTACCGGTATGTGGGATTACGATCCCTCCGCTCCGTCACGGTATCCTGTGGTGACGTTTCCTGACGAGGACAATCCCTTCGCAAAGGGCAAGTTGGTCGTCACGACGGGCCTGCGCTAGGCGCGTCATACGCTCTCCGATGAAACCTGGCGGTGGGTCGGCTTATGGGGGCTGGCTCGCCGCCAAAATTTTTTCATCCGTTGGCATGCTCGCCGCCTGTTTTGCGCTTGAAGGGGTGAGGGGAAACCACTGCGACACGATGCCGTCATCGCCGTCCCCAAACCAGATAAAAGGAGCGCCTGCCATGGCCACCGCGACGTACACTTCACCAACCGTAACCAAAATCGTTTTGCGTCATGTCAGTGGTTCGCGGGTCAACCAGATTGAGGAATTTCCGCTGGCACACCTGAACGAACTGGAGATCGGGCGTGACGCCGCCTGCCGGGTTCGCTATGACCCCGACCGGGATGATCTCGTGGGGCGGCATCACGCCAAAATCAGCATCGAGGGTGGAGAACATCCAGTCTTCACGCTGAAAGACCTGGGAAGTCGCAATGGGACGTACGTCAACCGGCAGCGAATTGCGGCGCCGGTTCGGCTCTATCCGGGCGATGTTGTGCAGCTTGGTCCGGGTGGCCCGGAGTTCATCTTTGATGTTGAACCACGTCCACCGGAAGCGCCCCGTCCCACGCGCATTGCCGGTGAGAGCCTGGCTCCAGCGCCGCCCAAAGCAACCCGGATGGCCGATGTTCAGCCGCCGGCTGCGATGCCGTCCGTCGCTCTGGCCTCTCCGGCAACGCCTCCGGGTGGGCTGGTTGGCGCTCCGCCGCCTGCCACCTGGCAGCCGCCAGTTGCCGTGACGCCGGTTGCAGCGGGTGGTGGGATTGGCAAGGCAACGGTCGAACGCCTGATCGGCCAGGCCAAAAGCGACAACCGGTTGACCATCGTGCTGGTGTCTTCCCTGGTGCTACTCGTTGTGGCCGGATTGGTCAGTTACCTTGGGTATCTGGGATACAAGCAACAGCAGCAGGTGAATACGAAAATTGTTGCTGCCGAGCAGGAGACCCAACGGGCCAAAAAGGACGCGGAAGTGGCACGCTCGGAAGTCGAGCGTCAGAAGTCAGATGCTCCCCTCGACCCCAGCGCCATTGCGGCAGCCAATTCGGCTTCCGTGGTGTATCTCGAAGTCGGCTGGAAACTGATTTTCACCCCGACCGGACAACAGGTGTACCACCGCTACCAGAACGGATTGGCGCTGTTTGTGCGCCTTGAAGACGGCACGGTTGAACCGTGGTTGACCACGGATTCAAGGGACAACCGCCCGATTGGCGGCGAACACACGGGCACGGGGTTTGTCGTGAGTGAGGATGGTTTCCTGCTCACCAACCGGCACGTCGCCGCAAGCTGGAAGTCGCGCTATGAGTTTCCAGATGCCACTGTCATGGTCTTCGATGTGGGCAGCGGCAATTGCACCTTTCTGGCGACCCTGCCGGAGTGGGTGCCCAGCGAGACGAAGCAGGCCGGAGGGAAGTTTCTCCAGGGTGGCTTCGAGGGACGCAACGACTATCTCTACGTAACCTTTGCCAACAAAACCCAGCGGATTTTGGGCCAGCTCTCCGTGGCTTCGGACCGCCACGACGTGGCCCTGGTCAAAATCGGTGTTCCGGGACGGATCAAGCCCGTCGAACTGTTTGACGGCTACGACAGCATCAAGCCCGGCGACAACGTCACCGTGCTTGGTTATCCGGGGCTGACGCCGAAGCGGTATGGCGTCATTGCATCAAAAGACGTTTTCAACCGTGAGGCGCAGACCAGAGTGGTGCCCAATGTCACCGTCAGTTCGGGCGTCATCAGTTCCCTGCTGCGCGATGACACCTCGACGACCGTCGCCGGTCGGGACCGGGTGGTGAGCGTCATGGGGGACAGCTATCAGCTCTCCATCAACTCGACGGGTCCGGGCAACAGCGGCGGGCCGGTTTTCGATAACCGTGGGCGCGTCATTGCCGTGTTCAATGCGGGCGCCGAACGCGTCACCTACGCCGTGCCGATTCGGTATGCCCTGGAGTTGATGAACCCGGGCAGCCGGTAGGCGCTGCCAGAAGCCACGTGTGCCATGTGCGCCGGGCAGAAAGGAGCGACGGCCATGACGCAAGGTGTTGGAAACATCCAGCTTTCCCGATTGACGCTGGTGACGGCTCTGCTCAGTGATGTGGGTTGTCAGCGGAGCGTCAATGAAGATTTTGCACTTTCGGAAGCGCCACCGGCTGAAACGTTGGAAGCTGAGCGCAAGGGCACGCTGATGGTGGTCGCCGATGGTCTTGGCGGTCATGCGGGAGGGGAGGTGGCCAGCCGGATGGCGGCGGAAGTCATCCGCCGGGTCTATTACACCTCGCCCGCCGAACCGGCTGAAGCTCTGCGGGAGGCTTTTGTCGAAGCCAACCACCTGATCTGGGAGACTGCCCGGCGACACCCCCTGCTGCGCGGTATGGGAACGACCTGTACGGCGCTGGCCATTCGGGGGCAGGAAGCCTTTGCGGGCCACGTCGGGGATACCCGTCTCTACCTGATTCGGGGCGGGCGTATTTATCAGATGACCGAAGATGATTCAGAGGTCATGGAGTACGTCCGCCAGGGGCGCCTGTCACGGGAAGCCGCTGCGCGGCATCCAGAAAAAAACATCCTGCTCAAGGCGCTGGGTACCAGGCCCACCATCACGCCGGGTTTCTGGGAGCGCCCCTTACGGGTATCCGTTGGGGATCAGTTTTTGCTGGTGTCGGACGGCCTGCACGACCTTGTCACCGATGAGGAAATGTACGCCGTCCTGCTCGACGCGCCGCCGGACATCGCCTGTCAACGTTTGGTTGACCTCGCCAAAGCACGTGGCGGCCACGACAACATCACGGTCGGGGTGGTGTGGGCGGCCGGTTCAGAAGGGCCGGCGCGGTCAGTCGGGGGCGTGCCTCCGCTGCTGCGCGAGACCCGGGAAGCGAGGGTCGTCTCATGATCGGCAGTGTAATTGGCACCTATCGCGTTGAATCCTGCCTGGGAACAGGTGGCATGGGGACGGTCTATCGCGGTGTGGATGTCATGCTTGACCGTCCGGTGGCCATCAAGGTTCTCAAGCCGGAACTCGTCAACAACCTGCAACTCATCGAGCGGTTTCGTACCGAAGCCGTTCTGCTGGCCAAACTCAATCATCCCAACATTGCGACGCTGTATGGCTTTGTGCCGATTGGCCCGCAGCAGTTCGCCATGGTGATGGAATTCCTGCCGGGACTGTCCCTCGATGCCTGGCTGCGGCAGTACGGAGCGATGCCGCTGGGGCAGTCCGTTGTCGTGTTTTCCGGCATCCTCGATGCCATCGGCCATGCCCACCGGCACGGCATCATTCACCGCGACATCAAGCCGTCCAACGTCATGATATTGCCGGATGGCACACCCAAGGTCATGGATTTTGGCATTGCCCGCGCCATGGGGAGCCGCCACCAGACACGGGTCGGCGCCATCGTGGGCACGCTCGAATACATGTCGCCCGAACAAATCCAGGGCAAGGAAGCCGATGCCCGCAGCGACATCTATGCGTTGGGGATTCTGCTTTACGAAATGCTGACCGGGCGCGTGCCCTTCGTTGCCGACAGTGAGTATGCCCTGCTTCAGGCGCACATCCACAATCCCCCGCCGCCGCCACAGGTGTTGACGCCGACCATCCCGGAAACCGTCGCCCAGGTGGTCCTGCATGCCTTGGAGAAAGACCCGCTGCGGCGTTTCCAGACGGCGGAAGAATTCAAGCTGGCCCTGTCGCTGGCTGCTGCGCCGGGCCTCGCTTCAGTTCCTGCCCACCTGCGCGTGGCCGTTCAACTTCCACACGCGCCGCCGCCCGTAACACCCGTGGCGCCTGTGGCCGCACCTTTCATGCCGCCGGCCATGGCCATACCGTCTGTGGCCAACCCCACCCTGCCACGTCCGGCGTTGAAGCCAACCGAACCGCCGTGGCGCAAGGTGCTCACCTGGGGCCTGGCCGGCTTTGCCGTCTTTGCGTTTCTGCTGGCGATGCTGGCTTATGTCTGGGTGCACCGCCACCCGGCCATGCCACCGACAGGCAGCGTGACGACACTGCCTCCGCCACCAGGCAGGGAATCAGCTTCTTCCCAAATACCTGCCGCGACATCGCCGGTATCCATCGAGGAACGGCCGACCATGGTTCCGGAAACTGATCCAGAGAACACTCAGACCTTGCCACCACCCGGAGCGCCGGTTGGCTCGACCCCGGCAACACCACCACCGGTGGTTCCGCCACCGGTGGCATCCGACCGGGCGACGGCGCCGGAAGAGTCCAGGGAAAAGCCATCGCCGAAACGCAGGGACAAAGACCGCGCCGTGGTAAGCGAGCGTGAACGCCGCCGCCGCGAGGACCTCAAAGCCCTCGACCAGTGACGGCGCACTGACCGGGAGAAAGTGAGGTGGACGATGAACCGCAGAGGAGGACCTTCCCGGTTGTGGACTTTCTTCGTCTTTATGATCGTTTTTCCCCTCATCCTGAGTTGGCAGTTTTCCAGCTCCG
Source organism: Chloracidobacterium sp. N (assembly GCF_018304765.1). Taxonomy (NCBI): domain Bacteria; kingdom Pseudomonadati; phylum Acidobacteriota; class Blastocatellia; order Chloracidobacteriales; family Chloracidobacteriaceae; genus Chloracidobacterium; species Candidatus Chloracidobacterium aggregatum. Next base: position 818,714 of record NZ_CP072643.1, read on the forward strand.
AGATGCTTCTCGTTGCGGGCCAAGCGCCCCAGGCTGCCAGACAGAAACCGGGGCGACAAACCACCGCCCGCGCCAAGCGTCCGATTCGCTTGCCCGGTTTGACACAGGCCCTCCGCATCAATGGCCTGTCAACGGCAGAGATTATCCGTGAGATTGAACGGCGCGGGGTTGATTTCGAGCTTACAGACGAGAACGAGCAGGCATTGCTGGCCGCCGGTGCCACGCCCGAAATTATCGAGGCTGTACGCCTCAACTACCGTGGCATCCTGGCAGACCCGGTTGGCATGTACGAGAACGATACCCAGTCCAATGCCACGGCGACGAACAACAACGCATCGTCCTGGAAACAGGATGCTGAGTCGTCAGTCAACACGCCGCCGCCCCCAACTCCAGGGCCGGACTATGATGAAATTTTCGACCAGGGGGTGGCGGCCCTGCGCAGTGAGCAGGCCGATCTGGCACTGACCCACTTCACGACGGCCGCCAGCTTGAATCCTTCCGACCCGCGTGCCTTCTCGATGCTGGGGATGACCTGTCTTTACTGGAAGCCGGACCTCGCGATGGCTGAACGCCACATGCGGCGCGCCATCGAGTTGGGCGGCAGTGCCGCATTACGGGTAGCCCACGACCACGATGGTTTCTTCACCAGCGTTTGCTTTGGCTCCCTGTTCATCAGTTCCCAGGATGTGACCTTCCGGGCGGATGATGGCCAACATACCTTTGCCGCCACCCGCGACAGCATCAGGGAATTCAAACTCAACGCCTTCGTCGGGTCGGAATACGGCGCTTTTCACATCAAGGTGCGCACGGGTCAGAACCAGACCAAAAACTTCAACTTTGCCCCCCGGACACAGCAGCGTTCTGAATCAGAGCTGGCTATCCGGCTCTACAACGCCGCCGGACTGACGCGCCTCCCGCCCTCCAGGGACTAGCCTCCTCCAACCGTGTGTGGTGAAATCAAAACATCACCACACACGCATTGGTCAGTCTGTCACGAGGGGACTGCCTGCCGGCAGCAGCCAAAGGGCGTCAACCCGGCAGAGGGTTCCGGCCGTGAACGTGCCATGACGGGCGCGCAAGTGCTGCTGTCAAGCCCTCAACCTGTGACTTCTGACTGACCGGGAAGAAGAGAGGTCGGGGGAGCGATGAACCACAAAAAGAGGCCTTCCCGGTTGTGGGTCTGCCTTGTCTTTCTGGCTTTTCCGGCACTGACGCTGAGTGGGCAACCGTCGGTTTCCGGGAAGAACCTGGCTTCTGAACGGTTGCGCCAGACCGTCAAACAGAAAACCAGGCGACAAACCGCCGGTATCGGACATCCCATGCGCCCGGTTGGGCGGGCAGAATGTTTTTCCCTCAACCACCCAAGCTGCAAAGGCGTTGCCCCACCCCACAACTGGAGGTCCTCCGACAACCCCCCGCAGGACCCGGCGCAGAATACGCCGCCTTCCGATGCCTGGGCGCCGCAGTATGAACCTCTCCTGAAGCAGGGCATGGAGGCCCTGTGGAGAAACGAACCGGATAAGGCAGAGCGTCTCCTGACCAAAGCGGCCGATCTGGAACCTTCCGGTCCCTACGCCTTCTCACTGTTGGGACTGTGCAGTCTCTACTGGAAGCAGGAGGTGGCGGTCGCCGAGTTTTACATGCGCGAGGCCATCAAGCTGGGGGGAAGTGCTGTGTTCCGGGTCTTCCATGACCACGACGGCCTCTTTGTGCGCATCTGTACCGGCTATCTGTATATCAGCGCCGACGGCATGGAGTTCCGGGCTGACGACGCCCAACATAGCTTTACCGCTGACCATGGCAGCATCCGGGAGTTCCTCCCTAATGAGTTCGTCGGATCGGAGTATGCCGCCTTCCATGTCAAGCTGCGTGACAGCCAGAAAAAGACGAAAAACTACAACTTCGCCCCCTGGACGAATCGGTATAACGAAACCGACCTTGCTCTGCGGGTCTATAGATTTGCCACGAGGATACAGCCCGCCACCCCATAGCCTTGACCTCCCAAAAACTGTGGGTGGTGAGCTTGAGACCTCACCACCCACGGGATTGACTCACGTCTGCCTGTTGCCAGGAACTTAGGATTGGCCGCGGGCAATCGCGTCAAACTGCGTCAAATTGTACTGCCGCATGAGGCTGTGCAGCTTGTTCGTGTATTCCGGGTCCGTGGCATACCCGGCGCGGTGAATTTCCGCTGCAAACCGGAAGGCATCGTGCGTGTGCCGCATGGCTTCAGCATAGCGCCGGTTCTGGGTGAAGAGCCGCGCATGGTCGGCAAACGATTCCTGCGGCGTATGATACCTGCGGAATTGCGCGTTCACGTAAACGTCACGCCCGTTGATGACTTCGCGCGTCCGCATCGTCACCGAGCCGGCCGGCCCCGTGCCCTTGATACCGAAAAAGTTATTTGCCTGGCGGGACAACTCTGAGCGGCCCCAGCCGCTTTCCAGAATGGCCTGGGCAATGGTGACGGAAGCTGGCACGCCGGTCTCCCGCTGGTTGCGGATGGCATCTGCCGCAATCGAATCAATGAAGGCATTGCCCGTGCGTGGAATCTGCCCGATGGGTGCACTCCCACCCACGCCGGATGGCGGCGGACCCGGATTGGGTGTGGGCGCCGGGGCCGGGCGCGGCGCTGGCGCCGGTGTCCCGGATGACGGCGGCAGGCGCAGTTCCTGACCGGGATAGATAAGGTTCGGGTTGCGGATGTTGTTGAGCCGGACGAGTTCATCCACCGTCGTTCCGTGCCGCTGTGCAATCTGGGATAGCGTATCGCCGGGGCGTACCGTGTACGTCCGGGCCGGCAGGCGCAGTTCCTGACCGGGATAGATGAGGTTCGGGTTGCGGATGTTGTTGAGCCGGACGAGTTCATCCACGGTCGTCCCGTGCCGCTGTGCAATCTGGGACAGCGTATCGCCGGGGCGTACCGTGTAGGTGCTGCCACCACCCTGCACCCGTGCCAGGGCCTGGGTCAGTGCCTGCCGGGTCTGTGGCCCGTAAATGCCGTCCACGGTGATGCCAGCATCCCGCTGGAAGGCGCGCAGGGCGGCATCCGTCCGGGGACCGAAAACGCCAGGGCCGGTGTTGTAGGCGGCTTCGGTCATGTAGCCAAGCCGGATGAGGGATTGCTGAAGCGCGCGGACGGCTTCACCCCGGTCGCCCTGCCGCAGTGTGGCCTGTGGCAGCCCGGTGGTCGGAGGTGTCGTGCTGGGAGGTGTTGCCGGTGGCGGCGTTGGAGCTGGCGGTTGCGGGGTCGGTGTGGGGGCGGGCGATGAACCGCCGGCTGCACGTCCCCGGTCATTGACCCAGTATTCAACCGGCCGGCTTCCGAAGGTGTCGCGTACGTGGGCGTAGTTGACATTGGTCGAACCGGCCTGCGCAATGGCCGGACCGCGCTCGTTGATGTTGCCCGGACGCACGATGGCCACGTGGCCAATCCCGCCTGGGTTCTTCCACCCGACCATCGTCGGGTGTCCCTCATTGGCCAATCGCTGGGCTTCTTCGGCGCTGACCCGCCGCCAGCCGTGCTGCGCGCCGTGCTGGCGCAGCCAGTCCATGGTGGCATTGGCGTCGAGTTCACGGCTCTGGCTGTAGTTGTAAACAGTCGTTGGCTGACCGGTCCGTTTGTCCACCCAGTGCGGAATTTCAGCCCCCATGGCGCGGGTGACATCCCAGACAAAAATGTTGCAGAACGTGTCCTTGATGCCGTCGCCGCTGGAGTCACGGATGGCGTAGCGCGGGTTGTGCGCTACGGCAAACTGGTTGATGACGTTGTTGTAGGTCTCCGGTGTCCGGTGGTTGGGATCACCTTTGAGCGGCGCATCAATCGGGCGCGCGGCATTGGTGTTCGTCGTCCCGGGTGCCGGGCGTGTGCCGTCGTAGATGAGGCCCGATGTCAGCCGCGCGCGCGTCATGGCGCCGGCGGTGGAAAGTTCTGCCCGGCGCGTGGCGGCTTCCTGGGGTGTGGCCGTGGCAGCGCTGGTCGTCTGACGGCGTGCCGTTGTTGCCGGGCTTGTGGTTTGACGTGAGACGGGAGGTGGCGAGGAAACCTGCCGGGTACGAACAGACATAGCGCGAGCCTCTCTTTTCCGGGGTCGGGATTCCAGGGATTGCGGCCACATTCATGACCTTCTGACCTGGCAACCAGGTTATCGGGTGGCTTCGGCAGATGTTGCATCCATGTTGCCGAAAAACATGCTGATGTTCTCCAACAAGCCTTCGCTTCCGGCGTCGCTTTTGATGAATGCTGCTAGAAAAACCGGCGTGAGTGATGTACTTGTGAAGTGTGGTCCTCTTGAAGCTGAACGACTGACCAGGTTGTGTTGGCACTTGGGGACGGCCGGCTGGCTCCTGCTCTATGACGAAAGGAAGGCAACGGGAAGCTGCGGCCTGTGCGCGAAGTTTCGGGAATGCTACTGAAGAAACGAGGCTCCCCCTCTATGCCGGACTCCCTTGCCTGCCTTGCCTCCACCACGACCTTCGTGGAGCGGGATGTTTCTCCACCGGACAGCAACCAGGCTGGCATCAATCAACTTGTGGAAGATGTCTATGCTGAGTTGCACCGTCTGGCGCACGCTCACATGCGGCGCGAACAGGGACTGCATACCCTGCAAACCACGGCGCTCGTTCACGAAACCTACCTGCGACTGGCCAAGTGCAAGCACCTGAACCTTTCGGACCGGCGGCTGTTTTTCGGTCTGGCCAGTCGGGTCATGCGCCACATTCTGGTGGACTACGCCCGTAGCGCCAGAGCGGCCAAGCGTGGCGCGGACTGCCGTCTGGTGTCGCTTCAGGAGATGCCGGCAGTGGCCGGACTGCCAAGCGCGGACATTCTGGCCCTGCACGAGGCCCTGCTCCGCCTCGAAGCCCACGACCCCAGATTGGGGCAGGTACTTGAACTGCATGCCTTTGGCGGGTTGACCAACCTGGAAATTGCCGAGGCGCTGGGGTTGTCGCTTCGCACCGTCAATCGGGAGCTGGCACTGGCCCGGGCCTGGTTACGGCGTTTCCTGTCCGTCAGTACGCCGGGTTCTGACGCTGAAGCCGCGGGCTGCCCGACGGCGGCCTGATTCGTCAGTTTTCCCAAAAACAGAAGCAGGAGGTCATCCCCCCATGGCCACCGACTTGTCTGCTGATCGCTGGGCGCAGGTCAACGAAATCCTGCGCCAAGCAATCGAACTGCCTCCGGCGGCCCGCCGTGAGTTTGTGCAAACGGCCTGTGGCGGGCATCCGAGCCTGTGCCGGGAAGTGTTGGAGTTGCTTACGGCCTACGAGGCGGATGAGGCTTCGTGGAACTTTGGCTCTTCACCGCTGGTTGACCATGCTCTCCGCGCCCTGGCCGCCAGGCAAACCACGTCGGTGCTCGAAGATAAGGTTGGTCCCTACCGCATTCTCCACGAACTCGGCACCGGGGGCATGGGAACCGTCTATCTCGCCGTGCGGGATGACCTGGATTTTGAACAACGGGTCGCCATCAAAATCGGACACCAGTACGCCTTCAACCGCGACTTTTTGCAGCGCCGTCTGCGAACCGAACGGGCCATTCTCGCCCGCCTCGAACATCCGAACATTGCGCGCCTGCTGGACGGCGGAACAACCCGGAACGGGCTGCCCTTTTTCGTCATGGAGTACGTACCGGGCGTGCCCATTACCGCCTACTGCCAGCAGCGACAGCTCACGACGCGGCAACGGTTGGAAATGTTCCAGTCGGTGTGCCATGCCGTGCATTACGCCCATCAGAATCTGGTCATCCACCGCGATCTCAAGCCGGGCAACATCCTCGTGACGGAGGACGGCATACCGAAGCTCATTGATTTTGGCATTGCCAAGCTGCTGGACGAGCAGACCTCCACAGCCGAAGCCCACACCGTCACCCGCCAGCGGGCGATGACCGTACCCTACGCAAGCCCCGAACAGGTGCGCGGGGAAGCCGTGACCACGGCGACGGATGTCTATGCGCTGGGCGTCCTGCTGTATGAGCTGCTCACCGGCTGCCTGCCCTTTCAGGTTGAGGATGTCCGGGAAGGAAAGCCATCGTTGGAGTACCTCATTCAACATGTCGAGCCGCCGCCGCCCAGCGTGGCGGTGCGGCAGCCGGAGAAGATGCTGAAACCGTCCGGTCCATCAGTCGATGTCCGGCCGGCGTCCAGCCGGGAACTGTCCGGCGACCTGGATGCCATCGTCATGCGGGCCATGCACAAGGACCCACCGGCGCGGTATGCCTCAGTGGAACAGTTGGCCACGGACATTGAGCACTATCTGCAGGGATGGCCCGTGCTGGCACGCGGTGCGTCAGCGCGTTACCGGCTGCGGAAATTCCTGCATCGCCACCGGGTCACAGCCGGCCTCACGCTGGTGTTCATCACCGCGCTGGCCGTCACCACCGTCATTTCACTCCGGCAGGCCCATCTGGCCGCGCTGGCCGAGGAGCGGGCCAAACGGCAGTTTCAGGAAACGTGGTCGCTGGCGCGCTCGAACATCTTTGAGCTGCACGACGCCATCGAGCGCCTGCCCGGTTCGACTTCCGCCCGTGGGGTGCTGGTGCAGCAGACGCTGATCTACCTTGACCGGCTGGGACAACAGGCCAGTTCCGATCCGAAGTTCCAGCGCGAACTGGGACGCGCCTACATCCGCGTGGGTGAGGTTCAGGGACGCCCCTACACCGCCAACCTCGGCGACGTGCCCGGTGCGCTGAAAAGTTACGAAACCGGACGCCAGTGGCTGGAGAAAGCCTGCCAGTTGCAGGGAAATGACTTTGAGTGCCTGCGTGACCTGAGCATCAGCTATGAGCGGCTCGGTGAGCTGGTGCTGTATCGCAACCGGGACTTCACTGCCGCCCGTTTCCATCTCGACCGGGCAGCAACGCTCCGCGAGCGTTTGACCGGACTTCACCCGGAGCATCCCGAAGTCCGCTACCTCGCGGCGACGCTGGCCATCGCCAATGGTGACTGGCACCACATGCAAGGCAACGCCACTGAAGCCCTGAAGCACTTTGCCAAGGCTTACCACCTGCTTGAACCCGTGGCCACCGGCCCATCGGCTACGCTGTCCTGCAAGCAGAAGCTGGCCGGTGTTCTTCAGCGCAAAGTGTATGGTCTGCTTAGCTTGGGGCGTCATCTCCGGCCATCCGGACTGTCGGATGAAGCGCAGCGCCTGTACCAGCGGGCATGGGTCCTGCATCAACGCGCACTGGCCCTGCGCCAACATCTGCTGGACTCACAACCAACGTCGGTTGAACTCCGGCGCTCGGTTCTGGACAGCCTGGTGGATGAAGCCGAGATCAACGGCCGGCTCAGGCAATTTGCTGTCTCACGAAGGCAGTTTGAGACGGTCTTCCGGCAGTTTGAGGCTTTGGCATCGGAAGACCCCACGAACCACGAACTGCTGCTGGACATCGTTTCTCTGCTGAGCCGCTTTGCAACTATGGAAGAAGACGCGGGCAATCCGGCGGGAGCCTTTGCGCAGTGGCAGCGTATCGAGACCTATCGGCAAAAGTTGCAGGAAATCGGTTCTCTGGCACAGGAAGCCCAAGGGCTTCATAGGGAAGTGCCCTTGAACCTGGCAAGATTGGCCGTGCAGTGCCAGCCATTGGCGGTTGGCCGGCAGGCGGTTCAACGCCTTGAAGCCCTTATCCCGGACCTGCCGGATGACATCCAGCGGGTGCGCTACTGGCGCGTGCTTGCGGAAGCCTACCGACGCCTGGGCAATCCCGGCGCGTCCCTGGCGGCCAAAGCCCGGTTGGCGCAATGGCTGGCGCAGTCTGAGACCGGAGCACCGCCGCCCGCGGTCCTTGGAACGGCGGCTGATCTGTATCTCGATACGTCGCTGGGGCTGACCAATCCCCACCGGGCGCTGACGCTGCTGCGCACTCTGGCAGCATCTGACGCACCAGGGAAAGAAAGCATCCAGCCCTTGTTCATCAAGGCCCTGGAACAGGTTGGAGATGAAGCCGGAGCCAACCGTTACCGCCAGACGTACGCAGAAATCACACGGGCGCTGCTACAGGACACGCCCTAGTACGGCAATGTCCCGTTGAAGACCGCGTCGAAAACCGGAAACTGCCCGGAACACCACCCTGTGTGCTTTGTCTGGTATCACCCGCCGGTTCAGCCGGCAGAAACTGCTGCCCGGTGCGCCGGCAGACTGAACCCTTCGGGAGACGTGACAGCACACGCCGCCCAAACCCGCTCGGCACAGGCATGGCCGCTGGCGACGGCACTCTCGATGGTGGCCGGCAGCCCGGTATCCGTCCAGTCACCGGCCAGGTACAGCCCGGCGATACCGGTTTCGTGCGCCGGGCGGAGCCTTTCGGCCGCCGGGGTCGCCGCAAAGGTGGCGTGCTGTTCCTTGATGACCCGCGCGTGCACAAGACGTGCCTTATTGACCTTTGACATAACTCGGTCGAGATCAAATAAAGCCAACTCAATCAACATTTTAGACGGCAATTGGGCGGTTTCGCGGGCGGCGCTGATGACGAGGGAAAGGTGATAATGGGGCGAAACCGGCGTCGTCAGCGCCCGTTTGTCGAAGGCCCACTGCATGGTCGTGCCCAGCAAGCCGACGAAAGGCGCATCCAGTACCGGACGGTCAAACCACAGGTTGACGGAGACAATCGGCGAACTGGTCAACTGCGCAGCGGCCGGAATGAGGGTCCCGGCGTACCGGGCGACATCGTGGTAGGGGGCCGTACTGATGCATGCATCGCCGGGTAACATTTCGCCGTTGGCCAGAATGACGCCCCGGAAGCGCCCCTGTTCAACGGCAAGGGCTTTGACGGCGGCCTGACAGCGCACGCTGCCGCCCCGCGCCTCGATAAAGTGCTGCGCCTGCCCGGTGTAGAGTTCACTCAAGCCCACTGTCGAGACGGCCAGCTTGGCATCCTCAAAGCTCCCGCCGAAACCCTGGTAGAGCACCCGCATCAGCAGGACGGCGGCTGCCCGTTCTGGTGCTTCGTTGAGCGTGGCGATGATGAGCGGGTCCCAGAAGCGCGTCCGCATGCGCGCCGACTGCCCACAGCGGGCCAGCCATTCGGCCGCCGTGAGGTCGGCCAGTCGCGTCCGGTAGTGATGTTTGTGGCGGTGCAGGTTCCACACCAGCCGCAGAAGTCCGAGCTTGTCACGCAGCGACAGCCCGCCCAGGCCGAGCAACCCGCCCAGCAGGTGCAGTGGTGCCGGAAGCGGCGGACACCGAAATGAAGCCGAGCCTTCCGGCGCGAGGAAGTCCACCTGTGGGGCGTCGAAGGTGCGTACCAGGTGGTGGCTGCCAATGCGTTCCAGAAAGCGCAGCGTTTCGTGGTAGCAGCTCATCATCAGGTGCTGCCCGTTATCCACGGTGTCGCCGGTCACTTCATCCCGGAACGAATAGGCGCGGCCGCCCAGTCGTGGGCGGCGCTCCAGTACCGTGACGCGCACGCCCCGTTCCGCCAGCGCCGTCGCGGCGCTCAATCCGGCAAAACCACCACCGATGACAATGCAGTGAAGCGGTTGCATTCCCATGCCACAGGAAAAAGGCGCGCCACATTGTGGAGCGCGCCCTGCCCACGTTCAAGCGGTAAACGTCTCTGCTCAGGGAATCCGAATGACCTGTCCGGGATAGATCAGATCGGGATTTTTGATGGTATCGCGGTTGTGCTCGTAGATGTTTTGCCAGGTCGTCCCGTACTGCGCGGCGATCCTGCTCAGCGTGTCGCCGGGCTTGACCGTGTAGGTCTGTCCGCTGCCCTGACCGTCGGCCGTGATGGCAAACACCAGATCGCCTGCACTCAGGGAGGGGTCAATGATCTGCCAGGCTTTGAGCATTTCCTGCTGGACGGCTTCGGTGGTCGAGCCGGAAAGCGTCAGGACGCCATCCTCCTCCGAAGCCGAAAAGCTGGCGACGCCGTGCCGGTGTGCCATATCAATCAGCGCGCGGTATTTTTCCGTTGCAGACATGATGTGCCCTCCTTGATCCCTTACTGTTCAGTCAGCCCGTCGGAAATGACCTTTTTCGGTTTGGCCGAACCGACAGCGGCCAATGCCTGTGCCTTTTTGCCCTTTGGTACGGTGCCCTTGACCGTCGCCTCACCATTCATGACGGTGACGGTCACGCCCGTAATTTTTGCCTTTTGCAGGGCAGCCTCAATGGCGCTTTGGAGCTGGATGTCTTCGGGAGATGGTTTTGGCGGTTCTGGGGCAGGTGGTGGTGGCGCTGGGGCCTGTTGTTGGGTCGGCGGCGGCGCTTCCGGTTTCTTCTCTTCGGAAGTACAACCGCTCGATAACCCCAACCCGGCGGCAACAACCAGCCCGAGTGTGGCGGTTGCCAGTCCTGAATGGCGACGAGTAAGCATGGGTCCTGCTGGCTCCTGGGGCAGTGATGAAGTAGAGCAGGCGCACGCTAGCACGGGCTCCGGGTTTTGCCTAGCGCCGGGGAGAGAAGGTAGGGGATAGGGAATAGGGAATAGTATGAGGAGGGAGGGTTGCTCAACCCTCCCTCCTTGGGCTTGCTGTGTGGAAGCTACTCAAGTCGGAACCAAAAACTCATCAAAGGCCGCCCCATTCGCATTCCCAACCCTTACCCTCCTCACGCGGAGCTTCGGAGAGGTGATTCTCCACAGCTCTGCATGAGGAAGTCAGTCTGGCGGAGCGGATGGCGTGTCATGACTGTGGTTCAGTAGGGATTCGGGACGCCCGCCACACAGCGCGCCGTGTCGCGGGCAATGAGCAACTCTTCATCGGTCGGGATGACATAGGCCGCCAGACGGCTCCCTGCGCGGCTGATGACGCCTTCCTTGCGGTTCACGAGCGCCTGGTTTTGCGCCGGGTCGAGTTCGAGACCAAACCACTCCAGCCCCTCACAGATGCGTGTGCGGACTTCAGCCGCATTTTCCCCGATGCCACCGGTGAAAACGACGGCATCTGCGCCGCCCATCGCGGCCAAGTAGGCTCCGATGTACTTCCTGGCCCGGTAGCAGAACATCGCCACCGCCAGTTTGGCGCGGCGGTCGTCATGCTCGTGGATTTCATCGAGCAGGTCGCGCATGTCGTTGGTCAACCCGGAAACACCCAGCAACCCCGACTGTTTGTTGAGCAACGCCTCGATTTCCCGCGCCGTGAAACCTTCTTTCATTTCAAGGAAATCCACAATCGAGGGGTCAATGTCGCCGGCGCGGGTGCCCATCATCAGCCCTTCGAGCGGGGTGTAGCCCATGGACGTGTCCACCGACGCCCCGGCCCTGATGGCACAGGCCGAACACCCATTGCCCAGATGGAGCGCGACGATGTTGGTTTCCTCGCGCGATTTGCCCGTCAGTTGGCGGTAACGGAAGGCCACGTAGCGAAAGGAAGTTCCGTGGAAACCATACCGCCGCAGCCTGTGCCGCCGATAAAGCTGGTAGGGCAGGGCGTAGAGATAGGCCACTTCGTTCAGGGTTTGATGAAAGGCTGTGTCAAAGACAGCCACTTGGGGAAAGCCGGGACCGAACACTTCCGCCCCGGCCCGAATGCCCTTCAGATTGGCCGGGTTGTGCAGCGGCGCCAGATCAATGCAGGCCTCGATGCCACGGATGACCTCGTCCGTGATGAGCGTCGAGTGGGTAAAGCATTCGCCACCGTGAACCACCCGGTGGCCGATGGCGTGGATGTCCGCAACGCTCTGGACTTCCGTAATCCCTGATTCGCCGGAACAGGCCCAGCGCAGGATTTGTTCGACGGCCTGACGATGGTCGCGGACCGGGGCGGTTTGGCGTGAAACCTTGCCGTCCACGCGGAAGGTCAGCACGGCCTCACCGCCGATGCGTTCGATGATGCCGGAAGCCAACCGGCGGTCGGCATTGTGCTCGATGGCGTCCACGTCGGTGGCAATGATTTGAAACTTGACCGACGAACTGCCGCAGTTGAGAACGAGAATGTTCATAGTTCCAGGCCCTTCGGAAGGAGTCTGTCAGAAGAAGATGTCGGAACGTGCAGTATGACCGGCGCCGCCTGGCAGACTGGACGGTTGCCTTCCAAAGTCGCCGCTCTCCAACCGGGGGTGGGAACATAACGGTCGCTTTGGTACATGGCCCGTGGTGGGTGGCTTCCTGCGCGGTGTCGTTGGGGGATGCCCATGGCAACCCCTCGTTGCCATTCTGTTTTTCAAGTAGGATTGAAGGCAACGTCTGCCCGCGCAGGCACGTCCACGTGCCTGTGTGTCACCGAACGACAGTCTCGAAAGCGGCGACAAGAGACGAGGAAACCATCCCATGCGTGCCCTGATCCTGCTTTGCATGACCCTGTGGCCTGGCGCTCCGGCCATTGCCTTCCCGGCTCTCCCCGGCGCTCAGGGGGCGGCCGCGCCCGATGCCCTTGCGGCCTACAACCAGGCCACCCAGGCGCTGTCCGCCGGGAAGTATGAAGAAGCCATCCAGTTGTACACCCAGGCCATCGAACGAAAGGCAGATTTCCCGGAAGCGTACAACTGGCGCGGATTTGCCTACCGCGCCACCGGACGGCGCGAAGAAGCGCGCCGGGATTTCGACCGCGCCATCCAGTTACGCCCCAACTACGCCAAAGCCTATGAGCTGCGCGCCCTGACGCTCTACGAGCTTGGCCAGTACGCCGATGCCATCAGGGACTACACCGAAGCGTTCAAACTCGATCCCAAGTCCCAGTCCAATATCGGCTACCGCGGCCTGTGCTATTTCGGGCTGGAGCAGTACGACGAGGCCATCCGTGACTTTGATGCCGCCATCAAGGCCAGCCCTCGTGAAGCGCTCTGGTTTGTCTATCGGGGCCGGGCTTACGAGGCCAAACGCGACAGCCGGCGCGCCCTGTCGGATTATGAGCAGGCATTGCTGCTGGAGCCGAACAACATCCGGGCGCGGACGGCGCGGGGTGTGGCGCTCTATGTGCAGGGGAAGTACGAACGTGCCATCGCTGATTTCGATGTAGCCCTGCGCGCCGAACCAAACAATCAGGACATGCTGGCCTACCGCGGCCAGGCCCACATTGAACTCAAACGCTTCGACCGGGCGGTAAAGGACTTCGACGAGCTCGTGCGCCTCGATCCCAACAACGCGCGCGGCTACGTCGGACGCGGTTTTGCGCGCTACCAGGTCAAGGACTATGCGCTGGCGAAAGCGGATTTTGACCGCGCGCTGGAACTTGACCCCAACACGGGCAAGGTCTTTTGCTACCGCGCCATGACGCACCGTGAGATGGGGCAACCGGAAGCCGCTGATGCCGATTTCAGGCAGTGCTTTACGCTCGATGTCGGGCAGAAGACCGTGTACGGCAAGGCTGCCGAAGATGTGGCCGCACAGCTTGAGGCGGCCACACCACCGCCCCAGACCGCTCCACCACGCCGCCAACCGCCGGATGACCGCGCCGAACCGCCGGACGACTCTGCCGGGCGGCGTGGGCGTCCACGGCGGGTTGTAACCGGGATGCCTCCCGGCCAGGATACCGAGCCACTGCCGGATGACCAGCCGGCGCGTCCGGCTTCGCCGGGGCGTTCCACGCCACGCCAGGACCCTGCCCCAACTGACCCTGACCCGCTGCCCAGCGGTGGGATGACCACCGGTGGCTCCCCGTCCGGCGCGGTATCAAGCATCGGGAACACCCAGGCATTGGCTTTTCTACGGGCGATTCGGGATGGCAACGAAGTGCGCGTGCGGCAGATGCTTCAGCAGGGGATGTCGCCCAACGTGGTGGCGGCCAACGGCATGACGGCGCTGATGATCGCGGCCGATAGTGGTTACGGGCGGATTGTCCAGGCATTGTTGCAGGCGCAGGCCGATGTCAGCGCGGTGGATAGTCAGGGACGAACGGCACTCATGTATGCCGCGCGCACCGGCAACATCGAGTGTGTGACGGCGCTGCTCAGTCGGGGTGGCATCGGGGTTGATACCCAGGATGAAGAAGGCATGACGGCGCTGATGCACGCCGCTGACCGGGGCCACCGGGCGGCCGTACGGGCGATTCTGGCCCGGCGTCCCAACGTCAATGTGCGCAGTCGCGCCGGGATGACGGCCTACACGCTGGCCGTGCGCAACGGCGACATCGAAATCGTCAATGCCATCCGCGCTGCCGGCGGCCGCTGACTGCTGCCGGCTACGGGGCGGCGGCGGCTTTCCGCGCCGGCTGGGCCGTCAACTCCCGCAGCAGGGCCACGACACCGGGTTTACCTTCGCCGATGAGTCGGGCGCGGCGCGCGCGGTAGTCTTCCAGTACCGCCAGCGCCCTTGTGCGCAGGTGTTTTTCCTCATCGGTTTCCGCGCTGCCCTTGGGAACTGCCCAGGTAAATCCGCCGGTAGCCCGCGTCTGGGTCGGGATGTGCCGGAAATCCCGTTCGACGAACTTGCCGGTTTCTGCCTGAGAGATTCCGGCCGTGACGAAGAAATCCACGGCGGCGTCGGGATAGCCAAAAAGATAGCCGTAGCCCCGCCAGCGGGCGGCCGGCTCCGCCTGCTCAACGGTGTGCACGACGGCCATCGGATGCGCGTTGGGCGTCAACCCGAAGAGCGCAAAATAAGCCGGATGTGACCGGATGGCCCGCTCCAGCGCCGCCCGGTTGAACACCACGCCTTCGGCATGGCGTTTCCCGTCATACACGGCCGCAAAGGTGAGCACGTCAGCATAAAAGCGGTCGCCGCACCGGAAACGGGCCAGCAGGGCGCGGGTCGTTTCAATGTCGGCCAGTTCCGGCTTGGCAACCTCGAACTGAAAGCGTATGTAGCCGCTGCTCATCGGCTTGAGATCGGCGGCAATGGTGTACAGGGCTTCGGAATCCAGCATGGCCAGAAACAAAGCCTCGGCGCGGGCGCGTTGTTCCGGCGGCAGACCGTCCAGCGAAAAACAGTCGGCCGACGCGGCGGCTTCCGGGGTGCGGGCCTGGATTCGGCTTGGCCACGCGCCGAACGACGCCAGCAGCAGCGCCAGCGTCACGCAGAACCAGGCGTGGTGTGGAACGTGGTCAGAACGGTTCAGGAGCATGGAGCGGAACCAGCGGGCGAGGCCGGGTCAGTGTTTGTGCGGCTTTCCGCCTTCGTGGCCTTCCCTGGAGCTTTCTTTGGGACTGTCTTTCTGAACCCAGAGCACGCGCCCGGTGCGGTCAATGTAGGCCGTCCGCCTGTCCACCACGACCTGCGCCACCCCGCCCATGAAGCGGTGCGTATGGGAAAACTGGGGCGGAATGACCATCTTGCCGGTGCGGTCAATGTAGCCGTAGAGATTGCCGACTTTGACCGCGGCCAGTCCCTCGGAAAAGTCTTCGGCATCGTCAAACTGCGGTGGAATGACCATCTTGCCGGTTTTGTCAATGTAACCGTATTTGCCGTCCTGTTTGACCCACGCCATCCCTTCCCGGAAAGCATAGGTCATATCAAAGACAGCCGGAACGACGAGCCTGCCCGTGCGGTCAATGTAGCCGTGCTTGCCGTTGATGCGTACTCCGGCCAGCCCTTCCCGGAAGCCAAAGGTGTTTTCGTACTGGACGGGAATGACGACCTTGCCGGTGTTGTCAATGTAGCCAAATTTGCCGTCTTCCCGAATCCAGTAGAGCATGTCTTCCGTGGATGACGTTGGCGCCGTTTTCTGTTCCGAAGCCGCTCTTGCAGCGGTAGCTTTGGGGGAACGGGGTTTTTCCTGTGCCGTGGCGGCCATTGCCGGCAGCCCGATGAGAATGACCGATGTCAGTACACGATGCAGGAAGTGATGCATGGGACAAAGACCTCACCAGAGACGTATGTTGGTTGTCATTCGCCGGCTGCCCACTATAAAGCGGATGTTTTTGGATGGGAAGTCACAGAAACAGGAAAGATACGAAATCCAGCCACGCTTGTGACCCTTGGGGCAACGTGGCAGACTCCACGACCGCTATGGCAAAGGTGACGGCTGTTCTGGAAAAAGCACTCCGCTTTGAGCCACTGATGCCGGCGGAAGCCCGGTTGCTTCTGGGGACGACGGATTCGGCGGCGCGGCAGGACATTTTTGCGGCCGCGCAGGCGTGCAAGCAGGCGCTTGTGGGGCCGCGCGCGACATACGTCGTCAATCTGAACCTCAACTTCACCAACATCTGCGCCCTGCACTGCACCTTCTGCGCCTTCCGCCGCGAAGCTGATGCCCGCGAAGCCTATGCCCACAGCATGGATGCCGCCGTGGAGAAGGTCGCGCGGTATCGCCGGGAGTACGCCATTACCGAAGTGACGATTCAGGGTGGACTCAACCCGGCCCTTCCGGTCAGCTACTACTTTGACCTGCTGCGTGCGCTCAAACAGGCTTGCCCGGACGTGCACCTGCACGCCTATTCGCCGCAGGAGATTGACTTCATCCAGCAGCGGAGCGGCTGGTCGCTGAGCCGGATTTTTGATGCCCTGCGCGACGCCGGGCAGGGCACGCTCTGCGGGACGGCCGCCGAAATCCTCGTCGAACCGACGCGCCATAGAATCTGCCCGGAGAAAATCAGCGGGGCGCGCTGGCTGGAAATCGTCCGGGCGGCGCACCGGGCCGGCACCCGCACGACATCCACCATGCTGTTTGGGCACATTGAGTCGCTGGACGACCGGGTGGCGCACCTGGATACCCTGCGCCGGTTGCAGCGCGAGACCGGCGGTTTGACGGAGTTCATCCCGCTGCCGTTCATTGCCGCCAAGTCACCCCTGGGGCGCGCCGTGGGCCGCCGTGAAGTTGACGATGGGGAAGTGCTGCTCGTGCTGGCGGTGGCCCGGCTGTTCTTCGGACGCGATCTCATGCACCTGCAACTCGGATGGGTCAAACGGGGGCTGGCGCTGGCCCGGCGCAGCCTGCTCTGTGGCGCGGATGACCTGGGGGGCACGTTGCTTGAAGAGGAAATTTCCAACCGTGCCGGATCGCGTTTTGGTGCATACGTTCCGGCCGAACGCCTGGCTGCAACCATTGCTGCGCTGGGGCTGGAGCCGGTTCAGCGGACGACCACCTATGGCCGGGTCAAATCGTGGTCATCGGCCAGCACCCAGGTGTCCTTGCTGCCGCCGCCCTGCGAGGAGTTGACCACCAGCGAGCCACGGCGCAGCGCCACGCGCGTCAGTCCGCCGGGCAGCACGAAGATGTCTTCGCCGTAGAGGATGTACGGGCGCAGGTCCACATGGCGCCCCTCGATGCGGTCGCCCACAATCGCGGGGACGCGCGACAGCCGCAGCGCTGGCTGGGCAATGTAGTCCTCCGGCCGCGCCAGAATGCGTTCCCGGAAGGCATCGCGCTCCAGCGCCGTCGAGGCTGGGCCGACCAGCATGCCGTACCCGCCTGAGCCGCCGGTCGTTTTGACCACAAGCTGCTCCAGATGATCGAGAACGTAAGCCCGCGCTTCCGGGTCGCGGCACAGGTAGGTCGGCACGTTTGGCAGGATCGGCGTTTCGGACAGGTAATAGCGGATGATGTCAGGAACGTAGGCGTAGATGGCTTTGTCGTCGGCGACGCCCGTACCGGGGGCATTCGCCAGTGCGACCCGGCCGGACCGATAGACCTGCATCAGGCCCGGGACGCCCAGCAGGGAATCCGGGCGGAAGGTTTCGGGATCGAGAAACGTATCGTCAATCCGGCGGTAAATGACATCCACCGGCTTGAGGCCGCGGGTCGTCCGCATCTTGACCAGACCGCCGTCCACCACGAGGTCGCGCCCTTCCACCAGTTCGACGCCCATTTGCTGCGCCAGGAAGGAATGCTCGAAGTAGGCGGAGTTCGCCACGCCCGGCGTCAGCACGACCACGGTTGGGTCAAGGAGGTGCTCTGGCGCCAGCCGCTTGAGCGTTTCCAGCAGCTTGCTGGGATAGGTCGCCACCGGGCGAATCGTGGCCGCTTCAAAGAGCTGTGGCAGCGTGTACTTCATCACCGAGCGGTTGCCGAGCACATACGACACGCCCGACGGACAGCGCAGATTGTCTTCCAGGACGTAGATTTGCCCGTCGCGGTCGCGGACGAGATCGGTGCCCGTGATGTGGCACCAGATGTCGTGCGGTGGACGCAAGCCACGGCAGGCTTCGAGATACGCCGGATTGGTGAGAACAAGGTCAGAGGGGACGATGCCATCGCGCAGAATCCGCTGTTCACCATACACATCGGCGATGAAGGCATTGAGCGCCCGAATCCGCTGCTGGAGACCGGCTTCAATCCAGGCCCATTCACGGGCGGCAATGACACGGGGAATGAGGTCAAAAGGAAAGATTTTCTCGATGCCGTCCTGGCTACCATAGACATTGAAGGTAATGCCCAGGTGCAGCAGGGACTGCTCGGCTGTGGCCTGCCGCCGGAGGATTTCCTCATCACGTAGCAGGGACAGCGTTTGCATGAGGAAGGCTGCTTCCGGGCGCGGCACGCCCGGCATCAGAAACATCTCGTCGTAGAAGTCGCCAACGTCGTAGTCCTCGAACATGACCGTGAACCTGACCGTGCCGGGCGCGCCGTCCAGGCGTGGAACAGGGCGTCCCTTGGGTCGGGGCCGGATTCTGCGCCGACGTTGGGGCTGGACGATCGCTGTGCCAAGGATTGCCGGACAACCATAGCGAACCCGCCGGTTTGTCGTCCAGTCGGGGAATGGAGCCACCAATGTGGTCTGTCCACTCAGTTCAGCGGGGGTTGCTCCTGCATACGACGCCTGAGATCGTCCATCAGGTCAGGTAAATGGGCATTGACACGCTTTGTGGTCACTTCGCCGCCGAGGTCTATCAGTGTCGGAACGCAGTCGGAAAATTTCTGAAAAGCCGGAAGGCGGGAGAAAACCTTGTACTGTCTGGTTTCCTCCTCATCAAAGAGCTGAAGGTAGTTGGCATCGTTGAGTCGCTCTACGTCAGGCAGATTTTCAAGAGTACTGAACATCTTCTGTCCGGCGCTGGTGTCCACAATAGCCTTGAGCTGAAGCATTTCGTGTTCCGTAAAATTTTCAACCAGATACCGTGCCATCTCTTCGGACATAAGCGAGGCTGAAACATGCTGCTGGAAGAAGTTGCGGAAGATATCGGTATAACCACGCATTTCAGGTGTGGTACGTATTTCTTTGAGTAAAACGCTCATCATTTTGCGTTCGCAAATGGTGGGCAACTTCGTCAGGGCGAGCAGTTCCTGCGCCAGCGGAAGATTCCTGGCACGTTGTTCCGGGGTAAGCCGTAGGGGAGATGCCGTTGGGGAGGTCGGACGGGGAGGTGTGTCCGGCTGACCGGAGGCGACCGGCGGGCGCACCCGGCGCGGACGGATTTCCTGCTGTGCAAGAGCCGGGGCGCACAGCCAAACCAGCTCAAAGCCAACCAACCACGTTACCGAGAGCAGGAAACGACAGCCGAAAACCTGAAGCGGAGGAACTGACATAAACCGGCTCCTTGTTTTTCTGAGTAAAGGGGTGGGAAAGTCACAGGAACATACCTACGGCTGTGGCGATTCTTCCTGAAGCTGGCGGACCTTTTCCATAAACATCTCTTTTTCCTGAAGCTTGTATTGCTCGTCGAAGCTTTGTTTCCCAATCTGAAACAGCGTCGGAAGGTAGTCAGAAAACTTCTGAAAGACAGGGAGCCGGTAAAAAGTTTTGAACTGTATGGTTTCCTGCTCGTCAAAAATTTCCAGGTAACTGGCTTCCCGGAGTCGAACCGGTGCTGGCAGGGTGTCAAAACTGGTAAACATCTTGCGGCCAGCGCCGGTGTCCATGATGGCTTTGAGCTGGCGCAACTCCTGTGCATCGAATTTGTCAGCCAGATACCTGGCCATTTCTTCGGTGATGATTTGTACTGAAATGCGCTTCTGGAGAAAGTCGCGCACAAAGGAGCTTATTTCGCTCATGTCAGGCCGCTTGCGCATTTCCTTTTGCAGTCCCTTGATGATGGTCTGCTTGACAAGAGAAGGGAATCCGGTCAGGTCAAGCAGTTCATGTGCCACCGCAAGGTTGATTTCGCTTCGGGTCTGGTTTGGCGTCGCCTGACTATCAGCGGGAAGGCTGGAGGCCGGCGCTGGCGAGCCGGTTGGTTGACCGGAGGTGATCACAGAACGTGGTCTTGACGGCTGGCGGCTTTCCTGTTGGGCTGCAACCGGCAGGGACAGCCAGAACAGACCAAGGAAAACCAGACCGAGGACAGGCTTTGCCGGGGTATGTAGGGACACCATGGCTTCAGTCTCGGGACAAAGGTTGTTCCTTTCGGTAACGGTACATCTCGTCGAGCATCTGGCGGAACAGTTCATCGCGGTTCGACTCAAGCTTTCCCGTGATGATTTCTGCGCTGATGCCAAGCAACATAGCCGACCGGACGGAAAACTTCTGAAAAGCGGGTATCCGCAGGAACGTCTCAAACTGTTTGAGTTCCTGTTCATCAAAGAGACGCAGGTAATCCGGGTCGCTAAGTCGCTCTGCCTGGGGAAGGTTATCAAAGCGATAAAATATCTTCCGCCCGGCACTGGTCTTCGCAATGGCTTTGAGCTGGAGTAATTCCTGTTCTTCAAAGTTTCGCGCCAGGTAAGCAGCGATTTCTTCGGAGAGCGCTTCATCTCCCGCACACTGTTCGATGAAGCCCATAAAAATGTCGGCTTGCACCTGATGCTTGGGCGGTTTTTTACGGAAGTACTCCTCAAAGGCATCCAGGAGCTTTCGGACACAGATGGTCGGCAATCCCGTTGCAACAACGAATTCACGGGCGGCGATGAGCCTCTTTTCGCGCTGGTCACGGCTGAGTGCGGACGGACTGGCGGCAGGTGAAGTGAAGTCCGGCTGGGAAACTGGGACTGGCTGGCTGGAAGAGACCGGCGGACGCACCCGGCGCGGCCGGGTTTCCTGCTGCGCAAGGTCCGTAGCGTACAACAGGCAGACCATCCCGGCACCAACCAGCCATGTCGCCGCTGGCTGGAAACAACGACCGGAAACCTGAAGCAGGATGGGCGGCACGGGGCTACTCCTTTCCAAAGGGCAACAGGCGCGACTTGAGCAAAAGCGTTGCCGCAATCAGCGCTTTCTGAAGCTTGGACAGACGTGGGCGATGGTGAAAAACATTAAACCGCATCGCCTCCATCTGGTCGAGCAGTTTGAAGTAAATCGTCGCCATGATTTCGGCCGCGACCATGGATGGGCGGTCTTCAGGCCGCAGCGCCACCACCGCCTGAAAGCGGAAACGGCGCGCCCGCGCCGCCTGCTGTGCCGCCAACTGGATGAATGGTTCGTCGTAAACCCCGGCCCGCAAAGCTTCTTCGGTCACGCCAAACCGGGCCATTTCATCGAGCGGCAGATAGACCCGCCCCCGGGCCACATCTTCGGGTACGTCCCGGACGATGTTGATCAGCTGGAGCGCCTTGCCCAGATGAATGGCATAGTCGCGGGCGCTGGCGTGCCGGTAGCCGAAGATTTCAATGCACATCAGCCCGATGACCGAGGCGACGTGATAGCAATACTCATCCAGTTCCGCAAATGTCGCGTAGCGGCGGCGCACCAGGTCCATTTCCATGCCACGGATGAGCGCCAGAAAGTGCTCTTCGGGGATGGGAAAGGTCTGCAGGATGGCTTTGAGTTCGCGGGCTACCGGATGGCGGGGGGTCTGTCCGTTGAAGCAGGCATGGATTTCGCCGCGCCAGCGGTCGAGTTCCCTTTGGGGGTTGGTGGTGTCCACACTGTCGCCATCCACGATGTCGTCCACGATGCGGCAAAACGCATAGACAGTTTCAATGGCACGCCGTTGCGCCCGGGGCAGGATGAGAAACGAGTAGAGGAAGTTAGTACGTGAACGGTGGGTGATGCCTTCCGCAACAGCCGTGACCGAAGGCTGGAGTGTATGGTCCATTGGTGAACATCAATCAGGTTGGTATCTGAAGCGTCGTCGGTGGGGTGGTGGCCGAAAACGTTGCCCGGCGCAAGGCACCCAGAGCCAGGGCCGCTTTGGCGCGCAGGTCAAGCGTCGGTCGCCGCTCAAAAACGTTGAACTCAATGCGGCGCAGCGCCTGCAGAATATGCATACCACCCAGCCAGATAAGGCGCAGTTCAAACCCGAAGCGCCCAGGGACGAGTCCGCATAAGGGGCGGCCGCGCTCAAACAGCGCCTCGGTGCGCGCCGCCAGGCTGGACATCAGGTTCACAAAGGCCGGTGTGTGGCGGCATGCGTGCAAATCGGTTTCGCTGTATCCGTGCTGCGTCATGTCGTCCAGCGGGAGATACACCCGGTTCTGACGCAGGTCCACGGCCACATCCTGCCAGAAGTTGGTAAGCTGGAGCGCCGTGCAGATGGCATCCGACATCTCGTGCCACACCGGGTTGCGGTGGCCGAACAGCAGCAGCATGAGCCGCCCGACCGGATTGGCCGAACACCGGCTGTAGTCCAGCAGGTCCTCGAACGTCGCGTGCCGCGCGCGGCGGACATCGAGTTCAAAGGCATCCAGCAGGTCGTGGAAAAGCTGCCGTGGCAGGTCGTGGGTCTGAATGGTGTGGCCCAGGGCCAGAAACACCGGGTGCGTGGGGCGTCCCACGGTGCAGGTTTCAAGCTGGCAGCGCCAGTCGGCCAGGTTGGCGAGCCGCTGGGCGGCCGGCGTCGTGCCTTCATCGGCAAAGTCGTCGGCGGCGCGGGCGAAAGCGTAAATGGCATAGACGTGCGGACGCACGGCCCTGGGCAGGACCAGCGAACCGACCGGGAAGTTTTCATAGTGACCGAGAGCGACGCGCCGGCAGTACGCATAAGCGGCTTCGAGCGAAGGGGCGCCAGAGGAAGACTGGGGCGATGCAGAGGACACGATGTGAAACAACCTGCCGTTGGAACAAAGCTGCGGGCACTGCCGGAGCCATGCACCACACCGCCATGGGCGGTGCTCCGGTTTACCGCCAGACGATATTTGTTGCGCTACCGGCCAACGTCAAGGGCGTTTTCGCAGGTCGTTTTCGGGCGTCGGGCGCGCCCGCATTGGCGGCCACGGCTAGCCATGCGGCCAGCCATGCGGCGTCTGGACGAGAGCCTTCCGTTGGAGGGCTTCATCAAAGGCGCGACTGGTGGCCGCTGAAACTTCCTCCACCACCCGCAACTGCGCAGCCCATGTGCTGGCGTCAGGCGCTTTTTCAAGGCGTTTGAGGGCCCGCGCCAGTCGCCGGGCCCCAAGCTGGGCGGCACTGCCGTAGAGGCGGTGGGCAATGGCGCGAACCTCTTTTGCGTCCTGCCGTTCCATGGCCGCACGTAGTTCCTGCATCTGGTCCGCGACATCGGACTGAAACGTAGCGATAATCTGCTGTGCCAGTTGCTGGGCGCCGTGGCTTCCGGGGGTGATGCCGGTGCCAATCCAGAACGCATCCGCATCCAGCAGGGCGGCCTCACTTTCCGCGTTTTCAGTCGGGATTTCTCCGGTGCGGTGTTCCAACTGTGCGGCTGGTGTCGGCTGTGAAGCCGCGCCCAGCACCCGCTGCATCACCTCTTCGAGGTCTTTCATCCTGAAGGGTTTGGCCAGGTAGTCATCCATCCCGGCGGCCAGGCAGCGGTCACGTTCGCCGGCCAAGGCATTGGCCGTCAGTGCAATGATGGGCACGTGGCGTCCCAGTGTGCGTTCCTGCTCCCGAATGCGCTGCGTGGCGGTGTAGCCGTCCATTTCGGGCAAATGACAATCCATCAGGATGGCGTCCGGTGGCTGGGTCTGGAGCCGTTCGAGGGCTTCAAATCCATTGACCGCCACACAAACCTGGTAGCCAAGAATTTCCAGCATGCGGCACGCCACCTGCTGGTTGATGACATTGTCTTCAACCAGCAGGACGGTTTTCGGCTGGCCGCCCTGGGGGGGGGCGCCCCTGGGTTGGGCGACATCGGGCCGGGGTATGCTCGTGGGTGTCGTGATGGTGGGGCGTGGGGTTTCCTGCGAGTTGGTCTTTGGGGAGCGGGGACGTGGTTTGCCGAGCGCCGTCCGAAGCGCCTCCTTGAGCGCCATCATCCGCACCGGCTTGGCAAGGCACGCCGTGGCTCCCATCCGCTGGATTTCGTCCGGATCGGGCAATGGCGGCAGTGTGAGCAAAATGCAGGCCAGCGTGTCAAAGGTTTTTTCCCCGCGGATACGTTGTATCAGCGACAGACCATCCACGGCCGGCAGGTGGGCATCCAGCAGCGCCACCCGGAATGGATCGCCCTGTGCCACGGCTTCCCGCAGGGCGGCGAGGGCTTCCTCCGGGCTGGCCACGACTTCGCAAAACATGCCAAAGTCGGTCAGCAGTTGCGCCAGCACCGTGCGGTTGGTGGTGTTGTCGTCCACAACCAGCGCCCGCAACCCAAACCACATTTCGTAGGTGGAGAGCGGCTGTCCCGCCTCAGCCTTTTCGAGCGTGGCGGTAAACCAGAACGTTGAACCCTTGCCCACTTCACTTTCCACGCCTATCTCGCCGCCCATCATCTGGACGAGCCGTTTGGAAATGGCCAGTCCCAGGCCCGTCCCGCCGAAACGGCGTGACCGCGAGGCATCCACCTGGGCGAACGCCTCGAAGATGTTTTCCTGAAGCTCCCTGGGGATGCCAATCCCGGTGTCGGTTACGGAAAACTTCAGGGTGACGTGGGTTTCGGTTTCGGCCTGTTTTGTCACCCGCACGACGACTTCGCCCCGGTCGGTGAACTTCACGGCATTGCCCACGAGGTTGAGCAACACCTGCCGGAGCCGGCCGGCGTCGCCACGAAGCTGCTCGGGCACATCGCGGTACACCAGCGTGACGAGTTCAAGGGATTTCTTGCGGGCCGTGGCGGCCACGGTCTCGACGGCCTGCTCCACAGTGGCCCGCAGGTCGAAGTCGCTCACTTGGAAATCGAGCTTGCCGGCTTCAATCTTCGAGAAATCGAGAATGTCGTTGATGATGACGAGGAGCGATTCGGCGCTGTAGCGGATGGTTTCAGCCAGGTCTTTCTGGTTGGGAGCCAGGGGCGTACGCAGGAGCAGTTCGCTCGTGCCCATGATGCCGTTCATCGGCGTACGGATTTCGTGGCTCATGTTGGCCAGGAAATCGGATTGCCGGCGTGCCAGGGTCAGGGCGGCGTCGCGGGCGTATTCGAGTTGGGAAAGAAGTGTGCGGCGCTTGTCGAGTTCACGCGCCACGATGAAATAGGCCACAACGAGCAGCGCCGCAATGACGCCCACGCTCGCCAGGATGAGCCACTCCAGGGCTTCGGCACTGCTGCGCGCCAGCGCCAGCGCCGCTTCCAACTGCTTTTGCTCGGTTTGCACGATGGCTTCCAGCGGCTGATCCATGCGCTCGGCCAGGGCGTTTCCCTTGGGGCCGGGCACCACCTCGAACGCTGCTTCACGGTTGGTTCGCCGCAGGGCAATGACCCAATCCAGGTAGTCCTTGCCTTCAAGTATGACCTGTTCGAGTTGCCGGACGTATTCCCGTTGGGAGGGATGATCTCCGACCTCGGCATGGAGTTGCAGCAGGATGCGCTGTATCTGGAAAACCTGCTGAGAGGCTTCTTCGACGTAGGTCTCTTTGCCGGTGATGACATAGCCCCGTACGTGCAGCCGGACGCGCAGGGCCGCTTCCCGCGCATCGGCAGTCAGGTGGAGGATTTTCAGACTGCGCGCCACCCGGGCTTCGGCTGCGCGCAACTGTCGCACGAGGTTGGAGCAGGCCACGGCCAGCCCGCCGATGATGAGCACTACGAGGGCAAACCCGGCCATCAGGCGACGGCTTGTAAAGCGAAGGGCTTTTTGAAGTGTTGGCAACATACAAGCTCCGGGTCGAACTGACCCCGTTACCGGTCAATTCAGCCGTGGAATCCTGTCCGCTCCAGCCGGTTGTCAGCCAGACCTGTCATTCATACGGACCAGGAAAGCGTTCGCCGTTGAAATGGATAATGTGACCTGGCGCTTCTGCGACCCAAACCTCGGTCTCCCATGCGATTTCGGAGAGATACCTGGCCATCGCCCGACGGGTAGGGAAGGCGGTGACGAAGACCAGTCCATCCGAGACTCTTTTGAACAGCTCCCTGAGTTCGTGCTGACGCTTGACGTTGATGGGACCATGACTGGTGACGGCCTCGATGAGAACAAGCCAATGCTTCTCCGGCAAATGAACGATAACGTCTGGCATTTTGCCATGCTCATCAAGCACCGCTCTCCCTGGTGTCAGCCTGCTCAGCCACGGTTCACCACCTCCCTCACCAGGCGGTCAACCTCCGCCTGGTCAGGAAAGGTTGTGCCGATGTGCTGGCCAATCCGCACCAATTTGTCTCTTGCCGGATAGCGCAGTGAGCGGAGGTCAGTGGCGTTGACCTGGGTATGACCGCTGAACTGGCGAAAGTAAGCATCCACAAGGGTCGAATTGAGAAATACAGCAAGCCCCCTGGCCAGGTTCACTGGCAAACCAGCGCCTCGTACGTGGTAGAAGTTCAGATGGTTCTCGAAGGCAACCTGTTCCGCTTGAGGAAGACGGAGAGGATCATAGACGCCAGCCACAACCCGACGCCGTTCTTCCTTTGCTGAAAATCGTTTGACGAGCACATAGCAGCCTTTTGGGACAAGCAGCTTCTGCGCTCCCGGGCCAAGCACAAGGGCGTTCGGCTTGCGCGCCCGGCAGCCAGGCCATTCGACAAAACCACGTTGCAGGTGACAGGGATAGATGAGCGGCACAGTATTCGGCTCCGGCTGGAGACAGAGCAGGTGCTTGGCTCTGAAGTCCACCACCCTCCCGGTGGATACCGCCAGGCCCAGCTCTTCCAGGGTGCATTCAAGTTCCAGCATCCGGCGGCGGACGCCCTGCCCGTCCGTGTCCGGGACAACGTGGATGAAGAGATGCGGATCACCCGGCCGGACGAGATCAGCGTGTTTTACAGCTTGAATGTGCCGGTTGGCCTCCTTCAGGTCGGGACTGCCGGATACCACCACGTCATCCGTTCCGTCGGCGGCCTTCACAGCCCGGAAAATGATGTTTTCCTGTAAAACTGCATCGTCGGCAAAGGCGTGATCACGCCGGTCAAACACATGAATGCGGCGGAAGCGCATCGCCTTCAGGAAAAAACGGCGGAAAGGTTCAAAGTAAGGGCCATTGCAGAAACTTCTGGGCGTAATGGCCACGATTTCGCCCCCGGGCGCAAGCAGGGTCGTGGCGACGGCCAGGAAACCGGTGTACAGATTGCTTGTTTCCACGCCCATTGCGCGCAGAAGCTGGCGGTCGCGCGAGTCCGAACGAATCTTCCGGTAGGGCGGATTGAGAATCGCGCAGTCAAAGCCTTCACCCAAACCCGGCGTGAAGAGATCGCCAGTCAATGTTCGCGGCCCGGCTTCGAGGAAATTTCCCTCAACAATTCGGGCGTCGAACTGAATGCCCGCCGCGTGGCTGGCTGCCTGACAAAGATCAAGCGTCCTTTGGAGATAAGGAATGAGTTTGGAATCCATCTCAAAGGCTGTGATGGAGATAGCCTCCGGGCGTTGCTCCCGGCGAGCCATCGCGGTCACGAAGGCTGCCGAAAGGGAACCGACCCCGGCACCGGCATCCAGTACCCGCAGTGCCGGCTGGCGCGCCTCGAAGCTTTCTGCCATGAACAGAGCGATGGCGGCCGGTGTGAAGAATTGTCCCCAGAGGGCGCGGCGCTGCCGATCCAGGTGCTCCGAAAGATGGCGCCGCATGTTCTCCACCGTCTCCAGGAGACGCTCGTCCACCTGCTGTTCGTCTGGTTTCCAAAGTGTCGCGCTGGCCCTTTGCATCACAGCTTCATGCCTGTAGATTTGGCTTCTGACAACCATCCTGCCCGACCAGTGAACTATGGCAGGTCATCCCCCTGCCACGGATGATATTCCATGCCGTTTATTGTATCTCTGAGGTGGATTTCTGGCGGTGGTGTTGAGCCTGTCCGCCGTATTTTGCCACGTCCATGCTGAGCCGGGTTGCCGATTCGATCTTCTGGATGAGCCGCTACATCGAACGGGCGGAAAACATTGCCCGCTTCGTGGATGCCACCATGACGCTGACGCTCGACCTGCCGGCCGATGACACGGCCGCCTGGGTCGAACTCGTCGCCAGTGTGGGCGACCCCGTTGACTTCGCCGCCCGCTACGGCACGCCCACCCCGGCGGCCGTACTGCGCTACCTGACCTTCGATGAACAAAACCCCAACTCCATCCTGACCACGCTGGCACGGGCCCGGGAAAATGCCCGCTGTGTACGCGACACCATTTCCTCGGAAATGTGGGAGCAGGCCAACCGCTTCTACCTCGATGTCAAAAGCGCCGCCACCCAGGGGCGGTTCGGTGCCATGCCGCATGCCTTTTTCACCCAGGTGAAAATGTCCAGCCATCTGTTTGTTGGCGTGACGGATTCAACGATGTCCCACGGCGAAGCCTGGCACTTCAACCGGATCGGACGGCTGCTCGAACGCGCCGACAAAACGGCCTGCATTCTGGGGGTTGAGCGCTTCAACGCCACGACCCTCGCCGGCAGCTCCCTCATAGACGATCTGCACTGGTCGGGCCTGCTGCGCGCTGCCAGCGCCCTTGAGATGTATCGCAAACGCTTCGGCCGCATCGAACCACGCCGGGTTTTTGAATTCCTGTTGCTGAGCCGGGAGTTTCCACGGGCGGCGCACTACTGCCTGCTGCGCTGCGTGGAATCCGTCCATGCCATTTCCGGCACATTGCCCGGCACCTACACCAACCTGCCCGAACAACGGCTGGGACGGCTGGCGGCGCAGCTCGACTACGCCGGCGTCGAGGATATTCTTCCGCCGGAGTCGCCCCACGACGCCCGTCCGTTTCTGAACCGCTTCCGGCGTGACCTCTATGCCGCCGGCGATGCCATTGCCGCGACATTTTTTCCCAACTGAAGGATTGTGCCTATGACCTTTTGCCTCGGTATCAAGACGGTGGAAGGGCTGGTTGCCGTCGCCGACACCCGCATTACTTCCGGGACCGAGTGCCGTACCTCGCGCAAGCTGACCATCCACCGCGCGGCTGCCGCGCCGGTCTTCGTCATGACTTCGGGCCTGCGTTCCGCACGCGACAAGGTGGTGACGTATTTTGACGAGTGGCTCCGGGGCGAAACCGTCATTCACCGCCGGCTGTATGAACTCGTCAATGCCTATGGCGAGCAGGTACGGCGGGTCGTGCGTGAAGACCATGCCATGCTGGAGCGCGACGGCCTGCGTTTTGACCTCTTTTCGATTATTGGCGGACGGCTGCCCGACGACGGCGAACACCGGCTGTTTCTGGTCTATCCCCAGGCCAACTGGGTCGAAATCGGCGAGTCATCGCCCTACGCCATCATCGGCAATGCCTTCTACGGCAAGCCCATTCTCGACCGGATGCTGGATTACGGCTGTTCTCTTGAAGCGGCCCTCAAGGCGGCGCTGCTGGCGTTCGACTGTACGTTGACGAGCGCCAGCGATGTGAGCTATCCGCTGGATGTTGCCGTCCTGCGCGCCGGAGCTTCCGATTTCATTGAGCATCGCTTCACTGAGCCGGACATGGCAAGCTATGCCGTCTGGTGGCGTACCAACCTCCGCCGTCTCGTCGCTGACGCTCCTGGAAACTGGCTGAGCTTCCTCAACCTGGAGTCTGGCTTATGAGTTCGCTCGATCTGGACACCATCGCGGCGCTCAAAGCCCTCGATGACGGCGATGGCTTTTTTGCCGAGATGGTGAACACGTTTCTCGACAATGCCAAAGTGACCTTCGCGCAACTCCACGCCGCCCAGATCGCCAACGACATCCGCACTCTGGAGCGGGCCGCCCATAAGTTACGTGGCGCTGCCAGCACCATTGGAGCGCAGAATCTCATGGCCATGTGCGAAGCTCTGGAAACGTCCGCCCGTGAAGGGCACATCCCGGATGTGGCCGGCGCGGTGGCCGCCATCGAAACCGAGCTTCAGCAGGTTCGCCTGGCGCTTCAGGCCGAAATGGAAAACTGAACCCCGCCCCACCCGCAAGGAGAATCGCATGCCCCCCATTGTGGACATCGGTGAAGTGTTGCAGGGACAAGTGGCGCTTGTGACCGGCGCCAGTTCCGGTATTGGCGCCGCCGTGGCGCGTGAACTGGCCCGGGCCGGCGCGGCCGTGGCCGTCAACTACGCCGGAAACCCGGCCGGCGCACAGGCAGTCGCCGACGCCATTACGGCGGCTGGCGGTCGGGCCATGATCGTCCGCGCTGATGTCAGCGTCGAAGCCGAAGTGACGGCCATGTTTTCCGCCGTGCTGGACGCCTTCGGACGGCTTGACATCCTCGTTGGCAACGCCGGCCTGCAACGCGATGCGCCTTTCGTGGAGATGACACTTGAAGCCTGGGAGCGCGTCATCGCCGTCAACCTGACAGGGCAGTTTCTGTGCACCCGCGCGGCCGTCCGGCAGTTTCTCGCCCAGGAAGCGCGCCCGGAGGTGTCGTCCGCGCTGGGCAAAATCATCTGCATATCCAGCGTTCACGATGTCATCCCCTGGGCCGGGCATGTCAACTACGCTGCCTCGAAAGGCGGTCTGTCGCTGCTCGTGAAATCGCTGGCGCAGGAAGTGGCCGGGAAGAAGATTCGCGTCAATGCCGTCTCACCCGGTGCCATTCGGACGCCCATCAACCGCGCCGCATGGGAGACACCGGAAGCCGAGGCGGCCCTGCTCAAACTCATCCCTTACGAACGGGTGGGCGAGCCGGAAGACATCGGGCGCGCAGTCGTCTGGCTGGCGTCGGATGCTTCGGACTACATCACCGGTGCGACGCTCTATGTTGATGGCGGCATGACGCTCTACCCGGAGTTTCGTGAAGGCGGCTGATGAACGACTGGATGTTTTCAGAAGCCGAACGGGCGGCCGTCTATCGGGCCATCCACACCCGGCGGGACATTCGCTCCACCTTTCTGCCACAACCCATCCCCGATGCCATCCTGTGGCGGCTGCTCGGCGCGGCCGCTGCGGCGCCATCCGTGGGCTTCATGCAGCCGACGGAGATCATCGTCATCCGGGATACGGAGGTGCGGCGGCAGATTCACGCGCACTTTGAAAGCGTCAACCGGGCTGCGGCTGAAGTTTATACGGACGCCGACCGCCGCGCCTATGATGCCCTCAAGCTGGCGGCCATTATCGAGACACCGCTCAACCTGTGCTTCACCTGCGACACGACGACCCAGCGCGGGCGCGGTCTGGGACGCCAGACCATGCCCGAAACGGCCGTCTTCTCGACGGTCTGCGCCGTGCAGAACGTCTGGCTGGCAGCGCGCGCCGAAAACATCGGCGTCGGCTGGGTCAGCATCCTTGAGCCGGAAACGGTCAAAACCCGGCTCGACATTCCGGCGCACCTGACGCTGGTGGCCTACCTGTGCGTCGGGTACGTCAGCGACTTTCCCGCCCAACCCGAACTTGAAACCAAAGGCTGGGAACATGCGCGTGACCTGACCGAAATGGTGTATTTCGACCGCTACGGCGTTCGCCAACCGTGAACCCTGACTCCCCCCACGACAACCTCTGACACTTTCTGTACAGAACACGACTGACCATGAAACCAAGTTCTCATGCCAGTTCACCGGCGCGCGTCCGGTGGTGGCTCGCCCTGTGGATTGCTGCTCTGTTGACCGCAACACCGCTGGTGCGGGCGCAGCAGACGGCGGCCAAACCGTCCGCCGGTGACAAACCGGAAGCCAAAGCCGAGGCTTATACCCAACTCAAGTACCGCCTGATCGGCCCCTTTCGCGGGGGACGGGTGGATGCTGTGACCGGCGTCCCCGGACAGCCCAACCTGTACTACTTTGGCGCTACCGGCGGCGGTGTGTGGAAAACAACCGATGGTGGCGTCAACTGGCAGCCGCTTGGAGATGGCTCGTTCCGTACCGGCTCGGTCGGTGCCATTGCCGTTGCCCCCAGTGATCCGAATGTCATCTACGTCGGCATGGGCGAACACACCTGGCGCGGCAATGTCTCGCACGGCGACGGTGTTTACAAATCCACGGACGCCGGCCGGACGTGGCGGCGCGTGGGGCTGGAAAACACGCGCCACATTGCCCGGATTCGCATCCATCCGACCAACCCGGAGGTCGTCTATGCGGCTGCCATGGGACACTGTTTCGGGCCGAATCCTGAACGTGGCGTATATCGTTCGACCGACGGCGGCAAAACCTGGCAGCGCGTGCTCTTTGTCAGCGACCGCGCCGGTTGCGCCGATCTGGCCATGGACCCGACGAACCCGCGCATTCTCTACGCCGGGATGTGGGAGGCACAGCGCGGGCCGTACTTTTTCAGCAGCGGCGGTCCTGGAAGCGGCCTGTGGAAAAGCACCGACGGCGGCGAGACCTGGCAGGAACTGACCCGCAAGCCGGGGCTGCCCACGGGAGTGCTGGGAAAAATCTGTGTCACCGTTTCGCCGGCCAACCCCGACCGGCTGTGGGCCAGCGTTGAAGCTGAAGAAGGCGGTATCTTTCGCAGCGACGACGGCGGCGCCACCTGGACGCGCACCACGGGCGACCGCAACCTGCGCCAGCGCGCCTGGTATTTTTCCCGCCTTCAGGCCGATCCAAAGGATGCCAACGTCGTCTATGTGCTCAACGTGCAGTGGCATCGTTCGAGCGACGGCGGGCGGACGTTTTCCCCCATGCCCACGACCCACGCGGATCATCACGACCTGTGGATTGCGCCCGATGAGCCAAACCGCATGATTCTGGGCAATGATGGCGGCGCGGCTGTCTCCACCGATGGCGGCCGCAGTTGGACGGAAACCGACCAGCCCACGGCCCAGTTCTACCGCGTTGCCCTCGACAACCAGTTTCCGTTTTTCATCTACGGCGCACAGCAGGACAACACCACGGTCGGCATTGCCAGCCGTGCGACCCGTGGCTTTGGCATCGGTCTGCGCGACTGGGAAGATGTCGGCGGCGGCGAGTCCGGCTGGATTGCGCCACACCCGGCCAACCCGGACATCATTGTTGCCGGCAGCTACGGCGGCCTGCTGACCCGTTACGACCGGCGTACCGGACAGGTGCGCGACATCACCGTGTATCCTGAAAATCCGATGGGTGCTGGCGCGGAAAGTATGAAGTACCGCTTTCAGTGGAACTTTCCCGTCATCTTTTCACAGCATCCACCGCATCCGCTGTATGCCGCTGGCAACCGGTTGTTCCGCAGCGATGACGAAGGCGCAAGCTGGAAGCCTGTCTCGCCCGACCTGACGCGCAACGATCCGACGAAGATGGGGCCGTCGGGCGGCCCCATCACCAAGGACAACACCAGCGTCGAGTATTACTGCACGATTTTTGCTCTGGCCGAATCCCCGAAAACAGCCGGTCTGATATGGGTCGGAACGGATGACGGCCTCGTGCACCTGACCCGTGATGGCGGAACAACCTGGGAAAACGTCACGCCCAAAGGGCTGCCCGACTGGATTCAGATCAACGCCATCGAAGCCTCACCGCACGAGCCGGGCGCGG
The DNA here is from genome assembly GCF_018304765.1 of Chloracidobacterium sp. N. Classification (NCBI taxonomy): domain Bacteria; kingdom Pseudomonadati; phylum Acidobacteriota; class Blastocatellia; order Chloracidobacteriales; family Chloracidobacteriaceae; genus Chloracidobacterium; species Candidatus Chloracidobacterium aggregatum. The sequence continues at coordinate 851,993 of NZ_CP072643.1, forward strand.
CGTACCTGGCGGCGACGATGTACAAGCACAACGACTTTGCGCCCTACCTCTACAAGACGACCGACTACGGCAAAACCTGGACGAAAATCGTCAACGGCATTCCGGCCGACGCCTTTACCCGCGTCATCCGGGAAGACCCCCGGCGCAGGGGGCTGCTCTACGCCGGGACGGAAACCGGCATGTACGTTTCCTTTGACGACGGTGCGAACTGGCGGTCACTGCAACTCAACCTGCCGGCCGTGCCGATTACCGACCTGGCCATTCAGCCGCGCGACAACGTGCTTGTGGTGGCCACCCAGGGACGTTCCTTCTGGGCGCTCGATGACCTGACCGTATTGCAGCAGTACGCCGCCCAGCCAACATCCCAGTCAACGGGCGCGGGCGTCAGGCTGTACGCGCCGGAAAAAACCCACCGGTTGCGTGGTTTTGGCGGTTTTGCGCCGCCGCCCACGGCGACCGTCGGGGCCAACCCGCCGGTGGGGGCCGTGGTCTTTTTCGAGCTGCCCGACAAGCCCTTGAAACAGGTGACGCTCACCTTTGAAGACGCCGCCGGCAAGCCCTTGCGCACGTTCACCGGACGGGCCAAGGCGGGAGCCGAAACGCCTCCGACCAGGCCCGGACGCGACGAAGGGCCGACCGACACCTTCACGTATGAACCGGGCCTCAACCGCTTCGTGTGGGACTTGCGTTTGCCGGGGCCAACGCGCGTCCCGGGCATGGTGCTGTGGGCGGCTGACTTGCGCGGCCCACGGGTGCTGCCGGGAACCTATCGCGTCACGCTTCAGGCCGATGACGTACGGCAGACCCAGACCTTTGATCTCGTCGCCGACCCACGGGTGATGGTGACGCCGGCGGACCTTCAGGCGCAGTTTGACCTGCTGGTGGCCATCCGGGACAAGGTTTCAGAAACGCATCAGGCCATTCTGAACATCCGGGATACCCGGCGGCAGGTGGAAGAGGTCGAAAGCCAGTTGCGCGGACGGGAGGATGCCAAGCCGCTGCTCGAACTGGCAAAGGCCCTCAAGGAAAAGCTCACGGCTATTGAGGAAATGCTCGTGCAGACGAAGATTCAAAGCGGCCAGGACCCGCTCAACTATCCCATCCGGCTCAACAACAAGCTGGCGGCGTTGATTGGCGTGGTGGACAGCGCGGACGCGGCTCCGACCGCGCAGGCGCGGGAGGTCTTTGCCGATCTGACTGGGAAAATAGATGCCGAGCTGCAAAAGCTGCGCGAGGTCATAACGCGCGATCTGGCGGAGTTCAACGCGAAGTTTCAGACGTTGAACCTGCCGCGCATCGCGCCCCGCGCCGGTGTGCGGTAGCGGCTGCCGGTTCCGGTGTCCCGCCCTGTCCCTTACCGGGACGGGGCGGGACGGCTTTGGCGCCGGTGTCGGCCATCATGACGTAGCCGTGGCGCTTTCGAGTTCGGAAGGTGGCGGCAGAATCAGCTCGACGCGCCGGTTGGCGGTCCGGCCGCGGGGCGTGGTGTTCGGCTGGCGCGGGTTGGCGTTGCCCATGGCAAACGCCTGGACGCGCTCGGTGGGAATGCCGCGCGCCGTCAGGTAGCCCAGCACGAGTTGCCCGCGCTCGCGGCAGAAGTCCTGGCGGCTTTGTTCCGTGCCGGCGTTGTCGCTGTAGGACTCGATGCGTACGGCGGCTTCGGTCAGGCGTAGAAACTCCACCAGCCGGTCGAGTTTGGCCATCGCCGCCGGCGTCAGAGCCATGGGCTGGCGGGGCATGGTGATGAAATCGCTGTCCGGCAGCACGAGCACCGAGCCGCGCGCTTCAAACCGGGCATCGCCAAAGAGACGGGCCAGCTCTTCCCGCAGGGCCCGGATGCGCGCTTCGCGGGTCGCCGCTTGGGCACGGTCGAGTTCGCTGCGCAGGCGGCGGATTTCCTCGCGCAAACTGGCTGTATTGGCATCCCCCTGCGTTTTGTCGGCAACCGTGCGGTTGTAGGCATCACGCAGACGCTCCCGGTCGGCCTCGACTTCGCGCCGCAGCCGCCGTTCGTTGTCAAGCTGCGCCTGCAGGGTGGGAATCTGTCCGACCCGATCCTGAAGTTCGGCAATGACATCATCCTTGGCCGCCAGTTCCTGGCGGCGGCGTTCGGCGGCGCGGCGCGCCGTGGCAATACGGCGCGCCCGCTCGGCCAGCCGGATGGCCGTATCAGCCGTTTCGGCGGCTTCATCGCGGCGTCCACGGCGGTAGAGGTCTTCGGCGGCTGCAAATGCATCGCCGGCGGCGGCCATCAGTTGGGGGGCAAGCTGATCGGCCTCGTAGTAGCGGGCAATGTCGCGGGCGCGCTGTGCCTGAAGCAGCTCCGGCGGATAGCGCGGATCGCGCCCGGCCGCCGGCGGCTCCGGGCTGACGATCCGGTTTTCCACGTCGGCATCGCCGGAGAAGTCAATTTCGTTGTCGGCAACGAAAACCTGTCCGGTACGGACTTCGGCATTGGCCGCCACGACGAGGCGCGAGGGCGACGTGACCATGTAGTGCGGCTCGGCCGTGACGATCAGGCTGAAGTTGCGGTGACGGGTCGTGGTGCTGATTTCCGAGCCGAACCAGCCGTCGAGTGTGTCGCTCTGCCGCTTGCGGTATTCGCCCAGGTTGTCGCAGATGCCTTCGGGCGTCACGGCCCACATGACGTATGTGGCGGCCATCGGCCCGACCGTGGCCGGGCGGGGCAGCCGTTTGAGCGTCAGGGAGATTTTCGTAATGCTGCTGCGCCGTTCGACGACGGCCTCGCCGCTGACATTTGCCCCGAACCGCTGGGTGCCCACCATCGGGACGCGCACTTCGCGGTCGAACGGATAGCGGATGGTGACGGTGCGAAAGGTGACATCGCTGCGCGGCACGGGCGGAAGCTGCTGCGCCGCAGCCGGGCACAGGGCAGCGAGGCTAAGGGCCGCGGCCAGGAACAGCCGGCCTATCCTGTGGTGCATGGTCGGTTCTGTCATGGGGTGTCGTACTCGGAAGTGTATTCGGTTTGGGAAAAGACCCGCAGCCGCCGGTCACGGGGACGAATTTCCACTGTCCGCCGGGCGGCTGCGCCGGGCGGCCCCGTCGGGCGATAGACGGCAATGTACTGCCCGCTGAGATCGTCCACGATGCGTTTGAAGCTCCGTTCCAGATCGGCTTCGTCAGTCGGGAAGAATGCCTTGCCCCCGGTGGCGGTGCAGAGCTGTTCGAGGGCGTCGCGGTCCACGTCGCCGAACCGGAAGCGGTCGCCGAGACCGAGCGCATAGACGACAATCCCACGCCGGCGCAGACTGGCCGCCACGCGCCCCGGCGAAAGCTGGCTGGCGGTGTCGCGGCCGTCGGTCAGCACGCAAATGGCCCGGCGAATGGCGCGGCGCGTGCCGCCGCTGCCAATGACCCGCCGGGCGGTGTGTCCTTCGAGGATTTCGCGCCCGGTGATGTCCAGCGCGTCATAGAGCGCCGTGCCGAGCGGGGGTGTACCGTTGTCTTCATCGCGGAAAAGCTGTTCGCGTTCGATGCGTCCGAGGGCAGTTTTGAGCGATTTGAGGTGGCTGGTCAGTCCGTTGACGAGATGGACTTCACCGCCGAACGTCGCCAGCGCGCCGTAGTCTTTGCCGGGGCGGAAAAACGCATCGAAGAACACATCCACAGCGCGTTTTTCGGCCGGCAAAAGCGACGCCTGGCTGTCGCTGGTGTCCAGAAGGACGGCCAGCATCAGTGGCAGTTCGTTGCTTGTGCGGAAAAGGTCAATGGTCTGCCGCTGCCCGTCTTCATAAAGCTCGAAGTCAGAAGCTTGCAGGTTGGAGACGATGCGCCCGCGCTCGTCCACGACACTGAACACAACACCCCGCGAGTCGGCGACAATGGCGATTTCGTCGCCGGGGTCGGGCAGCGGCGGGGTGACGGTGCGTGGGCGTCCGCCGTCCTGGGCCAGATTGAGCAAAGGAAACAGCAACGTGACCAGAAGCGCCGGAAAGAAGCCAGGCCAGCGTAAGGACATAGTGGGCAACTCACATGATGACGCGCAGGTGACTCCACCCGCCCGTCAGGAGGTCTTCTTCGGAGAGGCCGTCTTCGGGACTGCCCGGCATGACGAAGACGGCATCGCCGAGGATCGTCTCCGGGTTGACATACAGGATGCCGTTGACGAGCGAGCGCAGGGTTTCGCGTTGCCAGTAGCACCGTTCGTCCGTGACAGCCTCGCCGGGCGGGTATGGGACGCTCAGCAGCAGCAGAATGGTTGCCGCGACGTAGTCCTTGCGGTTGGAGAGACGACGCATCTGGTCCACGTCTTCGCCGACTTCTTCATCTTCGGTCGCCGAGGAAGCCGACAGTTCCGCCGACCATTCCTCGAACATCCGCTGTCCTTCTGCGCCCGTGACATATTCCCAGTAGGTGTGGGTCCAGTAGGGTTCCTGTTCGAGCAGCAGCGCCACGATGCGCTTGAGGTAACGCTGTTTGGCGGCGACATCCTGCAGATCGCCATCCGGGTCGGCCACAACCGCAGCCAGCCGCCGGCGGAGGGTGTCTTCGCCGAAGGCGCGAATGACGAGCTGGACGCCGAAGAAGTAGAGTTCCTCATCCTTGAGGAACAGCCTGGCAAACCACGAACGGCGCGACATCCGTTTGTTTCCTCGTTTCCCGGTACATCAAAGATTCTGGCCCTCAAGGACCGCCCCCAGGGCGGGTAGCATATAGCATATTTCGGCCGCCCTTTGCCGTTAGCCTTCGGGGGGAGCAACCCTGTACATCGGCCCGGCCTCACAAGCTGCGGCCGGCTGGCTGTGTCGGGGTCGGTGCTCCCCGGAATGTTTCATCTCCGTATCGTGGGCGGCCGCGGGAGTTCTTCCCGTAACCTCCCGTTCATCTTTCAGCCGGGGCCTAACTATTTTTCCAGAAAAGACTTAGCCAGACGCAACACGCGCCTGACCGGGGCGATAACGTGGTGTGGAAGGCCCATGTGTGGTCCACCCGGCACCAGAGCCGTTACCTATTTTTTCATTCGCCCCTGTGGTCTTTGAAAGGTTTTGTCATGTCGCGCATCGGTAATCCCTTCGCTGCCCTCATCTCCCGTCTGCAACGTGCGCGGGTGGAAGACCAGTCCATTGCTCCCCGGACGCGCCCCCAACCGGCGCCGACCCCCTCCGAAACGACGCCGGCACGCCCGACGACGTTCAGCCCGACTTCGCTCGATGCCGCCCACACGGCCCGGGCCGGTTTCAACCAGGCCGACCGACTGCGCGCCAACCTCTTCTCGATGTTCCGCCCGGCCGCTGCGCCCACGGCTGCCACGTCTGCGGCTGCCACAGCCGGCAATACCCAGACGGTAACGGCTTCAGCCACCCCCAACGCTGCCATCCGTGACTTCCAGACAACGACTTCCACGATTGCCATCACCGAGGATTTGAAAACGACCGGCGTGCGCGTGGATGTCAACATCGCGCACAGCTACGCCAGCGATCTGGTGGTCAAGCTGCGCTCGCCCGAAGGGCGCGAAGTGCTGCTGCGCAATCGTGAGGGCGGACGCGGCACCGGTACGGTCAGCTTCACGGCGAACCCATCCGACTTCAACGGGGTTTCAACCAAAGGCAACTGGACGCTGGTGGTCGAAGACCGTGCTGGCGGCGATGTCGGTACGCTGCGCAACTGGTCGCTGGCGCTGACCGGCGCCCGGCCCGCGCCAGAGCCGCCGCCGGCGGCCGGCGGCCGTACGGTGACGCAAACGGCCACGCCGAACGCGGCCATCCGCGACCTCCAGACGACAACCTCAACGATTGCCATCAATGACGATCTGAAGACGACCGGCGTGCGCGTGGATGTCAACATTGCCCACACCTACGCCAGCGATCTGGTGGTGAAACTGCGTTCGCCCCAGGGACAGGAAGTGACGCTGCGCAACCGTGAAGGCGGGCGGGGCAACGGTACGGTCAGCTTCACGGCCAATCCTGCCGATTTCAACGGAACGGACGCCAAAGGCGAATGGACGCTCATCGTGGAAGACCGCGAGCGGGCCGATGTGGGAACGCTGCGGAGCTGGTCGCTGTCGGTCACGGGCACGGACCGCACGCCGCCGCCGGCGCCCCCGCGCCCGACGCCGCCACCGGACAACAGCCCGCTGCTGCTGGGCAATCCCTCGAATGCCGTCCCGGATGTGCGCCAGGAAAACAACTACCTCATCGTCCGGGATCAGTTCACGGCTTCCTACAACCGGGCTGACGCCAAACCGAACTGGGTGGCCTGGCACACCGACCAGTCGCACCTCGGACGCGAAGGGCGTGGCAAGTTCGATGAAAACAGCACCGACAACCAGCTTCCCGAAGGCTGGCGGCGCGTTACGACGTTTGACTACACCGGCAGCGGCTATGACCGTGGGCACCACCTGCCGAGCGCCGACCGTACAGCTTCGCGCGCGGCCAACAACGGCACATTTCTGATGACGAATGTCCTTCCCCAGGCGCCGGACAACAACCAGGGGCCTTGGGAGCGGATGGAACGGTACGTCCGCGACCAGATTCGCCAGAACGACATGGAGGCCTACACCATCATGGGCAGCTACGGCGAAGTGGGCCGGATTCCAGGGCAGGGAGGTGACGCCAACATCGCCATTCCCGAACGGGTCTGGAAAGTGGTGGTGCTCATCCCACGGGGTGATAACGACCTGGAGCGTATCAACCGGGATACGCAGGTCATCGCGGTGGACATGCCGAACCGCCAGGGCATGCGCAACGACAACTGGGAAAACTACCGGGTGTCGGTGGCGGACATCGAGCGTGCAACCAACACGCAGTTCTTTACGAACCTGCCGCCGGAAGTGCAGGCGGCGCTGCGCGAGAAGGGGCGTTAGTCCGGTTGATTGGCCAGTCCTGATTGGCCAGTCCGCACCATTCGGCCGCACGGTGGTTGGCTTCCGCCGTGCGGTTTTTTCTGCGGGGCTGACCGGCGTCATCGCGCCGGGGACATGCCGGGCGGGCCTGTCTATCCTGGCCAGCCGTGACGGATTTCGTTCTCCGGCTGCCTGAGTCCGCCGCCGGCTTCAGCGAGCAGCCCCAGGTGGGCCACCACCCGCCGCAGGAGCCGTCTCATGTCGCCGGAAGGAACTCCCTGGACGGTGAAAACACGGTTTTGCTTCAAAGCATCCTTCAGCACATCGCGCAGAAGTTTTACCTCTGCCGGCGTCGCGTCGGTGAGGGCCAGCAGAACCCGGTCATCGGCTCCCTGCACAAACGACCGGAGCGCCTGAACGTCCTCTGGTGCGATTTCAAACCTGGCTGGCAGAAGCCGCTTTGCCGGTGGTGCCTCGGCGGGTTTGTCAACCGGGATGAGCCGGTTGTGCGCTTTCGCATGTGGGCTGACCTCACAGCCGCTCAATGACGGTTCGTGGAAGGCCGCCTGCTCCTTTCTGAGGCTGTCAAGAACGGTCTGAATCGCGTGGCGGTTCGTGCCAAAGATGAACACCGTCTCCAGTGGCTGTACGGCATCCTTGAGATGCCCGAAGAGATTCGCCTCCACGTCGTTGGCGTTACAGAGCGGAAGCAGTCGCTGGCGTTTGTTTTTGATGGGTTCAATCCGCACCCCGCGCCCTACCGACTGAAGAATGAATTTCCGGGCATCCGGGCCTATGCCGATGTTGATGTAGCCAATCACATTCGGGCGGTTGGAGTCCCAGCCCTCATAGAAGGAGCGGGAGCCCAGCAGGATGTTGATGTCTGATGCATCCCCGTTCAGACCGGCAAACAGACTTTCATTGTCAAATCGCTCCACGATCTCATAACCCGTGAGCTTCTCTTTGAGCCAGGCGGAGATGTCGCCAATCCTGATGAGGGCAAAGGGGCGGTCAGCCGTCTTCAGTTTGAACGCCATCTCCTGACGATTGGAGGGGCGTAGCAAAACCTCAATCTCCCCGTGGCTGCTGGCGTTGAACACGCACTGACAGAGGTCTTCCGGCAAAAGGCTGTCCCATACAGCCGGGTTGATGCGCACCTTTTCATCTTCAAAGAGAAACTCAGGTTGTTGCTCCAGTTCCCGGCGCAGCTCTTCCTTGGCTGCCTGCCACAGGTCAGGTGGTACGCCTTGCCGGGCCAGGAGCTCCAGCTCACGGAAAAACCGTTCCAGGTCGGCATCCCGGGGGTTGACCGAGTTCACCAGCAGCAGCAGCAGCGGGCGGTGGTAAAGGCCAGCCGGCTGGACCGTGCGCTCATACACTTTCCGCACATACGCCAGCATGATCAGCATCTTCAGCACCACCTTCCGCTTTTCCGCGTCCGGGTCGTCTTCCGGTTTGTCCCGGAAGGCGCTCAGTTCCGGCTGCACCACCAGCAGGTGTTTGCCGTAGCCCCGGCGGATGTACTCCGCGAGGTTGAAGTTACAGACCGTGGTGGCGATGTCGCGTGGGTCGGTGAAGGTGGCGGAGAAGTTGAACAGGAAACCGTTGCGCGAGAGGATCGAGTAAATGTGCTGGCGTTTGGAGTCCTCGCGGTCGCCTTTGTGGGCCTCGTCCAGCAACACAAACCATTTTCCGTCATTATCGTAGTTGCGGAAGTCTAAAATCTTTTCCTTCTGCTGGGCGCTGAGGTTGTCAGAACGGTAGTAAAAGACGGTGATCCCCTGTTCCCGGAACAGGGAAGATCGCTCGCGCTTGACCGCGGCGTAGTCTTTCAGTTCATGCAGCACAATCGGCGTGTCACTGTGGCTTGTATTGAACTCCGCCACATGGCGCCTGAGCTGTTCGATGAGGTCGGTGCGGTGGGTGAGAAACAGAATATCGCACGGCGGCACTTCTCCGGCCTGAATCAGCCGCCCCAGCCGTTCCATGAGCTTGACAATGACAACGGTCTTGCCGCTGCCCGTGGCCATCCAGAAGTTCAGGCGGTTGATAAAGGCTTCGTAGCTGATGTTCCCGGTTTGGGCGTGAATATAATCGGCATAGTAGTTCAGGAGCAGATCAGCCAAGGCAGGTTTCAGCTCAATGGAGAAGTCCTCTGAAAGTCCGTTGTCGCCATACCACTGCCAGAACCGCATCTTGCGCTGACGGTTGGCGTCGTCGGCAGGGTGAGGCGGGCCGTTACCAAAATCTTCGTAATACTTCCACAGGGCCTTGAGTGCGTTCTGGAGCGCCCGTTGCTGGTAATCGAACAGGCGCTTCGTAGGGGAGAAGTGCGAAAGGTCATCCATCCACCCCTGGGGCAGACGGCTGTCGGGAATATCTTCTGCCATGTATTGCATGTGGATGCGCGTCATTGTCGTCACACTGTATCGGTCAGCTCATCCGATGCCTTAACTTTTACCTATGCACTTCAGAAGTTTTTCGTGTGTATCTATCTCACCCTTGCGCAGCATGTTATCTGAAGGGCTAAGGAAAAAAGCAGCCGAGTGCCAGCTTTCGTCAATGTTGTACGCCTTTTTGTTATTTATCCTTAGCCTGTATTTTGATTTCAGATAACTGATGAAAGCTTCACTTTTCAGCCATTTGTTGCAGTAGGTCTTAAGCAGCAAAGGGAGTTCCGTCTTTCCGGTTGCGCCTTTCCCGCCGACATAGAAGACGTGCACGTGGGCATCACAGGTTTTCAGTTTGCCGTATTTTTCGACTTTGATTTTCTTGAGAAAAGTGGAAATTTCTTTTGGTGGTATCCAGTGGTTCAATGTTTTCAGGCAGTTTGTCTCATACGCTTTATCAATAAAGCTGAATGCGGAAATGTAATCCAGGCCGATGTTACCTGTTATGGTGTACCAGCGCGCTTCCTCCTCTTTCACCTGAACCAGAAATTGTGTGCCATCGGGCAATATCACTTTGGCGTCATGATATGGGGTATTGTCTTTTTGAATGTTCCATTCATGTGGAATCAGGCCGGACTTTGCTTTCCAGATGTCCAGAATGTGTGATTCTTTCCTGCTGTAGCGACTGAAGTGGTCCACACGGTTTACCTCCTACCACCAAATTAGTCTCTTGATCTGTCGCCAATCGAGATGCTCCAAATCCAACTGCTGACCATCCTCAAATTGCACGGATGCAGGGATGGCTGACGGCTGAAGTCCCGGTTGAATGCGTCGAACCCGCTTGCCTGTCAGATTGGAAAGTGTTTCGGGCAGGTCTATGTTCCTGTAAAGTTTGCCCAGGTTCAACTGCACCTCATCCAGCTCCGGGCTTATCTCCAGGGCATCCAGCATCTTCGGATCGCGCAGAAAAACATACTGACACGGGTCGGCCCCGGCCGGCGGTGTGAAAAGACTGCTGTCTTCGTAGCGGGCGCGACTCAGGGTATCTTCAAACTGCTCAAGCTCATAGTACTTCACGAAGTGACTGATGCCCTTGCCATCCGTTTGCGCTCTGCCGTCTTTCCACTTGTCCGAAAAGATGACCTTCTTGATGCGGGGGATCAGCAGGGTGTAAAAGTATTCACCCATTTCGACGAGAATGTATTTTCTTTTCCGGCCATCTTCCCGGCAGAGATTCAGGCAGGCGTGCGCTGTCGTGCCTGAACCTGCGAAGAAATCCATGACCGTATCACCTGATGCTGAAGCAACCTGCAGGAGCAGGCGAACCAGGGAAACCGGCTTCGGCTTTATCCGTTGCACGTCTGTTTCAGGGAACAGTGCCGACAGTTCGCGGCTGGCATCGGCGTTGGTGCCCACCGGCACGCCATTATCCGCGAGCAGACTTTTGAGCAGATTGCCCTTGGGGTTGCCCTCAGCATCGTGGAGATAGTTTTTGATTTGTGGCTCATAAGTGCCTTTTGAGGTACGTCTGAACTGAATCAGACCCGACTGGGCATGCTTCCACATCTGTTCTCTGGAAATCAGCCAGGTGGCTTTGCCGGGCGGGGCAATACGGATGACGGTCTCAGCCAGGTTTTCATCTTCCGTCCTCGTACGCAGATCATAGACCTCACTCCCATGCACTGCATATCGAAAGCCCACCAGTTGCAGCGTTTCGGGATGCACCAGCAGCTCATAGTTCAGGTTGGGACGTTTTTCCTTTGTCTGCTGACTTGGGCCCAGCAGTCCCATCCAGCGGTATGCACCTCTCCCGTCCACGTTGCTGAATTCATCCAGTTTTTGCTCGCTGAGGATGTTGTGATAGAGAAACGCCTCTTCGTTGCCTTGCACTAAGACATATTCGTGGTTCTCTGTCATGTCCCTTTCGGAGAAACTCCCTATCCCCCCCCGCTTTCTCCAGATGAGATTACCAAAGCGTTTGGGGAAGATACTTGAAGCAAGCATTTGTAACCGGTAGCTTTCGCCCTCCTGTGGATTCAGGTCTCCGATGCTGATAAAGATGATACCGTCGCCTGCCAGCAATGACTTGGCAACTGCAAGCCGGTTTTCCATCATGGTCAGCCATGAGGAATGTTTGAAACTGTCAACATACAGAAATTCATCAACGCCGGTGTTGTAGGGTGGATCAATGTAGATGGCTTTCAGTTTCCCCTGCCATTTGGGCAGAAGCGTATGCAGTGCCTGGTAGTTTTCACTTCTGATGAGCCAGCCATCCAGTGCTTCATCGAGGTTTTCAAAAAGGGCGACGACGTGAAGTTCCAAATCGGGAAAATATCTGGTGTCAACCGGAAGATATTGGTAGCGCGGATGAAGGTGTCTTCCGTCTATGAGGTTTTCCTGCCAGATGTGTCCAGGCTGAAACCTGTCGTCCACCATGCCCAGATCGCGCCACTCCTGGAGCTGGCCCGGCATGCCCGGATGGCTCAGAATCTGCTGTAGTATCTCCATCCCGCCCGGTTGTCTGGCAATCCGATCCAGTGTCATCACGTAGTGGCTGTTCAGCACAAACTTCGGCTTGTTCCAGATGTTGACCAGCTCATCCTCGAAAGCCGCGATGAAATCAATCACCCGATAGGCAATGTGTTTGAGGGCCTGCAACTGTTTGAGGCGTGTTTCCGTCCACCCGACAGGTGGTGCTTCACCGGGTCGGCCCAGCAGGTACTGCCACATCCACAGGTCAAACTGCTCGCGCAGAAAGCCCCTGGCATCCTTGCAGAGAAAGTAATCCAGCTTGCTTTGGCGTTCAAAAAGACGGAATGCCTTTTGGAGGGTCTCGGCAGAAGGGACAGCGGCTGTATAGCGGTTCAAACCCAACCCATCCCGAATGGCCAGACGGATCGTGTCAATCCTGGTCTGCCGCCCTTTCTCCGGGTAGTGAACCGTGAAGATGATCACATCATGTTCCGGTCTGTGCTCCCTGAAGGTATAGAAGAGTTCGCGTTTCTCGTTGGCACGCTTGTGCTCCAGTTGTGAAGCATCGAAATGGAAGCGGAAGCCATCCACTTCCACGGTCATACTCTGAAACAGGTGGTCAGTTTTGACATAGTAAAGCCGGGCTGTTTTCCAAAACAGCACAACGTCATGTTCATTGGTATAGACCTGCTCGTAGATGCTCTGGTGATATGGGGTGAAAACAAAGCCAATGGAACCGCCCTCGGTAAAGTAGCGGCGGAAGAATGTGTAGAGCTTGTCGAACAGCTCCTCACGGAAATCGGGGAACGAGTTCAGTACGCTTTCGGTTTCCTGTCTCAGGTGCGGCTCCATCACGCTTTTGAAATAGTGCGACTTGATGCGCATGAGGTTGATATAGCCTGATGCTCCCTCGACTGGCGCACCGATGAACACTTCTTCCAGTCTTTCAAAGAATTTTTTTTCATTCGTGTTTTTCATGAATGCTTTTCACCCATGGGAAGCGTGCTTCGTGCACCTTCCCGAATGCCACGTGCTGCCTGCCGGGTGCCGTGTGTGTACCAGGCTCGGAAAACTCTGGCTCAGCCCGGCCCGGTGCCACCGAACACCTCGGGGTAACGGGCCAGCGCCTCCTCCAGGTCGCAATCATGGCGGACGCTGATGACGCGGTAGCCACTGCGCACGAGTTCCGCGCGCAGCTCACGGTCCTGCGCGGCCCGGGCTGGCTCGTCGTGCACGGAGCCATCGCAGAACACACAGACATTCGGTGCATAGAAAAAGTCGGCCATACAGTCGGGTTCGGCAATCCGCTTCTGTGCGTCATCGGGCAGCCGGTAGCCGCCTTCGGCAAGCGCGTCAAGCAACCGCCGTTCAAGTTCGGAGCGGGAATCGGTGAGGGACCGCAGCCACGCCAGGTGTTCGTTGCGCGTTTTGCCTCTCACCCGCGGCTCCGTACGGCCGGCGGCCAGGTTGAACAGCAACTCCCGGATGTGGTGCCGGTTGAGTTTGAGCGCTTCATGCTGGTTGGCGAAGCTCAACAGGCACTCGTAGCACGCCGCGCGGCAATCCGGTCGGGTGTCGCTCAGGCCGTCCTCCCGGAGTTCAAAGTGACAAATCTCAAGCGCGGCACGCGCCACCTCAGCCAGCGTGGTTGCCTCTTCCACAAATCTCCGCAGGACGCCCGCTCCGCCCTCAGCCGTTTCATACAGCAGAATGGCCCGGTGCTCCCCGTCGCCGATGGGTTCGGCCGCCAGTTCCGTCTCTTCCAGCTCAAACGTCTCTTCAATGCCCCGCTTGAGGGCGTAGCGCAGAGTGGCCTCCAGCGTCTGATCTGCGCACCGGTCGGATTGGGCAAGGCGTACGAGCAGCACATTCTGCGTCGTGCGTACGGCCAATCGGATATGTTCCAGACTGCGCAGGCGGGAAGAATTACTCTGCTTGTCAGCCGACGAAATGACCTCGCCGCTTTCAAAGTCAACCAGGAAGCCTTTGGCTTCCAAGCCGCGCCAGCCGTGATTGATACGGAGCAGCGTCGCCGACGGAGCATAGACCAGGCGAAGCAGCAGCGTTTGTCCGCTGACCACATCGGCCTCCTGAACACGGTGGCCGGAACCCTCCGGGGCAAACTGGAAAAACGTTTGCAGCTCGTATCCCCGCCGCCGGCGTTCCTCTTCATCGGCCGTAATGCGCGCGCGGCGTTTCATCCGCACATTGGGCATATCCAGCAAAGGGGCAACCAGGCTGTTGGAACCATCGAACCGGGTGTGGCAGACGGGACAGCAATCAAAGTGCGGGTCGGCAAAAGCGCCACACGTCAGACACAGTTTCTGGCTGTACCTGCGTTCATCCAGTCCGCCCGGAGGCGTCTGGAAGGCCACGGCTTCCCACTGGCGTCCCTCGTGGTAGAGAAAGTTGTGGGGCGCAAACTCCCGGATCGCCAGCGACCGCGGCCGGGCAATGAATTCACCTTCGCTGCCGCGTGGCACCCAAGCCCGCACCGGCAGCGCCGGAAAGTTATAGCCGGGCAAAAACCCTTCGCTGGCAAGATAACGGTAGGGATAGAAATCACCTTCTTCGCGCCGGGTGTTGGTTTGCAGCAGCAGATTGCGCTGGCGTAGTGCTTCCTGCTGGCGGCGATTGGCTTCCTGCTGGTCATCGTTGCTGCGCGCGCGCAGCAGGGCGGCCTGGGCTGCCTCCAACTGGCGGGTGGCCGCGCGATAGAGTTCCCGCCAGCGGTCAAACGCCCGGTCAAACACACGGGGCGCCTCTTCGATGACATGCCGCACCCAGCGGTCGCTGAACCAGCCGCTTCTGGCGAGCGCTTCGCCGTCAGCCGCGAGCAGGGCGCGCACGCGCTGCCCGATTTGCTGGCGGGCTGACTCGGAAAGCTGGAGCTGAGCGATCACTTCCCCGCGCAGTGGCAGTTCCTCACGTGCCGTATCTATGACCGTTTCGATGGAGTTCTTCAGGGGCAGGCGTACGTGCGCCAGCCAGACCGCATGGATGTGCGCGCGCAGCAGCGACTCGTTGGCCAAATCCAGCCGTGGCGGCCGCACTCGCCCGGCCACCATTTCGGCGCGGCGGCGGAAAAAGTACTGGTCATGGCTGTTGAGCGCGCCACAGTAGGTCACGATCAGTCCGGGTTGTCCCTGCCGGCCGGCACGTCCGCTGCGCTGCGCGTAGTTTGCCGGCGTCGGCGGAACATTGCGCAGATGCACCAGCTCCAGATCGGCAATATCCACGCCCAGTTCCATCGTCGGGGAGCAGATGAGGTAGGGCAGTCGGCGACCCGTCTCCGCCTCTTTTGTCTGGTCCTGCCCCTCCCAACGGAAGCGCCGTTCGCGGCGCTCGCGCTCGCCGGGCCTGACCACCTGCGCCGTGTGTTCTCTGGCTTCGAGCGCCGCCAGGCTGGCTGCCGCCGACTGGTAAAAATGCTGGAAGAAGGCGTTGACAGGACGGGAAGGGACCGCGTAACCCGCCGCGTCTGCGCGTCGTGAGTAGAGGGGATCGGGAGCTGGTGGCGTCCCCTGTCCCAGACACCAGCGAAGACACCCGGCATCGAGCTGATAGTACGTCTGGTTGTCGGTGGTGTCGGTGGCGAGCAGGCCGTGACCGACCAAAAGGTCAAGGAGCGCGCCGAGAAATTTATCGTACGCCTCAGCGTTCAGCCCAAGGCGCTTGCTCAGGAAGCGGCCAATGAGACTGCGCGCGCTCAGTCCAAAGCCTGGTCCCTGACGGCTTGACGGACGGTGCCGGACAAAGCGGTTGGCCGGGCGCAGTTCGTCATCCTCCGGGTCAAGTCCCCAGAACTCATTGAGGTATTGCCCGGCACGCCGGCGCAGGCTTTTCTGGAAATCTTCCTCCAGTGCGCGAACCCGGATGGCCAGTTTGCGCCGGAACTGGTCCAGCACCGCCCGGAGAAGGGTTTTCCGTTCCTCACCAGCGGCCTGCCTGAACCACGGATGAAGATCAAGCAGCTTTTGGCTTTGGCAGAGTGTATCCAGTCCGTCGTACCCGATGCTGAGCAGCCCTGCCTGTTCGAGGTTTGGGTGTGTCACCCGCCAGCCCCGCCGCAGGTCATCATAGAGCCGATATTCCGTCAGGTCGGTAAACGTCTTCCAGACTTCGCCGGCCGCTGAGGTTTCCGGGTCAAGAAGCGGATTCTGGGCGATGTCGGCAATGCCAAGCCCTGACGCGCGGACGACGGCTTCCGCCACCTGGTCAAAGGCCAGTTCCGGGGATTGACGCAGTGCCACATACAGCGCCGCCCGCAGCAGCGCCACGTGGACGAAATCATTGAAGTGTCCGGCCTGCAGCGAGGCGTCCTGGCGGTTGTCCGTAAACGTGAGCAGTTTGTCCCGTGCCGCTCCGGTGCGCGCCGCATGCCGGAGCAGGGAGTTGGCAAGGATCGTCGTGGCGCTGGAGCGTCCTTCACTTGAGAGGGAGGCAAATTTGACAAAATCGCGCTCGCGCCCGGTGTAGTACTCACCACAGCCAAGGCACAGGGAAAACGGGTGTGGCTGCCACCACATCTTCTGCGCTCCATCCTGCGGGGCCGGGGAATACGCTCCGTCCGGCCGGACCCAGACCGCCTGCGGCACCCGCTCCTTCCAAGTCGGACTCAGTTTGCCGTCAGCCTTGAACCAGTCTTCGGGAAGCTGTTCCCGTGACCAGTCACCCTCGCCGGGGGCCAGCATCAGATACCCAGCCTGCGCGTCGTCCCCATCCGGTTCTGTCCCTACCGGATGGGGCAAAAATCGCTCTTCCTGCTGCACGGCATGGTAATAGTCCTGCCCGCACTGGCGGCAGAATTTGACTGGAAAAAACAGCTTGTCTTCGCCGGCCTGTACCTGCCCTTCAAGTGAAAACCGCCGTGCTTCGTGTGTTTCCACGGTGGCATAGAGCGTCCGACCCTGAGCGATGAACTGATGGAGCTTGAACGCTGGCGCCCGGGTGCGGCCCTCCCGTTGGAGGCGGCTGGCGTGCGCCAGCAGTTTGCGCAGGGCGTCGGTGCAACGCTGGACATCGCCGCCGGTCAGCGCGGCGAGTTGTTCGGCTACTTTGGAAAGCTCGCGTGGTGTCCGGCGCCTGAGCATCCCATCGGGACTTTGTTCGATGCCGAGTTCATATTCCAGCCAGCGCATGAGGGGGTGGCCGCGCAGTGCGGAGAGGTCGCCGGGCAGGGGCGTCCCGACGGCGGCTTGCAGTTCTTCTGTGGTTGGTCGGCCGCCTTCGGTAAAAGGCACAAGGGTTTCTTCGATGACATGCTCCGGCCCGAAATGATGACCGAAGAAGCGCTTGGCAAAATCGGCGACGCTTTGCCGACGCTCTTCGGCGGTGGCATCCGGCCGCGAGATCATGGTGGCGCTGGTGCCGATGTGTAACAGGCCGTCCCCGGCACAACGTTCTTTGAGCCGGCGAACGAGCATGGCCACGTCCGCCCCCTGCCGGCCCCGGTAGGTGTGCAGTTCGTCGAAGACCAGAAAGCGTAAACCCCGGTCGGCGAATGGTGCGTGGCGAATCGCCGGTGGCAGTGTGGCTTCTACCTTGCTCTGCCGTTCGCCATTCGCGATCTGCTCCAGAAACCGCTGATCTTCGGGCCGTACCAGCAGCAGTTCCGCCATGACGTAGTTGGTGAGCAGAATCTGTGGCGGGTTGAGCCGTATCTTCTCGCGCGCGGCTTCAGAAGTTTCTCCCGTGTATTTGGCAAAGTGCACCGGAAAGGGGCGGCCGGAGGTGCGTTCATAACGCTCCTTGAGCGCGTCCAGGGCCTGGAACTGGGAATTGACCAGCGCATTCATCGGGTAGATGACCAGCGCCGCGGCCCGCCCGCCGGTGTCGGGATGGCGGATCAGGCTGTCAATGATGGGCAGAAAGTAGCAGAGACTCTTTCCCGAACCGGTGCCGCTGGTGACGACAAAGCTTTCGCCCCGTGCGGCTTTGTCAATCGCTTCTGCCTGGTGGCGGTGAAGGCGAAAAGGGTGTCCGTCCTCAAGGCGGAAGATACGTGCTGTCTCCCGCGTGATGTGACCGGTGCTGGCCAGCTCATCAACGGTCGGCCCGGAAGCGTAGGCGGGGCTCAACTGCACCAGCGGTTCGGGCCAGAGATAGCCCTCTTCTTCCATTGACCGGTCCACGAATGCCCGCGCCCGGTCATCGGCAATGAGGAAAAACGAGCGGACGAAGTTTTGGTAGTCGTCCAGAACGGCGGAGTGGAGGTCAAAGATGGTGGACATCGGCGCTACCCTGCAAAGTCTTTTCTACGGCGACGCCCACGGCCTTGGGATGGGTCCGCCACCCCGGAAGAGACATGCGGGCAGGATGCCCGCGCTCCCAGCGGGGTCCGGCCGGCGGATGATAAGCCTCATCGCCCCGCAAGTGCCTGGCTTCAGCCATGGCTTGCCTGGAGGTGCTTTGAAACCGCGCTATGGTGTCACAAAGACTTCTTCGAGGGTCGCGGCCGTGGCGGCTTTGGTCAGCAGACGTTCCAGTTCGGCGTCAGTGGCAGCATCCAGGCGCGACTGCCAGGGCGTCAGGTCGGCGTCGGGAAACCGTACCCGCAGCAGTTGCCGCAACGCCCACAGCTTGCCCTCGTGCTGCCCACGGTGCATACCCTGCTGCAAGCCCTGCTGCATCCCTTCCTGCAAGCCCTGCTGCACGCCTTCCCGCAACAACGCTTCCGCCCACTTCTGCACGTTCGTCGCCAGCATCGTCCCTTCCCCCGTCTCCAAAGTCTCCTCCGCCGCCATCATCGCCCCGGGATGCACCCGCTGCAAGTACCGCTTCACCCACTGCGTCAACACCCGGTCAATCCGCTCCCGCCCCGGCATCCCCCTCAGCGCCTCGCTGATGCGCCCCACCACCGCCAGCGCCTCTTCCTTGCCCTCCGCATTCTCCAACGCAAATATCCCCGCCACCACGTTCCGCACCCCAGCCAACTCGTGGTCGCCGTACGCCCCCTCGTCCAGCAGGTAGTACCGCAGCCGCGGCTGATATGCACGCAACACCGGCGGACACTCAATCACCTCTCCAATGTCCGTCGCCACCCGCCACCGTCGCTCCCCGTTGTATAACACCACCGGCAGCACCGGCGGCAGCCGACGCGGGTCAACCCGCTTCTCCTTGATGAGTGAGTCGTACAGCGCCGCCACGTACTGCACCATCCGCACCGGCATCGCCGCGTCGGGCGTGGACTGAAACTCCAGCAGCAGATACAGGTACAGCGTCGTGTCGGCCATCTTCACCCGCCAGACGACATCCTCTTCGCGCGACTGCATCGCTGGCGTGACAAAGCTGCCCGCCACCAGTTCCAGCGTGGAGAAGTCCAGCAGTTGGGCAATGTCCGGCGTGACAAACCCTTCAATGAGTTGCTGAACCAGTTCCGGCAGGCTGAACAGCGCCTTGTAGCCGGTGTCGTGAAAGGGCGCGTCGGTCATCGGCGGGCGGCTGCGTGCGGCTATTCCGTCGCAAACACCGCATCGAGGGTCGCGGCCGTGGCGGCTTTGGTCAGCAGATGTTCCAGTTCGGCGTCGGTGGCGGCGTCCAGGCGCGACTGGTAGGGCGTCAGGTCGGCTTCTGGAAACCGTACCCGGAGCAGTTGCCGCAACGCCCACAGCTTGCCCTCGTGCTGACCACGATGGACGCCCTGCTGCATGCCCTGTTGTAGCCCCTGCTGCATACCTTCCTGTATCCCCTGCTGGATGCCCTGCTGTCTGCCTTCCCGCAGCAGCTCTTCCGCCCACTTCTGCACGTTCGTCGCCAGCATCGTCCCTTCCCCCCTTTCCAGAGTCTCCTCCACCGCCATCATCGCCCCGGGATGCACCCGCTGCAAGTACCGCTTCACCCACTGCGTCAACACCCGGTCAATCCGCTCCCGCCCCGGCATCCCCCTCAGCGCCTCGCTGATCCGCCCCACCACCGCCAACGCTTCCTCTTTGCCCTCCGCATTCTCCAGCGCAAATATCCCCGCCACCACGTTCCGTACCGCCGCCAGTTCGTGGTCGCTGTACGCCCCCTCGTCCAGCAGGTAGTACCGCAGCCGCGGCTGATATGCACGCAACACCGGCGGACACTCAATCGCCTCCCCAACATCCGTCGCCACCCGCCACCGCCGCTCCCCGTTGTATAACACCACCGGCAGCACCGGCGGCAGCCGACGCGGGTCAACCCGCTTCTCCTTGATGAGTGAGTCGTACAGCGCCGCCACGTACTGCACCATCCGCACCGGCATCGCCACGTCCGGCGTGGACTGAAACTCCAGCAGCAGATACAGGTACAGCATCGTGTCGGCCATCTTCACCCGCCAGACGACATCCTCTTCGCGCGACTGCATCGCCGGGGTGACAAAACTGCCCGCCACCAGTTCCAGTGTGGAGAAGTCCAGCAGTTGGGCAATGTCCGGCGTGACAAACCCTTCAATGAGTTGCTGAACCAGTTCCGGCAGGCTGAACAGCGCCTTGTAGCCGGTGTCGTGAAAGGGCGCGTCGGTCATCGGCGGGCGGCTGCGTGCGGCTATTCCGTCGCAAACACCGCATCGAGGGTCGCGGCCGTGGCGGCTTTGGTCAGCAGATGTTCCAGTTCGGCGTCGGTGGCGGCGTCCAGGCGCGACTGGTAGGGCGTCAGGTCGGCGTCTGGAAACCGTACCCGCAGCAGTTGCCGCAGCGCCCACACCTTGCCCTCGTGCTGCCCACGGTGCATACCCTGCCGCAAGCCCTGCTGCAAGCCCTGCTGCATCCCTTCCTGCAAGCCCTGCTGCACGCCTTCCCGCAACAACGCTTCCGCCCACTTCTGCACGTTCGTCGCCAGCATCGTCCCTTCCCCCGTCTCCAAAGTCTCCTCCGCCGCCATCATCGCCCCGGGATGCACCCGCTGCAAGTACCGCTTCACCCATTGCGTCAACACCCGGTCAATCCGCTCCCGCCCCGGCATCCCCCTCAGCGCCTCGCTGATCCGCCCCACCACCGCCAGCGCCTCTTCCTTGCTCTGCGCATTCTCCAGCGCAAATATCCCCGCCACCACGTTCCGCACCCCAGCCAACTCGTGGTCGCCGTACGCCCCCTCGTCCAGCAGGTAGTACCGCAGCCGCGGCTGATATGCACGCAACACCGGCGGACACTCAATCACCTCCCCAACATCCGTCGCCACCCGCCACCGCCGCTCCCCGTTGTACAGCACCACCGGCAGCACCGGCGGCAGCCGACGCGGGTCAACCCGCTTCTCCTTGATGAGTGAGTCGTACAGCGCCGCCACGTACTGCACCATCCGCACCGGCATCGCCGCGTCCGGCGTGGACTGAAACTCCAGCAGCAGATACAGGTACAGCGTCGTGTCGGCCATCTTCACCCGCCAGACGACATCCTCTTCACGTGACTGCATCGCCGGGGTGACAAAACTGCCCGCCACCAGTTCCAGCGTGGAGAAGTCCAGCAGTTGGGCGATGTCCGGGGTGACAAACCCTTCAATCAGTTGCTGGACAAGCTCCGGCAGGCTGAACAGCGCCTTGTAGCCGGTGTCGTGAAAGGGCGCGTCGGTCATCGGCGGGCGGCTGCGTGCGGCTATTCCGTCGCAAACACCGCATCGAGGGTCGCGGCCGTGGCGGCTTTGGTCAGCAGATGTTCCAGTTCGGCGTCGGTGGCGGCGTCCAGGCGCGACTGGTAGGGCATCAGGTCGGCGTCTGGAAACCGTACCCGCAGCAGTTGCCGCAGCGCCCACAGCTTGCCCTCGTGCTGCCCACGGTGCATACCCTGCTGCAAGCCCTGCTGCATCCCTTCCTGCAAGCCCTGCTGCAAGCCCTGCTGCATCCCTTCCTGCAAGCCCTGCTGCACGCCTTCCCGCAACAACGCTTCCGCCCACTTCTGCACGTTCGTCGCCAGCATCGTCCCCTCCCCCGTCTCCAGACTCTCCTCCACCCCCATCATCGCCCCGGGATGCACCCGCTGCAAGTACCGCTTCACCCACTGCGTCAACACCCGGTCAATCCGCTCCCGCCCCGGCATCCCCCTCAGCGCCTCGCTGATCCGCCCCACCACCGCCAACGCTTCCTCTTTGCCCTCCGCATTCTCCAGCGCAAATATCCCCGCCACCACGTTCCGCACCCCAGCCAACTCGTGGTCGCCGTACGCCCCCTCGTCCAGCAGGTAGTACCGCAGCCGCGGCTGATATGCACGCAACACCGGCGGACACTCAATCGCCTCCCCAACATCCGTCGCCACCCGCCACCGTCGCTCCCCGTTGTACAGCACCACCGGCAGCACCGGCGGCAGCCGACGCGGGTCAACCCGCTTCTCCTTGATGAGTGAGTCGTACAGCGCCGCCACGTACTGCACCATCCGCACCGGCATCGCCGCGTCCGGCGTGGACTGAAACTCCAGCAGCAGATACAGGTACAGCATCGTGTCGGCCATCTTCACCCGCCAGACGACATCCTCTTCGCGCGACTGCATCGCCGGGGTGACAAAACTGCCCGCCACCAGTTCCAGCGTGGAGAAGTCCAGCAGTTGGGCGATGTCCGGGGTGACAAAGCCTTCAATCAGTTGCTGGACAAGCTCCGGCAGGCTGAACAGCGCCTTGTAGCCGGTGTCGTGAAAGGGCGCGTCGGTCATAGGCAGGAAATCCAGGTGTCAGTGCGATGCACCAGCCGCGCATGCGCATCGGCGATACGGAACATCGTCAGCCATTCCCGCTGCCGGTGAGTCTTGCCCATGCTTCCAACACCAGCCGCCGGGTGCGATACTCGCCAAACTGCCGGATTTCCTTTTCCTTCAGCACCCGGAAGGTTTCGCCGGGGAAGGTGTGGGCGGATGGCGAATGGGAAGTTGGCGAATGGCGAGTGGCGGAAGGAGCGAGTGGCGAATGGCGAGTGGCGAGTGGTTCAGGAGCGAGTGGTGAGTGGCGAGTGGCGAGTGGCTGCTCGCTACTCGCTACTTCGCTATCCGCCCCTCTCTCTTCCCACGGGTCAAGGATGTCTTCCAGTTCGCGTTCCGTCAGGTCAGCCGGATCGAGGATGTACCGCAGTTGCTTGCGTGTCAGGCCGTACAGCCGGGCGTAATACGCATCGAGTTCGGCGCGAATCTGCGCCCGGCGGGCAGCGTTCCAGATGAAGGGGGCGAGTGGTTCAGAGGCGAGTGGTGAGTGGCGAGTGGCGGAATTGGCGAGTGGCGAATGGCGAGTGGCGGAATTGGCGAGTAGTGAGTCGCGAGTAGCGAGTGGTGAATTACTACTCGCCACTCGCCGCTCGCCACTCGCTTCCTTACAACTCGCTACTCGCTGCTCGCTACTCGCTCCCTGTTCGCTACTCGCTACTCGCTGCTCGCTACTCGCTTCTCTCCCACTCGCTACTCGCCACTCGCCATTCGCTTCCCTGCGGTTGGCTTCCCATTGGGTACGGATGGCGGCACGCAGCGTATCATCGGCTTCCTGCCACACATCGTCGGCAAAGGGCTGCATGTCCCAAGCGGTGTACGTCAGTTCCAGTACGCGCGGGACGATAAAACGCAGGTCTTCCGGGCTGTAGGCCGCCGGTGGCAGGACGGGAAGCTGGCGGAGGATGAAGAAGGTAAGGTGTGCGCCACCAATTTTTTGACGCAATACCCAGTCAAAAGCCAGAACATTCAGGTTAGCCAGCAAAGAAGGGAAATGGAGAGCCGAAATGTCACTCGTCAGAAGTATTGGCAAGGTGTGTCCTGCCCCCACCTTGGGCAGCAGGCTGAAGATGGCGGTGCGTTCGTTGGTGGCGTTGGTCACATCGCGGAAGCCAAGCAGCCAGCCGCGCTGCCAGTCGCCCAGACGGGCCGCGACTTCTTCCGCCGGCACCCAGTACCACGGCTGCACCACAAACTGCGGGTCGGCATGCTGACGCCCGTCGGGGGTCGGCAGTTGCGTGCCGGAACGCGAATCCAT
This sequence comes from Chloracidobacterium sp. N, assembly GCF_018304765.1. Classification (NCBI taxonomy): domain Bacteria; kingdom Pseudomonadati; phylum Acidobacteriota; class Blastocatellia; order Chloracidobacteriales; family Chloracidobacteriaceae; genus Chloracidobacterium; species Candidatus Chloracidobacterium aggregatum. Next base: position 875,555 of record NZ_CP072643.1, read on the forward strand.
GCCCTCATACGTGCCGTAGCGATGGTCGTAGTGCCAGATCATCTTGGCTTCGTAGAGGGGAAGATAGGTGTTGGCGAGTGAGGAGTGGCGAGTGGCGGAATTGGCGAGTAGTGAGTCGCGAGTAGCGAGTGGTGAATTACTACTCGCCACTCGCCGCTCGCCACTCGCTTCCTTACAACTCGCTACTCGCTGCTCGCGACTCGCTTTCTCACTACTCGCTACTCGCTGCTCGCCACTCGCTTCCTTCACAAACCGGTTCCCCACCAGCCGGTAGCCCTCTTTTTCCAGTTCGGCGCGGGTGCGGAAGAGGTGCGAGTCGTTGGACATGTGAAACATTGCAAGAAAACGCACGCCCCAGGGATTCGGCTGGGCGGCTGGGCGAATGGCAGATGGCGAATGGCGAATGGCTGTTTCGCTATTCGCTACTTCGCTATTCGCTACTTCGCCCTTTTCGCTATTCGCTATTTCGCCATTCACCACTTCGCCACTCACCTCACGCTCATTGATCAGCACCGGGACCCGCTCGTAGATGGCCCGGGTCAGGTCGGCATCCTGCCGGGTACGGAAGACCGGCAGGGTGCGCGTGTTGGGGTTGATGCGGGCGATGTCGGCCGCGGTCAGGCTGAAGACGCGGCGCAGGTCGCGGAGATGTTCGGCGCGGGTGGCGAAAAAAGCGAGTAGTGAGTGGCGAGTGGCGGAATTGGCGAGTGGCGAATGGCGAGTGGCGAGTGGTTGATCGCTACTCGCTACTCGCTGCTCGCTGCTCGCTCCTTGCTCGCTACTCGCTACTCGCCGCTCGCTACTCGCTCCCTGTTCGCTACCCGCTTCCTCACTCCCGCCGGTCAGGGTAAGCAGGCAGAACTTGTAACTGCGGTGCACGGCCGGGAAGATGGCTTCCCGGTTTTCAAAATCAAACAGACTGACAAGATGACCTTTTTCCACAAGGTCGGCGAAGAAGGATTTGTTGGTGTCGTCGGTGGCGATGCCGGTCGGCAGGATGATGCCGGCCCGCCCGGCAGATGACAGCAGACACCGGATGCGCTCGGCAAACACGGAATAGGTGTTGATGTCGCCGCGGCCGGTCAGAGGGTACTGTCTGCTTCCGCGCAGGAAGCGGCTGGCGCTTTCCGCCCTGTGCAGGGCGCGCTGGTAGGCGTCCCAGAGGTCCGGGTTGGTCACGGGCAGTCCCGCAATCAGTCGTTTGCGGGCGGCCGCGTTCGGCGCCTGGGCAATCCGGGCGTCGCGCCCGGCAAAGAATTCCTCTTCCTGCAGCTTGATGCGCTCCCAGGGCGGGTTGGAAAGCACCACATCAAAGGCAGCGAGTAGGGAGTCGCGAGTAGCGAGTGGTGAATTACTACTCGCCACTCGCCATTCGCCACTCGCCTCCCCACCACTCGCCACTCGCCATTCGCCACTCGCCTCCCCACCACTCGCCACTCGCCACTCACCACTCGCTTCTGAACCACTCGCCACTCGCCATTCGCTACTCGCCATTCCCCCAAACACCTCCGGGAACTCCAGCGGCCAGTGGAAAAAGTGCTGCTGGACGGCGAGAGCTTCCGCGATGGCCACCGCCTGGGGATGCCGCCGGTCGGCGAGATGGTCCGTGATGACCTGGGTGGTGATGGCGGACGGGGCGGCTCCCGGCTTCAGGCGTTGAAAGAAGGCGGCGGTCCACAGGTGGCACGCTTCAGCCAGCTTCCGGCGCTGCGGGTCCCGGTCATAGTCATCATAGAGGCTTTTCTTGCGGCGTACGTCGGCGGGCGAGTCATCGGCGATGGCTTCAAGCTGCTGGCGCTGCTCCCGCAGCCCGGCCAGCATGTCGGTCGGGTCGAACGGAAGTTGCCCCTGCCCGGTCTCCAGCGTGTGGCGTTCCTTTTTGTTCCGCTTTTTGAGCTGGCTGGCAGTCGCTTTGTCATCGGCGCTGACCGCCACAAAGGCTTCATCGGGGATGCCCTTTTCCAGAACCGCCAGATCACGGACGCCCACCAGCGAGTCGCCGCACTTGATGTGGTGGTCCAGAAAGGTGAGAGGCTTGTTCGTACAGTGCGCTTCCAGCCACAGGGCCACGCGGCACAGCTCCACGGCCAACGGGTTTTTGTCCACGCCGTAGAGGCAGTGGCTCACCACGTCGCGGATCGCCTCGCGGACGTGATCGGGATCAGGCTCGTCTTTGCCGGTACGGATTTTGGCCAGTTCCTTGCCCAGCCGCCGCGCCGCCGCCAGCAGGAAATGTCCCGAACCGCAGGCGGGGTCAAGGACGCGGAGGGAGAGCAGGGTGTGTTCGGCGAGGGCTTGGGCGAGTGGTGAGTGGCGAGTGGCGAGTGGCGAGTAGCGAGTGGCGAGTGGCGAGTAGCGAGTGGCGAGTGGTTCAGGGGCGAGTGGTGAGGGGTAGGGGCAGTTCCGGGAACTGCCCGTACTGGCGGGTGGCGAGTGGGGGACTAACTCCTCCTGAGACTGCGCTGAAGATTCACCATCTGTTTGCTGAGTACATGAATCCAGTCCAGTATCGGCTGGGTTGTCACCGGAGCCGCCAGTCCCACCCGCTGTGCCAGCAAAGTGTAAGTTTCCAGCTCTCTCAGGCTGCCCGCCGCGATGTTGAGAAAATGAAGAAACTCCTTCGTTCCCCGCCGGGCCCACCCCTCCGCGATGTTTGCCGGAACCGAGGCTGCTGCCCGCCGCATCTGGCTCGTCAGCCCGAACAGTTCCTCTCGCGGGAAGCTCGCGGTGAGCTGATACACCTGTTCTGCCAGGTGCATCGCTTTCTGCCAGACTTCCAAGTCTTGATAGGATTGAATTGCCATGGCGTTCTCCAAAGCGTTCGATAATCATCTGACGCACCACTCGCCATTCGCCATTCGCCACTCGCTGTAGCTCATCCGCCATTCGCCTGGCCTCGGCCAGCCGTTCTTCCAGTACCGGTTCGAGCGCCGAACGGATGAGTTCCGCCACGAGTTCCGGCGGGGTGTAGTAGGAACCGGTGCTCTTGCGCTCTGACCCGGACGCCAACTCAAAGCGGGGCGTCCGGCCCGATGTGTCAATCTGCGGGTGGTAGTCGAGCAGGCTCTCATAGACCGAACCGAGTTCTTCGACATCCAGCGCGGCATAGTTCACGCGCCGGGGCGGCGCCGAAGGCTCTTCCCGGTAATACGCCAGATGCCAGAAGGCTTCGAGGAAGTCGCGGTTGCTGATGCTGCACTGGTCGAGGTCAAGGGGCTCGAAAAGCGCCCCGTTGAGGGGGGACATGCCCAGGCACGCGGCAAGGTTGTCGTCGGAAAGTACCTTCCACAGCACCTTGAGGCTGCACCAGATGTCTTCATGGTCGGTGTAGGCGCTGTGCCGGTCGAGCAGCCGCCGCAGCCGCGCCACGCCGTAATGCTCCCGATAAAGAGGGCTGTCGCCAATCAGCCCCCGGTCTTCGGAAACCAGCAGGAAGAGCAGGCGATAGACCAGACGTAAGAGTTGCCGGTAAAAGTCGTGGGGGGCGAGTGGTGAGTGGTGAGTGGCGAGTGGTTGATCACTACTCGCTACTCGCCATTCGCTACTCGCTTCACTTCCACTCGCTACTCGCCATTCGCTACTCGCTTCACTTCCACTCGCTACTCGCCATTCGCTACTCGCTTCCCTTCCACTCACTACTCGCCACTCGCCACTCGCTTCCCTTCCACTCGCTACTCGCCATTCGCTACTCGCTTCCCTTCCACTCGCTACTCGCCATTCGCTACTCGCTTCACTTCCACTCGCTACTCGCCATTCGCTACTCGCTTCTTCCTCCCCTCTCAACCCCGCGTTGGCCGGATGCGCGAGAAAGCCGTTGGCGAGGTGTTTGATACAGGCTTCCACGCCGGCGCGCAGCCCCTCCCGGACGCGCCCGCCCTGTTCTATGGCGTCCCGGTAGTACTGCTCCAGCAGGCAGTCCGGGGCATCTTCGGCCGTGCGCGGCAGGCGGGTGCGGTGCAGCAGCCGGTAGAGAACAGCAAAGTCTCCGAACCGCTGCTCTTCAAGAATCTGGCGCAGGTCGAACTCGACATAGGCCTGCCGGCGCACAAAGGTGCTGTTGCGCAACAGGCGCACCACGAGACCATTGGTGACAAGTCCCCAGACGTGATCGGTCCGGTTCAGGTATTCCTGCACCAGCGAATGCGGCGCAAGGCGTGACCGGCTGCCCGGGGCCAGCCGCCCCAGTTCCTGCCGTACGCCCACGAGGTGGACCGGCGGAGCATCCTCCGCTTCGCCGGCCCGGTGCGAGATGGCGAACGTCGCGCCGTCTATTTCATGGGCGCGCGCGTTGTAGCGCAGTTCATAGCCCAGCAGGCTCAGAAACGGGATCAACCAGGCATCACGGGTGACGGATGTGGCCGGGTCGTCCTTCGGCAGACGCTCCAGCCGGCGTTGGAAGACTTCCCACTGGGTGCGGGCATCAGCAAAGACGCTGGCTATTTCATCCGTCAGGCTGCGCCGACCGTCCAGCCCGAAGTCTTGCAGCTTCTGTCCGGGAAGCTCGCCGGCAACAAGCTTTTCCAGCGTATCGGGGCCCAAAAGCCCCCCTTCAATGCGTACGGCGGAGAGCTGGCTCATCGTGACACCATGGGTTGCAGAACAAGAATTCCCAGAAGATCAGGGGGAAACTGTGGCTTGACCGCAAGCCCGCGTATGCGCAGCGCCACGGCCTGCCGGATGCGCTTGTGGGATTCAGTCAGTTCATTGGCGCGGCGGGCAACGTGCTCCCGGATAGCGCTTTGCAGCGGGTGCGCGGCGCCCCAGCGTTCAGCCGACTCCGCCTGCCATGCGCCCAGATTGTCAAGGATGTGCGTCACCAGCTCCCGTTTCTCCGCCAGAGAGAGGTTGGCGTCGGGTTGGGCTTCCGCCAGCAGCCGGAGGGCATCACTGGTGTCCAGCCAGCGGGTAGTACCGGCTTCCAGTCCGGCGTAGGCCAGGACCAGAACTTCCTCGGAGAGCAGCGCTGGGGCCTGAAGTTGCTCGACCAGATAGCGTACGCGCAGCAGGAGGATGGTCGTCAGTGCCGTCACGGCACGGGTACGGATGGCCCCGCAGCGGGAGACCGTTGCGTTGCCGGGCTGGTTCAGCGCCGCCTCGAAAAGATACCGGGCAAGTGTGGCCACAAAGCGGTGGTTGCGGCCGATGTATTCGGCTCCTTCGGGCGTGGGCGAGTCGAAGCTGATGCGCCAGCGGCCGCCTTTGGGGGAGGGCAGGGCGAGCCGGATGGCTTCGGGCAGCGTGGCCGTGGCTTCCGGCGTAAGACTCACCCGGAAAACGCCCGGCTGTTTTTCCGGGGCAACGGTCAGCCCAAGACGCTGCGCCGCGGTCAGAAAGAACTGACGCACGGCGGTGGGATCGCCCAGGACGGCATCCGTGGCCTCGACTTCGCGCTGGACTTCTTCGGGCTTGAGCGCCCGCTGCGCAAACCGGGTGCGGTTGAGCCGCTCGCGTTCGGCATACTGCTGCCACTGCTGATGAAACGTCTCCACTTCCGGTACGCCGAGGTTGAGTGCCGGCTGGCGCGTCAGCGCCCGCCGCCCCTGGCGCAGGAAGAGGGCCTGGAGAACGGCCTGGGTGACGCTTTCGCTTTCTTCGGGCACGGGCACGTGCGTGCCGAGCGTACGGTGAATTTCCCGCGCCTTGTCGAGCAGCACTTCAAGCACCACGCCGTCTATGGGGTTGTCCTGCCCGAAGAACCGGATGACCCTGACCCGCCTGGCCCTTTGGCCGTAGCGGTCCACGCGGCCCTCGCGCTGCTCCAGCCGGTTGGGGTTCCACGGCAGGTCGTAGTGGATGACGGCCGTGAACAGTTCCTGGAGGTTGACGCCTTCGGAGAGGCAGTCGGTGGCGACGAGTACCCGTGGGCGTTCCGCGTCGAGGTCGGCGATTCTGGCCTGGCGCTCGTCATCGCCCATGCGGCCGGTGACGCACACGACCTGGGCGGCGGTTTCCAACGCCTGGCGCAGGTGGTCGGCAAGGTAGTCGGCCGTGGCGACGTACCGGCACCAGAGGATGGGATGGAAGCCTTCCTTCAGCAGCCGGCGCACGATGGCGATGACCCGCGCCAGCTTGGTGTCGTCGTCTGGGCCGTGGAGTTGTTCGGCCAGCCGGGCGAGTTCGCGCAGCCGGCGGCGGTCGGTCTCCGGCAGGGTGGTGTTGGCCGCCTCAACGGCTGGGGTTGGGGCTTCGTCGTCAGTGCGGTCTTCCGCCGACTCGAACACGAGCCGGCCAAAGGCTTCCGCTTCGGCTTCTTCTTCGGGCGGCACGCCGGCGCGGTTGGTCAGCGCCGTGCGGGCGGCCGCCGGGCTGGACATCACACAGCGCAGCAGTGCCAGCGCGCCCCAGTAGCGCACCCGCCGCTGGCGCTTTTCCAGATGCGCGCCGGTACGCACGATTTCTGAGCAGAACGCATAGGTGCGCTCAAACAGCTCACGGTGCCGGTCGGAAAGGGCGTAGGTTTCATCCGTGGATTCCCGCGTGGGGAAACAGGCGGTTTCCTGCCATGTCTGCGCGATGTCGCGCCGGGTGCGCTGGACGAAATGCCGGGCGAGTTCGGTGCGCTGGGTTTCGGTGAGCGTCTGGAGATTCCACGTTCCGAACTTCGGGTGCAGCAGGCCGAGCAGCGAACGGAAGGCGTCTTCGATGCCGCTGTGCGGCGTGGCCGTCAGCAGGATCAGATGCCGGTCGGCTTTTCGGGCGACGGCGCGCAGGAGTTCGTGCCGTTCCTGCTGGTTGGTGCCCGGAGCGGCGGCCGCGCCGTGGACTTCATCGGCAATGACCAGTTCGGGGCAGAACTGCAAAAACTGGCTGCGGTTGCGCTCCGTTTTGACGAAATCAAGGCTGGCCACCTGGATGGGGAAGTGTTCGTAGAGGCTGCGTCCGGCCGGCGTCTGGCGGTCAAGCTGCCCGACGGTTCCCGACCGGATGATGACCGGTTCAAGGTTGAACTTTTCGGTGAGTTCCTGCGCCCATTGTTCGCACAGCCACGGCGGGCAGAGGACACAGAAGCGGCGGATTTCGCCGCGGTCGAGGAGTTCGCGGGCGACGAGCAGGGCTTCGATGGTTTTGCCCACGCCCACGTCGTCGGCAATGAACAGCCGCACGGGGTCGAGGCGCAGGGCCATCAGCAGGGGGACGAACTGGTACGTCCGCGGCCGGATGGAGAGGCGGCCGAGCGAGCGGAACGGCGTCGCGCCTTCGCGCAGGGTAAGCCGTGCCGCCTGCCAGAGCAGATGGGCACTGGTGGCGTCGGAAATGTCGTCGGTGGTGGGCAGCGGGAAGGACGCGGGCGTAATGCGCTCAAACGGCAGGGCCCCGCCCACGAGGTTCATAAGTTTCCGGTGAATGTGAACCACGTCGTCCGGCGTGCCGGTGAGGGGGCGGAGGACGATGAATTCGTCTGTGTCGGCAGGCATTACGACCCATTCGCGGTTTCGGCAGCGGACAATCGAGCCAGGGTGCATCGGGGGCCTCCGTCAGAAGCTTGCAGGTGGTGAAGGGCATCCTGCCGTCGCATAAAGCTGCGGGGTGGCGGGCATCAAAACACATGACCAGTTGCCGTGGCAGCGCGTACCTGATGCCCGGCCTGATGCCGGGCGGATGCGCGTGCGCTTTGAGGCTGTCCGGGAGTTCTGCGTAGTGATTCCAAGTGCACGGCCCAGCCTATTCAGTGGCACTTTGTAGGCGTTTTTCAGGCGTTCTTCAGGGAGTCTCATAGCGGGACAGCCTCGTGCAACACCCGCTCACGGATACGGGCTTTGAGTCCGCGACTGCTCACCACGTCCACTTTGACTCCCAGCAGTTCCTGAAGCTCAAGCCAGAGGCCGGCGTGGTCGAGAAGGCTCCGGTTCGGCTCGAAGTCCACAAGCAGGTCAATATCGCTCTGTTCATCGGCTTCTCCGCGAGCGACTGAGCCAAAGACACGCACGTTGTGAGCGCCGTACCTGGCGCACGTCTGTAAAATCTCTTCCCGCCTGGTTCTCAAGACTTCTTCAGGTGTCATCGCCCACTCCTTTCCCTTCGAGACTGGCTGCGAGGGCGGCGGTGAGCTTCGTCGGGGCTTTCCTTCGCCTTTCCCAACAACGCCCCGGTCCCGTTCATACCCTCACGGCGAACATTCATCAGAAACGGGGTGTTTCGTGTCTGATACTCTTCGGAAAGCACGAACGCGGTAGAAATGGCCACATCGTACTTCAGGCTGATCCGTGCAGCGGCTTCGGCCGTGTTCCTGATCAGTGCGCCGTAGTCAAAAGGGAGACGCATCACGCACAGGATGTCAATATCAGAACCTTCCTGTGCGTCTCCGCGTGCATGGGAGCCGTAGAGCACAACGGCTTCCAACGCTTCACCCAGAAATTCTGGCCAGTTGATCCCGGTACTCCCGGATGATCGGTTCGATCCGGTTGGGCTTGACCATCCCACCTCCTTCAATCCATTCGGAAGAGGGTTTTTTGCACGTCTCCGAATGCCGTCCTGGGTCAGGCATTATCCATGCGCGGCTACTGGTTCAGAAACAGGCGGATGGGGTCGGCCACCGGCAGCGGTGCGGCTGTGACGAAACCTTCCGCCGCCGCAACGCCAATCAGGCTGCCACGGTAGATGTCGGCTGCGCGCCGCTGGCGGAGAAAATCCGGCGCCGAAAGGTACGTCTGCGGCTCCCGGCTGCCCGGCTGGTGCAGTTGCGAAGCGTAGGCACTGATGACCTCATACTTGGCCGTGAACTGGGCGCTGATGTCCACGAGAAAGGTCGGCACGACCGCCGGGTTGAGCGGTGGCAGAAAGTGAATCAGCGCGCGCGTCCGCCAGCGCGGCAGGCCGCTTTCGGCGTCATAGTTGGCCAGCCGGGCATGGTGAACGGCTGCCGCGACAATCCGCGCCAGACACTGGTGGTCGGGATGTTCTTCTGCCGGATGGTGCGTGAAGACCAGCGTCGGCCGCGCCTGGCGGATGACGCGCACCAGCGCACGGCGGGCGGCGTCTTGGTCGGTGAAGTGGCCGTCGGGCCAGCCCAGATTGACGCGAAAGCTCGCGCCCAGTTGTGCAGCCGCTTCGGCGGCTTCGGCGGCACGCTGCTCCGGCGTCCCACGGGTGGCCAGTTCGGCGCGGCTGGCATCCACGAGACCCGTGCGGTAGCCTTCGGCGACCAGCTTTAGCAGCGTGCCGGCCATGGCCAGCTCGATGTCGTCGGGATGGGCGCCAATGGCCAGGGCGTCCACGGCGCACACCGCGTCCGCAATGGCTGACATCACTCTTCGGCTGGCTTGAAGTCCATGGAGATGGAGTTGATGCAGTAGCGCAGTCCGGTTTTGTCGCGTGGGCCGTCCTCGAAGACGTGTCCCAGATGCGAGCCGCACTGGGCGCACATCACCTCAAGCCGGCGCATGCCGTGGCTGAGATCGAGTTCGGTCACGACGGCCTCCGGTGTGACCGGCTCCCAGAAGCTCGGCCAGCCCGACCCGGATTCATACTTGGTCGCCGACGTAAACAGCGGTGCGCCACAGGCCACGCAGTGGTACGTCCCGGTACGCTTCTCGCGGTACAGCTTGCCGGTAAAGGCCCGCTCCGTGCCTTTCAGACGGGTGACGTAGTACTGTTCGGGCGTAAGCTGCGCCTGCCACTCGGCTTCGTCTTTCTGAACGGGAAACGTTTTCATGGAACCTCCCCCACGCCTTGCTTGTCATGTGCGTCGCACATCTTTCATGTTCCGTGGTGTACGCTCAAGCCCGCGTAGCCGACGCCTCTCTGGAGATACCGTGATGATGTGGAGACCATGGGTTGTTGCCGGGTGGCTGTTGTTCGCCGGTGGTTGGGGCAACGGCCAGTCCGTCCAGGCTTCGGCCCCCCAGGAAGCGCCTGTCAAAGGCGCGCCCGTGAAAGAAGCGCCTGTCAAAGGCGCGCCCGTGAAAGAAGCGCCTGTCAAAGGCGCGCCCGTGAAAGAAGCGCCTGTCAAAGGCGCGCCCGTGAAAGAAGCGCCTGTCAAAGGGGCGCCGGTGACGATGCCGGTCGAAACCGGCAGTTTTCGGCCCAGTGAACTCGTGGAGATTGTCCGGCTCGACCCGGGTATCCGGCTCGACATCCGCTATGCCACGGCCAACAACTTCGTCGGACGTCCGGTGTATGACGAACCGCGCGCCTTTTTGCAGCGTCCGGCGGCGGAAGCCCTGGTGAAGGCGCATCGGTGGTTGAAGGCGCATGGCTACGGTATCGTGGTTTTTGACGGCTACCGGCCGTGGCGGGTGACGAAACTGTTTTGGGAACTGACGCCACCCGACAAACGCAACTATGTCGCCGATCCGTCCAAGGGATCACTGCACAACCGTGGCTGTGCCGTGGATGTGTCCATGTACGACCTGAACACCGGCGAACTCGTGACCATGCCGAGCGACTATGACGAAATGAGCGAGCGCGCCCACCCGGATTACACTGGCGGCACGGAAGAACAACGCCGTTTGCGCGACCTGCTGCGCACCGCCATGGAACTTCATGATTTCAAGGTGTACCGCTACGAGTGGTGGCACTTTGATCACAAGGACTGGCGGCAATACCGCGTCCAGGACATTCCCTTTTCTGAAATTCCCGTGTCTGAGTTGCCCTCGCAGCCGGGGGAGATACCGCCATCCAATCCGCGCTTATGAATCCGCTGAGTCCAGGGACGGTGCTTCAGCAGCGTTATGCCATTGTGAAACTGCTCGGCAAGGGCGGTATGGGCGCGGTCTATCAGGCGACGGACAAAAAGTTCGGGAGCACGGTCGCCCTCAAGCAGATGATTGTGACCGGCGAGGCGCTGGTGGCGGCTTTCGAGCGGGAAGCCATTCTGCTCAATGGTTTGCGTCATGCCGCCCTGCCGGTCGTCTTCGATCACTTTGCCGAGGCGGACGGGCAGTTTCTGGTGATGCAGTTCATTCCCGGCAAGGATTTGGCGGAACTGCTCACGGAGCAGGGTGGTCCCTTTCCGCTGGCGCAGGTGGCCAGGTGGGCCGACCAACTGCTCGATGCGCTGGAGTACCTGCACGGACGGACGCCGCCCATCATTCACCGCGACATCAAGCCACAGAACGTCAAGCTGACGCCGGAAGACAGCCTCGTGCTGCTCGACTTTGGTCTGGCCAAGGGGGATTTATCGGGGGATGCCATCCAGCAGCGCAGCCTGGTGGGGTTTACGCCGGTGTTTGCCTCTTTGGAGCAGATGCGCGGTCTTTCCACAGACCCGCGCAGTGACCTCTACTCGGCGGCGGCCACGATCTACTGCCTGCTCACCGGGCGGCCTCCGGTGGATGCCCTGGCGCGGGCCGATGCTTTGCTGTCCGGTAAGCCTGATCCGCTGCCGCTGGCCAGCGATGTCAATCCCCAGGTGCCACGGACGGTCGCCGAAATTGTACGGCAGGCCATGACGGTTTCGCGTGATGAGCGGCTGGCTTCCGCCAAAGAGATGCGGCGGCAGCTCCGGGCAGCGTTCAAGGCCGTGCGGGCCGTGACCGATGACCTCGATGCCACTGTCGTACAGGCCAGTGCCCCACCCCAACTGTCCGTTCCGCCGTCGGCTGCGCCAAGTCAAGTTCCCCCGGCAACACCGAGTCGTTTCTGTGTGGCCTGTGGGGCGCCGCTGGTGGCATCGGCCAAGTTCTGCATAAAATGTGGGCATCCCAATCCGGCCCTGTCACCAGCCCCATCGTCGCCGTCGGTTGCGCCCCCTTCGGGCTTACCGCCGTCAGGACAACCACTTCCCACCCAGCCCTTCCTTGGCTCATCTCCGGCTGGGCCCTCAATGCCACCGCCACGGGTGCCGGTGGCATCACCGACGCCCGGTAGCACTGGCGCGTCTCCCGCCCACCTCCCGTCCACGTTACCTTCGGCAGGTATGCTGGCGGCCAGTGAAGTTGTTCTGCTGTTTGGGGATTACTTTGCACCGCCGGCGGTGGGAGTGGATCCCTGGGCCAGGCTGCTGCATGTGCCAACACGGGTGAGCGCCGCGGTTCTGGCCCAGGCCATCTGGGCCGCGGCCTTTCTCGACTGTGAGCGCCATGGGGCAATCACGCTGATGCCGGTCGGCGTCCAAGGTGACTTCGCCAAGATGACGTATGCGCTCAAGTCGCAGACCGTCAGTTTGGCGTCCTACAGTCTCGAGGCCAACATCGTCGAGATAGCGCGGCTGCGGCTGGATCAGAGTGTGCCGCTGCCGGTCGCCTCCGCTGTGGCGGACATCATCCGTTTTGATTCGCGCAATGCCTGGCGGCACACCGTTGGGCTGGTCAAGCTGGGGCTCAACCGCCGGCATCTGCTGACCATGACGCCCGGTTCGCTGCCGGCGCCGTTCCCGTCCGGGCGGTTTGCCCTGACGCCACAGGTCGTTGACCTTGCCCGGCGCACTTCGCCTGAGCCGGTGCAGCGGTTGATGGCCACGGCGCAGGGGCAGTCGGCGCGCTGGACACTGCTCATCAAGTCCATCAACGCCGGTCTCCAGCGCCGAACCAATCCGATGCTGAATCTGCCGGAACTGGACCAGGATTTCTGACCCCGGATGGAAGCCACAGCCTTCCCACCGATTTCAGTTTCTGGCCATATCTCCGTCACATAGCTCGCCTATACGAAAGTCCCGACGCAGGGAATCACGCCTTATGCCTTGAACCGTCGAGGTTTGTCCGTGTGATTCCGTCTGTCGTCCGGGGTCTCGCCACGCCCCGGACGGTGTGTTGCTGAAAGCTTCCGCAACCGAAAGGGACGTATGTCGCACAATACGACACTGAGCATTGTCAAGCCGGGGAGCGTTTTCCGCCATGGGTTGCGCACCGGCGTGTCACTTCACTGTCACACCAAATTCTCCCGCGAAGTTCTGGATTTCATCCCGCACTACGCTGCGAAAATTCCCCTTGTGGCCGGACGTTTTGCCCGTCTGTGCCAGGGTTACGAAGCGCGGCATGGGCGTCCGCTGGATTTCACCCAGGCGTGGTGGACGCCGCCGGTGACGCCCCGCGTGCTGCACGATGCTGAAGTGCGGCACATGGAAGCGACCCTTGGCGTACGGGGCATCGTCTCCATCACCGACCACGACGAAATCGAAGCCTGCTGCGGCCTGCGCGCCATGGGGGAAGATGTGCCGATTTCGACCGAATGGACGGTGCCGTTTGGCGTGGCCTACTTTCACGTCGGCGTGCACAACCTCCCGCCTGACCATGCCCGCGCCATTGCCGAAGAACTGTTTGCCTTTACCAAAGACCCGGAAGCACGCGCCAGGCCCGATGTTCTGGAAGAACTGTTCGCGATGCTCAACGCGCTTCCGGGCGTGCTGGTGGTGTTGAACCATCCGCTCTGGGACATTGAAAACATTGGCCAGGCGCAGCACATGACCGCCCTCAAGGATTTTCTCGACCGCTACCGCCGCTGGCTGCACGCCCTGGAAATCAACGGCTTCCGCTCGTGGCGTGAAAACCTCGACGTGGCGCGTCTGGCGCGTGAGCTGGAGCTGCCGTTGGTTTCCGGCGGCGACCGCCACGGGCTTTCCCCGAACACGGTGGTGAACCTGACCGATGCTGAGACCTTCGAGGCCATGGTTGAGGAACTACGGGTGATGCGCCGCAGTCATGTGGTCGTGCTGCCGACGTATCAGGAAAACATGGTGTTGCGCGTGTTCGAGGCCGCCGCGCAAATTCTGGACGATTACCCGGACTATCCCGAAGGACAGCGCCACTGGACCGAGCGCCTGTTTTTTCTGGATGCGCAGGGGCAGCCGCAGTCGCTGCGCCAGTGCTGGTCTGATCACAGTCCGCTGTGGGCGCGGATGGCCACCTGGGTCTTTCGGCAACTCGGACGCCGGCACTGGCGTCCGGCCCTGGAAAGGGTCCTCCCCAAGCCGCAGTTCGAGCTGGGGGAACTGTAAGCCAACGGTGGTGAGCGTCATGGCATCTGTACCGCAGGGAAACTTCCGCCCGGCCGAGGCGTCGGCTGACCAACGGTTCTCACCTGGATGCACCATGACCAACTTCCTGCGCGTCGCCTTGTTCCCGGATGCCTATCATGAAGCCAACGGCGTGGCCCGTACCTTTCGGACGCTGGAAGGTGTGGCGCGTCGCCGGGGGCTGCCGCTGCTGCTCGTGCGCTGTGGCGCCTCTCCCGGCAGCCACCACCCCCAGACCGATGGCTCTGTCACCACCATCGAACTCCAGCGGGGTGGCTGGTCGTTCCCCTTGGATGCGGACCTCAATTTTGACCTCTGGCTGTGGCGCTACGCCCGCGAAGTCCGGGAGCAGGTGCGTACTTTCGGCCCGCAGGTTGTCCACGTCACCGGCCCCAGCGACATCGGACAACTCGGCGTCTATGTTGCCAAGTCACTCCACCTGCCGTTGGTGATGTCCTGGCACACGAATCTGCACGAGTACGCCGGACAGCGGTGGTCGCGTCTGCTGGACTACGCCTTTATCTCGCCGCTGGTGCGGGAACAGACCAGCCTGTGGGCGGAAGCCAAGTCCCTGTGGGCCACGATGAAGTTTTACGAATACGCCGACGTATGCCTTGCGCCAAACCCGGAACTCGTCGCCCTGGTGGCGCAAAAGACAGGCAAACCCACCTATCTGATGCAGCGGGGCATTGACGCTGAGCAGTTTCATCCCCGTCATCGCACGCGGCCCCGGCTGCCTTCCGTCGTCCGTCTGGGGTTTGTCGGGCGGTTGAGCACCGAGAAAAACGTCCGCTTTCTGGCCGAACTGGAGCAGCAGTTGCTGGCGCAGGAGCTGACAAATATCGAATTTCGGATCGTCGGCGCCGGCAGCGAACGCGACTGGCTGGCCCAGACGATGAAGACGGCCACCTTTGCCGGTGTGCAGCAGGGGGAGCGGCTGGCGCAGGAGTACGCCGACTTTGACATCTTTGTGTTCCCGTCCCGAACGGACACGTACGGCAATGTCGTTCTGGAAGCGGCGGCGTCCGGCGTTCCCTGTGTGGTGACAGGGGAAGGCGGGCCGAAGTTTCTTGTTGATCCCGACGAGTCAGGCGTCGTGGCCCACGATGATGCCGCCTTCGTGGCGGCTGTCGCTGAACTGGTGCGTTCCGCCGAACGCCGCCAGTCCATGGGGGAAGCTGCACGGGCGCGTGCGCAGCGCGCCTCATGGGATGCCGTTCTCGATGAGGTCTGTCTGGCATACCGGGCCGCCTGCACCAGGGGGCACTTGGTGGGTGAGTTTTAGTACGTTTTTTCTGGAGAAAAATCGGGTTTCGGGTGGAAAAAAATCCGGCCTGTTACCGTGTTTTTATAGTTCTGTAACCTGGCCATGTCATACGTCCCGGATGACCGAAAGATGACCGGGTGTAGCGGCAGCCATGCCTCCCGGCATCGTGATTTGTTTGTAGCGACTGGGTAAAGACCAACATGGCCGTAGAAGATGTCAGAAGTGTGTCAGGTGGCCGTCTGCTGCGGCTGTTTGTTTGTGTGAATTTCCTGGTAATGCCTTTTCTGTTCGGTTCCGGTTCGGCGCCAGCGCAGGAGCGGGCGCTGACCGATAGCGAAATTGTGGCGTCATTACGTGCGTTGCGCAGTGAGATGCTCGATTTGTTGTCGCAGGTGGCCGGAAAGGGGGCGGCGATGACCCGCCCCAGCCGGCGCACCATGGATTATGAGTCGTACCGCCGAACCTTCGAGTCCTACAGCGCCAAGATTGATGACTGCTACCGTCGTCTGGCTGCGTATTACAGCCAGATTGACCGGGTCTATCGGACGGGTTCCAGCACGCCGCTGTACAAGCAGATGGTGCAGACCTACCTGGACACCAAGGGTGTTTTCGACAATCTGAAATCCACCTTCAGCACGCTCGAACCGCCTGAAAAAGTGGTGACAGAAGCCGTGGTTTCCAATGACCAACGCCTCAACGAACGGATTGCGACCTCTGTGCGCACGGCCGCTGTTCCGACAGCACCGCCACAGGCCGCCAAGGAAATCGTGGATGCAGATGACTCCCGCTTCATCGGCACGTTTGATGCCGTTGAGATGTTTCTGCTCGTGCGTGGTGACAGTGCCTGCTACGTGCTGTTCGGTTGGAAGGATGTCGTGGAAGATGAAAACGGCAAGTCGCTGGAGGAATACCACCTGGCCGTTGCCCGGTCGGAGTCGTTTCCGATGACGCCGGAAGTGCGCGCCCTGACACCGGAGCAGCACCTGGAACATGCTTTGAAGCTCAAGATTGCCATGGTCGAGGCGCAGGGCGAGACGATGACCGACCTCAAGCAGTTTTTTGCCCGCACGAAATCCTACGCCCGAACCAACTGAACCCCGGCCGGACACTTGTCCGGCTTTCTGCTCCGGCGGCCCGATCATCCGGGAGACGCAGGCGGGATAAGGACGGCTGTGTGAAGTAGGGAACAAACCAGGTTACCTCAATCTTGCTTCAATAATCTTGCCTTGGTGCGCGAAAGTGCGGTTTGATGTAGATAAAAGTTCAACCGGGTATTGAATTTTTAGGGCAAAGGCTCTGCAATACGCGCAAACCTGCCCTCTCCCGTGTTGCGTCACGCCGGGCAAACCTTATCTATGGAAAGGGTCAGAAGAATGCGACATCCACTTCGTCAGTTTCGGGATCGGTTCACCCTGTGGGTCCTGGTGGTCTGTCTCCTGGTGGGCATGAGCTGGGCACCCGGTGACACGGGTTTGACTTGGGGCATGCCCGGGACCATGCCCGGGACACAGGGGCAGGTGATGGGCGACAGCGAAATCATCGGGACCTTGAAAGCACTCCGCAGCGAGATGTTTGACCTGCTTTCGCAGGTGGCCGGCAAGGGGGCCGCTGCGGGACGGCCGAGCCGTCGGACGATGGACTATGAAGCCTACCGCCGGACCTTTGAGGCTTACAGCGCCAAGATTGATGACTGCTACCGTCGCCTGGCAGCTTGCTACGCCCAGATTGACCGGGTCTATCGCACCAACCCTAACTCGCCGCTGTACAAGCCCATGACCCAGGCCTATCTGGATGCCAAGGCCGTTTTTGACAACCTCAAATCCACGTTCAATGCCATCGAGCCGCCGGATACCCTGCGCACCGAAGCTGTTGCCGTTGCTGATCGGCGGCTGAACGAGCGGATTGCCACTTCGGCCCGGACTTCCTCCCTGCCACCGGCCCCGGCTGAAGCGGCCAAGGACATCATCGAGTCGGATGACTCACGCTTCATCGGCAATTTCGACTCGGTGGAGATGTTCCTGCTCGTCAAGGGTGATATGGCCTGCTACGTCATGTTTGGCTGGAAGGAAGTCACTACGGACGACACCGGCAAGTCCAGCGAGCAGTTTCATCTTTCTGTCGTGCGCTCAGAGATGTTTCCGTTCACCCCAGCGGTGCGCGCCTTGTCGCCGGCCCAACACCTGGAAAACGCACTCAAGCTCAAAATCGCTGCCGTGGATGCTCAGGGTGAGGTGCTCAGTGATCTGAGTGAGTTCTTTGCCCGCACCAAATCCTACACCCGTGTGAATTGATGCACCGGGAAACAATCTGGATGGCCCCTGGACGGGGAGGTTCCCACAGGAACCTCCCCGTCAATCTTTTTGACGCACGGAGTTGGTGCGTCAGACCATCGGAAAAAGGCTGTTTACAAAGTGCCTGCTTTCGTGTTTCACTGTTTAGCCACCAATGATTACAGCTTAGGCTGCCTTTTTTCCAAGACGAACGCTCGTTTTTCAGGCTGCCCCCAGAAGCTTTATGCCATCACAGTCGAGGTTGCTGTCATGACGCGCTTTGTAAGATGGTTTGTCCCCGGATGGTATGCGGGTTTTCCGGTGGCGGGTTTTCCGGTGGCGGGTTGTCCCGTGGCTGGTTGGAGACGTTGCCTTGGCTTTGTGGCCCTGATGGCTTTGATGGTGCTGGGGACTCCTGCGGGGTGGTGGCATCAGACCGGATACGCACAGTCGTCAAAGGTGCTTTCCGAAGCCGAACTGCTGGGGGCGTTACGCGCGTTCAGGGCCGAAATTGAAGGGATGCAGAAGCAACTGGCCGCCTCACCACTGAGCCAGCCGGTGGGGCGGCGGACGCTGCGTTATGACGAATACAGCGCACTGTATGCCAACTGGAGCAGCCGAGTCCAGGAGCGGTATGGTGTCCTCAACGGGTACTATGAAGAGGTCAACCGCATCTATCGGGCCAATCCCAACTCCCGATTGTATCTCGATATCAGGAAGGCCTACCTCGACGCCAAAACCACCTTTGACGCACTCAGTACCTCTCTGGCGCAGTGCGCCAAACCGGAAGACACCCGGACGCCGACGATTGTCGTCACTGATGGCCGCCTCAACACGCACCTGACCAAAACCGTGGCCACGGTCAAAACGGAGACAACCCCGACGGTGGACATTGGTCAGGTTGATGAGCTGCGCTACATCGGCAAGTTCGATGCCGTCGAACTGTATCTGCTCGTCCATCATGGCATGGCCTGCTATGTCATGTATGGCCTGCACGAACGCAAGGTGGATGCCTCCGGACACGTTGTTGACGAAATCGATCCGCGAATGGTTTTTTCGCGGACGTTCGATGTGAGCAAGGTTCAGAACTTCACGCCACAGGAGCACCTCGACTACGTGCTCACGCTCGATCTGACGCCGGTGCAGGCGCAGCTTGAAACCTGGCGTTTCATCACGGAATCCCTGGCACGCGCCAAAAGCTATGCGCGTGGTGACTGACGGGCGTCAGGTCAACAAACTGTCCCTTTGGGCGGTGTGGCACCAACCGGGGCTGAAGCCTTCCGGGTGTGGAATTTCCATTGCTGTAGCACATCTGAATCCTCTACGCTCAGGCACGTCAGCCATCCCCAACGGCCCGACTGACGGCCAACGTCCTGTGTCCTCGACGTATTTCCTTGTCAGCCGCTCGTCAACGTTTCATTGCTGCCATCGGATCCACTCCACACCTTGGTCGCCTGGCTGCGGCCCTGCGCCAGTCCGGCTTTTTGGTTGATCCGCTGCCGGTGCAAACTCCGCACTGGTGGTTGCAGACGGATGCCATTGTGCTGGATGCACCAGCGGCGGCTGCGCGCCCGCTGCCTGACTGGTGGCAAACAGCCCGCGAACAGCAGGTGCCGTTGTTGGTCTGTACCGGGCGTCTGGGTGAACCGGAAATAGCCGGTTGGCTGAAAGCCGGGGTGACGGATTGTTTTGATGAGCAGATGCCCTTGCCGCTGGTGCTGCACCGTATCCAGCAGGCCGTAGAGGCCCGGCGTCAGGCGACCGAGGGCCGGCTACAGTCCGCTTTTCTGGCCAGCCTCTCGGTTTCTGCGCCGGCACGCCTGGCCGTGATGGAAAGCGTCGGCGCAGGGTTTGTCTTCCGGTTCATCAACCGCACGTTTGCCGCGGATTTCGGTCGGTCTCCAGAACAACTGATGGGTCTCCCCCTGGGTGAGTTGGGGCTGACCGAAGCCCAGTTGGCCGATGTGGCTGTCTGGCAGCGGTGGTGCCGTGAAGCCCTGCGATTGGGACGCGCCGTTTCCTTCGTTCACCAGTCGCTGCGGTCTTCCCGCTGGTTTTCGGCGACGTTCGAGCCGCTGCGTCAGCCGGGTCTGGTCACGGAGGCTGTATCCATCTATGTCGAAGACATCACCGATCAGCAGGCGGCCAAGCTCCGCTCGGTGGAGAGCGAGGAGCGCTTTTACCGTGTCTTTCAGGTGATTCCGATTGCCACCGCAATTCAAACCATCCCTGACGGGCGCTATCTCGATGTCAACGCTGCCTTTACCAAACTGTTTGGCTACAGCCGCACCGAGTTGATTGGCCGTACGGCGCTTGAACTGGGATTGTGGGTCAAGCCTGAAGAACGCGAGCGCTACTATCACGAGCTGGAGGCGCACGGCCGGGTTCTGGACTTCCGGGGCAGTTACCGGACACGCGACGGGCGGGTTGGGGAAGCCGTGCTCTCGTCCGTGACGCTCGTCATTGGGGACCTGCCATGTCAATTGGCGCTCCTGCAGGATGTGACCGAAGCCGAGCACCTGAACGAACGACTGCGCCAGCGGGAGGAGTGGTTTCATGCCATCCTCAATGCGGCCCTGGACGGCATTATCGTCGAGGATGACCAGCGGATCGTCTATGCCAATCAGGCCGTGGCGCGCCTCTACGGCGTGGAAACACCGGAGGCCCTTGTTGGGCAGGATTTTTCCGTCATGTGTGCGCCGCATGAGGAAGGCCGGCTGCGCGACTATACCCAGCGCCGCATGCGGGGAGAAGCCGCTCCGGCTACCTACGAGTTCACGGCCCAGCGTGCTGACGGAACGACAGTGACCCTCGAAAACTCGGTTTCCGAGTTTTTTTCCGGCGGCAAAAAGTACCTCATCGCCGTCATGCGCGACGTGGAAGAGCGCAAGCGCCTGCAAGCCACGCTCCAGCAAATCCACAAAATGGAAGCTGTGGGACGGCTGGCTGGCGGGATTGCCCATGACTTCAACAACCTGCTCAACAGCATCCTTGGGTTTTCGCGGCTGGCCCACCGCAAGTCCAGCCAGATGAATGATCCGGCTCTCGATGAATACTTCCGGGCCATTGAAGGTTCCGCCGAGCGCGCGGCGCAGTTGGTGTCCAAGCTGCTGGCCTTTGGCCGTCGGAAAGAAGCCTCGCGGCAGACGGTGAACCTGAATGCCGTGGTTGAGGACAGTCTGTTTTTCGTACGCAGCCTGCTCCCTCCCAACGTCGAGCTGGTGACGAGCCTTCTGCCGGATTTGCCGCCATTTGATGGCGATCCCGACCAGATTCAGCAGGTCATCATCAACCTGTGCCGCAACGCCTGCGACGCCATGCCCGACGGGGGGACGCTGACCTTGGGCACCCGGGCCGATGTCTTCCCCGTGCAACGCGATGGACGTACCCTCAGCGGCCAGCTTGCCGGTCACTGTGTCTGTCTGACCGTGGCCGACACCGGCGTTGGCATGGACGAAACCACCTGCCAGCACATCTTCGACCCGTTTTTCACAACCAAAGACTTGGGCGATGGGGCCGGACTTGGCCTCTCAGTCGTTCACGGGATCGTCACGGCGCACGGTGGAACCGTTGGCGTCAAGAGTGTTCCCGGAAAAGGCAGTTGCTTCGAGGTACGGTTTCCGGCGTTGCGGTCAGGCAGAACCGGCGAGCAGCCGGTGGCGGAAAACCTGCGGCGGACGCCCGGAGGAATCCCTCTCCTGCCGGAAGCCGCAAGGCTTGTCCTGGTCGTCGAGGATGACAACCTGATTGCCCAGCTCTTTACGGAAATCCTGCACGAAGTCGGCTACGACGTGGTTGTGGCCACGGACGGGCAGCAGGGTGTCGCCCGCTTCGCCGAACAGCCTGACGCCTTCGAGCTGGTCATTCTTGATGCCCTGCTGCCCAAGCTCGACGGGTTGGGATGCCTTCAGGCCATCCGCCAGTACAAGCCACAGATTCCGGTACTGGTCGTGAGCGGTTACAGCGAAGAGGTCACCTCGGGCGAGTTGGCAGCCCAGGCCACCATGTTTTTGCAAAAGCCCTTCACCCCGGAAGTGCTGCTGTCGGCCGTGGCCCGGGCAGTTGGTTCCACCAAGGTCATGTGACCTGCCTGCCTCCTGCGAAGTTGCGTGGTCAGTCGGTTGCCGGGGCGTGTATAGATGTGTACAGCCTGGTCAGCGGCTTTGCCCCTAGCCTGACTGGGGCCGAAAGCCGATGCTGTGCTGCCAAAAGCTACAGGCCAAAAGCTACAGGTTTGTGAGGTCTTACACCAATGGCTGAAGAAATTCCCTCCCGGCTGTCACCCTACCGCAGTTCATCGGATATTCCCGAAGGACGCAAGTTGTCGCGCAACTTTTATGCAGCGCGGGTTACTTCCCCGCCAGTCATGAATACAACCCCACCGGCGCCAGCCGGTGGCTTTGGAAGTGAAATCCCACGGGGGCGAAAACTTCCGGCCGGTTTTTACGCCAGCCGCCGCACTTCCGCCTTTCAGCCGGAGCAGTACACCAAGCCCATCCCACGGAAAACGCCACGGATTACAGGCCGGCCCACGACGGATTGGTACGATCCACGGTAGCCCCGGCCGTTTCCGGCTTTACTCCGGCAACGCGCTGCTTTCCAGCCTGGCCAGCCATTGGCGGACACGCACGACATCGTCGGGGGTGTCCACGCCAATGGCGCGGTGTTTTGTCTCCACGACGCGAATCCGCAGGCCATGGGTCAGCGCGCGGAGTTGTTCCAGTCCTTCGGCCAGTTCGAGTGGTGCTGGCGGAAGCGCCGTCAGGTGCAGCAGTGCCCGGCGGCGGTAAACGTACAGCCCCGTGTGCTTCCGCCACAGGGTCCGGGCGATGTCCGGCTGGCGTGGATAGGGAATCGGGGCGCGTGAAAAATAGAGCGCGTTACCCTGGGCATCACACACCACCTTGACCACATGGGGATTTTCGGCATCTGCCGCCTCCAGCGGCTCGCAAGTCGTTGCCATGGGCAGGTCCGGCTCGGACTGCATCGGGAGCATGGCTGCCGTGATGGTTTCGGGTGCGATGAGCGGTTCATCGCCCTGGACGTTGACGATGATTTCAGCATCGAGTGTCGCGGCCACCTCGGCAATGCGGTCAGTGCCGCTGGGATGGTCGGCGCGGGTCATCCGGGCTTCACCCCCAAACTGCGCAACGGCATCCGCAATCCGGGGGTCGTCGGTAGCGACGATGACCCGTTCAATCTCCGGCACCTGCCGAACCCGGGCATAGACGCGCTGAATCATCGGCTGCCCAGCGAGGTCAATGAGCGGCTTGCCGGGCAGGCGCGTGGCGTCGTAGCGGGCGGGGATGATGGCCACCGTTGACGGCAAGGCGTTGACTCCGTTTTCGTCCTAAACTTTTTCCGGGGCCGTCGTGCCGAGCAGACCCGTGGGGCGTACGAGCAGCACCGTGACCAGAATGGCAAAGGCCACGGCGTCCTTGTAGGGATTGAGCGCCGCCGGCAGGTAGCCGGTGGCCATCGTTTCCGCCAGTCCGATAATGACGCCGCCCAGCACCGCGCCGGTGACGTTGCCAATGCCTCCCAGAACCGCCGCAATGAACGCCTTGAGTCCCGTCGTGATGCCAATCAGCGGGTCGAACTTCGGATAACGCAGGGCCACGAGAATGCCGGCCGCCGCCGCCAGCGCCGAGCCAAGGGCAAAGGTCAGGGCAATGATGCGGTTGGTGTCAATGCCCATCAGCCTGGCCGTGTCCAGGTCATGGGCCACAGCGCGCATGGCGCGTCCGAAAGCCGTCCGGTGGACGAGCTGGTGCAGCCCCACCGTCAGCAGCAGCGATGCGCCCAGAATGGCCAGGTCGGGAGTGGTGATCCGGGCCGCGCCATAGACCGGAAACTGTCCGGGTGGAAGCAGTTGCGGGAAAAACCTGGGGTTGGCGCCAAAGACAATCTGCCCCAGGTTTTCCAGAAACAGCGATACGCCAATCGCCGTGATGAGCGCCGTCAGGCGGGAAGCCTGGCGAATCGGACGGTAGGCCAGCCGCTCAATGGCCAGCCCAACCACGGCGCACAGCAACATCGCCACCAGCAAAACCACGGCTGCCTGCAACCATGACGGGTTGACTTCGGAAAAGCCCAGCCGCAGCGCCGTGTAGTAGCCGGCGAACGTCCCCAGCATGTACACGTCTCCATGGGCAAAGTTGATGAGCCGCAGCACGCCATAGACCATCGTGTAGCCCAAGGCAATGAGCGCGTAAATGCTGCCGAGCGCCAGCCCGTTGATGAGTTGTTGGAGGAAGGTTTCCATACGGCAGAGCAGGTTGGTTTTGGTGGGATAAACCGCTTCAATGCGGCCCGTCTGTCATCCGGCAGCACACACCCCGGCCGGAAACAGCCCCGGCTGTTTTCCACGCCGTGGCCGCAAGGAGCCGTTCGCCTTTGTCACGCACGCTTGAAACGCTGGTCTTCGACAATACATACACCACCTTGCCGGAAGACTACTACAGCCGGGTGGCACCGACGCCGCTGCGTAGCGCCCGTCTGGTGGCCTTCAACCCGGAAGCCGCCGCCCTGCTGGACCTGGACCCTTCCGAGGCGGCCCGCCCGGACTTTGTGGCGTACTTCAACGGCGAAAAAGCACTGCCCGGCGCCGAGCCGCTGGCGGCGCTCTATGCCGGCCACCAATTCGGCGTGTATGTGCCGCAGCTTGGCGACGGCCGCGCTCTTCTGCTGGGTGAAGTACGGAATGTGCGCGGCGAGAAGTGGGACCTGCAACTCAAGGGCAGCGGCCGTACGCCCTATTCCCGCATGGGCGACGGCCGCGCCGTCCTGCGCTCGACGATTCGGGAGTATCTCGGTAGCGAAGCCATGCACGCGCTTGGCATCCCCACGACGCGCGCCCTCTGCGTCATCGGCAGCGACGAGCCGGTGTACCGGGAAACGGTTGAGCAGGGGGCGCTGCTGGTGCGGCTGGCCCCGACGCACGTGCGGTTTGGTTCGTTCGAGGTGTTTTTCCATCGCCGTCGCCTGGCGGATGTGGCGCGTCTGGCCGATTACGTCATCGGGCAGTTTTTCCCGGAACTTCAGGGGCTCGGTGAAGAAGACCGCTTTGCCGCCTTCCTGCAGGAAGTCGTAAACCGGACGGCGCGGCTGGTTGCCCAGTGGCAGGCTGTCGGGTTTGCCCACGGCGTACTCAACACCGACAACATGTCCATTCTGGGCCTGACGCTCGATTACGGCCCCTTTGGTTTTCTGGACGACTACGACCCGCAGTTCATCTGCAACCATTCGGATGTCACCGGGCGGTATGCCTTCAACCAGCAGCCGGGCATTGCCCTGTGGAATCTGCGCTGTCTGGCGCAGACCTTCCTGACCTGGGTGCCGCGCGAGCGGCTGGTGGACAGCCTCAACGCTTTTCGGGACGTGTTTTTTGACGAGTATGAGCGGCTGATGTTCGCCAAACTGGGGTTGCGCCACCCGCAACCCGGAGATGCCGAACTGCTGGCCGACTGGCTCGAACTGCTGGCGCAGAACCGGGCCGATTACACCCTCGCGTTCCGGCGATTGTCGGAAACCGTCCCGGAAGACCCGGTACATCCCGCGAATGCACGCCTGCAGGACCTGTTTGTGGATCGGGAGGCCGTGGCTGCCTGGCTGGCAAAATACGGCCTGCGGCTGGCTCAGGAAGGCGTGCCGTCGCCGGAGCGCCAGGCGCGCATGCGCAGCGTCAATCCGAAGTACGTCCTGCGCAACTACCTGGCCCAGATCGCCATTGAACGCGCCGGGGAAGGGGACTTCTCCGAACTCGAGCGGCTGCTGACCGTCCTGCGACAGCCCTATGCCGAGCAGCCGGAGGCGGCCCGGTATGCCGAACCGCCGCCGGACTGGGGGCGTCGCCTCGAAATAAGCTGTTCTTCCTGAAGATGTTTCGGGGCTGCCGGCAGGCTCCGCAGACCACATCCGGGCTGGACATTCCACCGGGCATCATAGACAATCCGGCTGGAATGTTCTGACAAGGCATAGCGCACCAACCAGGTCAAAGCCCGGAAAGAGAGGAGTCTGGTTCGCATGCTGACGTATGCCGCGGTTTTCTGCGCGTCCTTGGTGGCGGCTTTTCTTCTGACGCCGCTGATTCGCAACTGGGCGCGCCGCTGGGAATCGCTCGTGGATACGCCATCGGCGGCACGCCACGTCCACACCCTGCCCATTCCGCGCGTCGGCGGCATTGCCATTTTTCTGGCTTTTCTGGTGGGAGTGACCACAGCGTTCGGATTTGAGGCCGGCGGACAGCTCAGCGGCACAGTGGCTCTGTCGGCCAAGTTCCTGTTGCCCACGCTGGCAATGTTCATCCTGGGTCTGGTGGATGACATCCGGCGGTTACGGGCCGGCGTCAAGTTTGTCATCGAGGTTCTCATTGCCACCTGGTTTCACTTTACGGTTCAGGGCATCACGAGTCTGCCCAATCCCCTGACCGGCACGACCATCGAGCTTGGTATCTGGGGGCTGCCGATCACGGTGCTGTGGCTGGTCGGCATCAGCAATGCCTTCAACCTCATTGACGGTGTGGATGGGTTGTCGGCCGGCGCAGCGCTGTTTTCGACGCTTACTCTGGCTTACGTGGCGGCGGCCAACGGCAATGTGCCACTGGCGCTGCTGCTGTGCGCGCTGGCCGGCGGTACAGCCGGTTTTCTGAAGTACAACTTCAATCCGGCGACGGTGTTTATGGGTGACTGCGGCAGCCTGTTCATTGGCTTCACGCTGGCCGGGCTGGCGCTGCTGTATGCGCAGAAATCCGCCACCACCGTGACCGTGGCCATTCCACTGCTGGCCTTCGGGCTGCCCATCATGGAAACGGCGCTCTCCATCGGGCGGCGGTTCCTGGCCGGCAAGCCCATTTTTGAAGCCGACCGCCGGCACATGCACCATCGGTTGCTGGCGCAGGGCTATTCACACCGCACGACGACCATCTTTCTGTACGGCCTGTCCGCCTTCTTTGCGCTCATGAGTCTGCTGGCGTACAACTCGCCCAACCGCCTGCTGGGGTTGATTCTGCTGACGCTGGGCATTGTCATCTGGATTGCTGTGCAGCACTTCGGCTACCACGAGTTTGGTGAAATCGGGCGGGTTATCCAGCGGTCGCTCAACCAGCGGAGCGTCATTGCCAACAACATCCGCATTCACGAACTGACCGAGTCTCTGCTGGGTTCAGAGAGCTTCGAGGCGTTTTACACCCACCTGAGCAAATGCTTCGAGGCGACCGATTTCACCCAGGTCGAAATTCACCTGCCGCTCAAGTATGCCTGGCACGTCCAGGAACACCCCGGCTTTCGGTTTGCCCGCCGGGGGGCGCTGGTCATTGCCACCTGGACGGCGGCCACAGCCACCGAGGAGGAGGATTGTCCCGTTGTGAAGCTGGTGATTCCCCTGCGGTTTGAAGATGGTCAGTCGGGATGCCTCGAACTCCACCGTTCCCCCGAACGTCCCCTGCTGTTTGATGTCAACCTTCTCTTTGGCAAGTTGCGGCGGGTCATCGAGCAAACTGTCTCCCGGTTGCCGGTCGAGGCTCCCGATCCCCGGCGGCTGCACGAGAGTTTCTTTGACTCCGGCAGCACCTTGCTTCCCAAAATAACACGTCCGTGACAACCTACCGGTGGCCGCGCGCCTGCGGCCTGTTGCTGCACCCCACCTCGTTACCCGGACCGGACGGCATTGGCACACTGGACGGGCACCTCGAACAATGGCTCGACTTTCTTGCGGCCGCCGGGCAAACCTACTGGCAAATCCTGCCGCTGGTGCCCACCGGCTACGGCGACTCGCCTTACGCCGGCCTGTCGGCCTTTGCCGGGAACCCACTGCTGATTCCATCGGAGACCCTGGTTGAACTGGGTCTCGTCGCGCGCCAACGGCTGCACGAACGTCCGCCTTTCTCCGAACAATCTGTGGACTACGGCGCGGTCATCACCTGGAAGCAGAGGCTTCTGGCGGAAGCCTTTGAGCGTTTCGTGGCGGCCGCCCCGGATGCCTGGCGGGCCGATTTCGAGGCGTTTTGCGCGGCCGAAGCCGACTGGCTGACCGATTATGCGCTTTTCCGGGCGCTCAAGGATGCCCACGGCGGCCGCGCATGGCATACGTGGCCGCCGGAGTTGCGCGACCGGAAGCCAGCGGCGCTGGAAGCCGCCCGGCGCAACCTGAGTGCGGCCGTGGCCTCGCACCAGTTTCAGCAGTGGCTTTTCTTCCGCCAGTGGCAGCGTACCCGTGAAGCCTGTCACCGCCGTGGCATCCGCATCATCGGCGACGCGCCAATTTTTGTCGCCTACGACTCGGCGGATGTCTGGGCCAACCGGGAACTGTTCAAGCTCGATGCCGAGGGGCGGCCCACGCATGTCGCCGGCGTACCGCCGGACTACTTCAGTGCCACGGGACAGCTCTGGGGCAATCCCCTCTACCGGTGGCAGCGCATGGCGGACGATGGTTTTGGCTGGTGGCTGGCCCGGATGCGCCATCTGTTCCGGCTCGTGGATGTCGTGCGGCTGGATCACTTCCGTGGTTTTGCTGCCTGCTGGACCATTCCGGCCGACGCGCCGACGGCGGCTACCGGCAGGTGGGTCAAAACACCCGGACGCAAGCTGTTTACGGCAATGAGACGCGCGTTTGGCGTCCTGCCCATCATTGCCGAAGACCTGGGTGTGATTACCCCGGATGTCGTGGCGCTGCGCGATGCCTTCGGTTTTCCCGGCATGCGGGTGTTGCAGTTTGCCTTTGGCGGCGATCCCAACAATCAGGACCTGCCGCATAACTACGTTCCCAATGCCGTGGTTTATACCGGAACGCACGACAACGACACGACGGTTGGCTGGTATGCCAGTCGTCCAGGCGTCGGTTCGACGCGCGACGCCGAAGGGATTGAGCGGGAACGGGCTTTCTGTCGGGCGTATCTCAACACCAATGGCGCTGAGATTCACTGGGATTTCATCCGGGCGGCTTACGCCAGTGTGGCCCATACGGCGATTGTTCCGATGCAGGATGTCCTGGGGCTGGGGAGTGAAGGGCGCATGAACCTGCCAGCCAGT
Organism: Chloracidobacterium sp. N; assembly: GCF_018304765.1. Lineage (NCBI taxonomy): Bacteria > Pseudomonadati > Acidobacteriota > Blastocatellia > Chloracidobacteriales > Chloracidobacteriaceae > Chloracidobacterium > Candidatus Chloracidobacterium aggregatum. Next base: position 904,010 of record NZ_CP072643.1, read on the forward strand.
GAACGCGGCAACTGGTCCTGGCGCTGCCGGCGGGAGGACTTCACGGCATCAGCGGCCAAACGCCTGCGCGAGCTGGCCTCCCTGTACGGCCGGTTGCCCGGTTCATCCGTCTCGGATTGACGTGCCGGACGGCCGTGGCGGTTTTCCCGATGACGCCCGGCCCTGGTCGGTACGTTGGGCGCGGCACTGTGCTGAAAAAAAGCGGAAAATCTGCGGACATGATGCGCTATTGTGGCCCAAATCACCTGGCTGGCCATTCATCCGGGAATGGCCGCCGCGCTCCGAGGTAATGCGGTATGTCCGTTCGCATCGTCGTTATCAGCGATACCCACGGCAACCACGACTTTCACGTGCCGGAGGGTGACATTCTCATTCATGCCGGCGACTTCACGCGGCGTGGCACCATGGATGAACTCCGCCTTTTCGACGCTTTTCTGCGCCGGCAGCCACATCCGCACAAGTTCGTCGTCTCCGGCAACCACGACCACTGCGCCCAGGAAAACGATGGCGCCGCGGATGCCCTGCTGGAAAATGCCATCCATCTGGTGGATGCCTCAGCCGTGGCCTGTGGTCTCAAAATCTACGGCAGCCCGTGGCAGCCCTGGTTTATGAACGGGGCCTTCAACCTGTGGAAAAAAACGGCCCTGCGGGAAAAGTGGGACCTGATTCCCGAAGGCATTGACATCCTGATTACCCACACGCCGCCGTACGACATTCTCGACCGCACGCAGTTTGGCTGGCGGGTTGGCTGTGACGAACTGCGCGCGGCCGTGGAGCGGGTTGCCCCCCGGCTGCACGTCTTCGGCCATATTCACGAAGCCTACGGCCGCCTGCGGAAGGGAACGACCGAGTTTGTCAACGCGGCGCTGTGCAACCTGCGCTATCGCGTCGTCAATGCCCCGGTTGTGGTTGACCTGGAAGTGTAGCCGTCCATGACGCAGCGGATAGCCATTCTGGGTGGCGGGCAACTGGCGCGCATGTCGGCTGCGGCCGCCTACCGTCTGGGCTGTGAAGTGGGTATCGTGGCGCGTCCGGGCGACGACAGCCCGGCCCTGCGGCTGGCTACGGAGCGCTTCGTGGGTGACTGGTCCTCCCCGGCGCTGCTCGATGCCGTGGCCGCCGGTGCCGATGTCGTGCTGCTCGAAAACGAGTTCATTGCGCCCGACATCCTGCGCTACCTCGAAGCGACCGGCAAATGTCAGGTCGTGCCGTCTTCACAGACGATTGCCCTCGTTCAGGACAAGTTTTTCCAGAAAACGGCGCTGGCTCAGGCCGGGCTGCCCGTGCCCCGCTTTACGGCCGTGGACACGCCCGATGACGTGCTGGCCGCCAGCCACCGCTTCGGCCTGCCGCTGGTGCTCAAGTGCCGGACAAATGGTTATGACGGCTACGGGAATGAACTCATCCGGGGAACCGCTGACATTGCTCCGGCCTTTGAGAAACTGCTCCGGCGCGGCAGCCCCCTGATGGTCGAGGAATTCATCCCGTTCACCAAGGAGCTGGCCGTGATGGCCGTACGCAACCAGCGCGGGGAAGAGGTGATTTACCCGGTGGTGGAAACCATCCAGCATGCCCACGTGTGCCACACGGTACTGGCTCCGGCGGCGGTTTCCGAAACGACGGCGGCGAACGTGACCGCGCTGGCGCGACAGGTGCTCGAAGCCATCCACGGGACGGGCATCTTTGGCATTGAGCTGTTTCTGCTCAATGACGGCGAAGTGCTCATCAATGAAATTGCGCCGCGCCCGCACAACTCGGGCCACTACACCATCGAGGCGTGTGAAACCTCGCAGTTTGAAAACCACATCCGGGCCGGTCTGAACCTGCCCCTGGGGTCGCCGCGCATGCGTACGCCCGTGGCCGTGATGGTCAATCTGCTCAGCGGCTTTGAAGCGCCGGCGCAACCGACGGGACTGGAAACGGCGTTGCAGGTGCCGGGCGTGACGGTGCACCTGTACGGCAAAAAGGCTTCCCGTCCGGGACGCAAAATGGGGCATGTCACGGCCCTGGGCGCTGACCTGGTGGAAACCCGCGAGCGGGCGCTGCGGGCGGCGCGGGCCATAGCCATCTAGGAGCCACGTTCGGTCGGTTCCGGGAGCCTGCCGGCGGCCTGCCAGGCGAGCAGCCAGCCGGTGACTTCGCCGTAGTTGGCAATTCCCGACGTGACGCCGTTGGCCTGAAGGTAGGCATGGTTGAGCCGGGCTGAGACGCGCGCCAGCCGACCGGAAGCGTAGCGCGACCAGTAGTGCCGCTGCGCCTGCCAGTCCGCGCGCAGGCCGTCGCCGGCCAGCGCCAGGACGGCCGTGTAGCGTTCGGGTGTCCGCGCCAGGTCGCGGAGGGCATACCGGGCCGCGCCGGCCCAGCCGCTATACCGGATGTAAGGGTGATCTGACCGCAGGCACACCACGGCGGCGACGAAGTTGGCCTCGCTTTCAAAGGCAAAGCCACGCTGGTGCGCCATTTCGTGCGCCAGCGTGAACGGCAGGCTGCTGGCCGGCTGGTGCGCGTCGTAGTGCGGCTCACCGGTGAAGGGAATGAAAATGCCCGAAATGCCGGCGCGCGCCATCAGTTCCGATGACCAGGGAGCCTTGGGCGGCGCAAAGGGGATGTCGGCCAGATGGGAAAGCTCCGGGCAACGGCGGAAACTTTCGGTCAGCAGGCTGGCCAGTTGGGCCGGCGACATGGGAAGCCAGCTGCCCTGCTCGGCATCCATCACCGGCGCTGCGGCCGCCAGCTCGGTATTGGCCCGTTCAATGCAGGTGCGGGCAAACTGTTCGAGGGCCACCGGGTCGGGCGGTGGCGGCGTCAGCGCAAAGGTCTGCCGCACGGCCGACCGCGCGTAGTGATAGCCGAACAGAAGCAGAAAAACGTGTGTTCCCAGCCCGACGACGAGCAGGATGACCGGCACGCCACGCCCCAGCAGGATGCCCAGCCGTGGGCGCTCGCGCCGTCCGCGCCACAGCGCCCAGCCCAGCAGACCAAGCCCCCCCAACCCCAGAAACCCCACGAGGACTTCGGCCAGCGAGAAAGGCACGAGCCGGGCCGGCCATCCCACCCAGGCGGCCAGGAGGGGATACAGCCGCCGGGCATACCATCCTTCCACCCAGTCTGGACAGGCCTCTGCCAGCCGGCGCAGGCCATAGGCGCTGCCGCTCACGACGCCCGCCAGCAGCCACAGGCTCCAGGTCAGGGCAGCGGGGCGATGCATGGCAGAGACCGGCCGGGGCGTGTCCGTTCAGGCCTCGGCATCATCGGCTTGCGCGGGTTTTTTCCGCCGGCTGGCAGCTTTGCGCGGTGCAGCCGGTGGTGGCGGTGGTTCGGGCTGGTGTTCGGCCATTTCTTCGAGGCGCTCCCGGAGCGCTTCAAGCTGGTCAGCAATGGCATCGAGCTGGCGGCTGAGCTGCTTGTAATCGTCGCGCGTCGGAATGTTCATCGTGCGCAGGCTGGCGCCGACGAGTTCCTGTACGCGGTTGGCCAGATTCATGGGCTGTTCGAGTGCCGTGGCCAGCGCGGTGGCAAACTGCGGATTGTGAACCAGTTGCTCCCAGCGTTCGGTGGCCTGCTCAACGACGTTCTCGAAGATGGTCGGTGGGGAGGTTTTGCGTTTGTCCTTGAGTTTGTCGTGTTTGTCGTCTTTTTTGTGTTTGCTCACGGGAAGCGGCCTCGGTCGAAAGAAAGTTGCGCAGCAGATGCGCCGGATGTCGCACGAAACATAGCACGAACGGCAGGGATAGCCGCGAAGGGAATCAGCCCGGAGCTGTTTCCACACCAGCCGGTTTTGTTCCCACCGATTGGGCGAGCCGCCGGGCCAGACGTGTCAGCGGAAGTGCATCGAGTTCATCCGGCGTCACCCAGCGCACTTCGGCATCTGTCGCCGCGCCGGGTGTTTCAACCGTTGCCAGGAACACGTGCAGTATCTGGCGAAAGTGGGTGAAGTTGTGGGCGAGGACGGGGCCCGGCGTGCTGGGGCCGGGTGGGAGTCCCAGCCTGTGCCGTCCACTGGCGGCTGTCTCGGCCGGCAACTCGCCTTCCCGGCAGGGAAAGGTGGGAAACTCCCACAGCCCGCCCAGCAGTCCCGTTTGGTGGCGGCGAACGACCAGGTAGCGCCCCTGCCAGGTGACGAGCAGGCACGCGAACATCCGGGTCGGACGTATCCGGCGGGGCGGTCGGAGCGGATAGTGCGCCGTCAGTTTGTAGCGTTGCGCCATGCAGTCAGCCGCCAGTGGACACGTGGCACACCGTGGCGTGCGCGGGCGGCACACCATGGCACCAAGCTCCATGAGCGCCTGGTTGACATCACCCGGACGCGCGCCGCCGACGAGCGCCTGGGCTGCCGCCTGCACCACCGCCGCCTGTCGCGCCAGGTCATCGCCGATGTCCGTCGCGCAGAAGCGCGCCAGAACGCGCCGGACGTTTCCATCAATGGCTGCGACGGGTTCGCCAAAGGCCATCGAGGCCACGGCGGCCGCTGTGTAGTCCCCGACGCCGGGCAGCGTTCGCCATTCGGCAAAGGTTGCCGGAAGCTGTCCCTGCCGGAGGGCGCAAATCTCTTGGGCCGCACGGTGCAGCCGCCGGGCGCGCTGGTAGTAGCCCAGTCCTTCCCACAGCTTGAGCACCGTGTTGAGGTCGGCGGCGGCCAGATCGGCGACGGTTGGGAAGCACGCCATGAAGCGGAGGTAATAGGCGGCGGCGCGCACAGCCTGGGTCTGCTGCGCCAGTGTTTCGGCCACCCACAGCCGGTAGGGATCGGTCGTCTGCCGCCAGGGCAGAGCGCGCCGGTGGCCGTCAAACCACTCCAGCAACCGCCGTCGTACGGTCACTGGCGTGGCTTTCATGTGACCGTGCCACCGTCGAGAATGATGACTTCGCCGTTCATGTAGGCGTTGCGGTCGGAAACCAGAAAGGCCGCCAGTTCGCCGACTTCCTGCGGGTTGCCCAGCCGCCCGACCGAACACCACATCTCATAGATTTCGCGGAAGCGGTCCGGCAGGGTGTGTCCCAAATCCGTGTCGAAAATACCGGCGGCAATGGCGTTGACCAACACGCCGAACGCCGCCCCTTCCCGCGCCAGCATCTTCGTGAAGCCGATGACGGCGGCCTTCGAGGTGGCGTAGTGGACGCTGGTCGGCACGCTGCGAATGCCGGCAATCGAGCTGATGTTGAGAATCCGTCCGTAGCGCCGCCGGGCCATGTGCTTGAAGACTGGCTTGGTGACGTTGAACAGGCCGTTGAGATTGACGCCCATGACCTCATCCCACGCCTTGTCGCTCATGGTGAGGAACATGTCGGGCCGGTTCACGGCCGCGTTGTTGACGAGAATATCAATCCGTTCAAAGTCGGCCAGAACTTCCTGCACGACCCGTTTCATCGCCGGGCGGTCAGCGACCGAAGCGCGGTAGGTGACGACGCGCCGCCCCAGGGCGCGAATGGCTGTCGCTGCTTCTTCAGCCGCCGCATCGTTGGTGTGGTAGTTGAGGGCAATATCGCAGCCTTCACGGGCGAAGACTTCACAGATGCCACGTCCGATGCCGCGCGAGCCGCCGGTGACGAGCGCCACTTTGCCTTCCAGCAGTTTTGACATGGGGTAAGCCGTTGTTGTTTTTCAGGAACTGGCGGGGACAAGTGCTGAAAGTTCGTTCACGATGCGCTGAGTGGCATCGGGGACGCCGAGCGCTGCCGCTGCCTCGCGCATGGCCTTGAGCCGGGACGGCGTATCGAGCAGTTGCCGCAGCGTGGGCACGATGTCCTCGGCCCGGCGCAGCATCAGCCCGGCATTGTGTTCTTCGAGCAGCACTCCCGTACCGGCTTCCTGCGGCATCGGCGGCGTCACGGCGTCGGCAATGATGGGCAGCCGGGTGGCGAGCGCCTCGAAGGTCGTCAGCCCGCCCAGCTTCGAGACCATGACATCCGAGGCGCGCATCAGCCGCTCCATGTGGTTGGAAAAGCCCAGCACCTTGACCGGAAACCGCGCCTGCCGGGCCAGCGTGCGCGCCTCGTCCGCCAGACGCGCATTTTTTCCAGTCAGAAACACCACCTGCAGGTCGAGGTCCGCCGCCACCAGGGAACGGTAAATCCGTGGAATGTTGCCGCCGCCAATCCAGCCGGCATTGACGAAGACGGTGAACTTCTCCGGGTCAAGACCGAGTTCCTTCCGCAGCATCCCGGGGTCGAGGTTGTTGACCTCCTGAAACTTCGGGTGGATCGGCATGCCGATGACCCGAATCCGATGCTCTTCCACACCGTATTCCAGCAGTTCGGCTTTGGCGCGCTCGTGGGCAACGATGTAGAGGTCCACATACGCATCGCTCCACGCCCGCCAGGAGTTGCCGCAGGGATCGGTGACGACGGTGACAAACGGAATTTTGCCCCGCAGATTGAGGTCGTGCAGGATGCGCGCGATGGGGTACTGCAACATCGGGTGCACCGACACGATGAGATTCGGGCAGTGTTTGTCGAAGAGCCGTTCCAGATAGGGTTTGGCGTACCGCTCGATAAGGACCCACTGCTCCGGGTGGTAGCGGTTGATGAAGCGGTGGTAGTACTTGACGTATTTCTGGTGGGACCGCAGCAGAAAGTTATAGACGTTGCCGGCGGCCCGTGTCACCGCACTGCATTCTTCCAAGGCGTGGGCCGTATGAACCAGAAAATTGACACCTTCGGCAACCTTGGTCAGTCCCGCTTCGAGCGCGCGGGCAGCGCTGGTGTGACCTCCGCCGGTATCGGAGGTCAGAATAAGAACCTTTTTTTCCACTCGACCCTCACGCGGTGCGGGATGTGACGCTTGCCGGAGCCACACTATAGTGACGCCCGTTGGCTGGAAACAAGCCCCTGACGCAGTGCGTTACCGGGGAGTCTGGTCGGGAAGGACGGCGATACATTCGATCTCGACCCGGACATCCTTCGGCAGCCGGGCCACTTCAACGGTCGAACGCGCCGGCGGCGCGCTGGGAAAGAACGTGGCATAGACTTCGTTCATCGCCTGAAACTCGTTCATATCCTTGAGGAAAACCGTCGTTTTGACGACGTGGGAGAGGTGGCTGCCGGCGGCCTGCAGGACGGCCGCCAGGTTGGTGAGCACCTGGCGGGTCTGGGTCGCCACGTCGTCGCCGACGATGGTCATCGTGGCGGGGTCGAGGGGGATTTGCCCCGAAGTGAAGATAAACGGTCCAACCTGTACCGCCTGGGCATAGGGGCCAATGGCCGCCGGGGCCTGGTCGGTGGCAATGCGTGTGCAGATCATGGGGTGGTCTCCTGGGAAGGCATTTCCGGCGTGGAGGAAGAAGCCAGCTTGGCTTCAAGGTCAGCAAAGTAGCGCCGGGTGTGACGTTTTCCAATGTCGAGGTTGTCCCGGCAGGAGTGCGTGTTGCCCACGGTGCCGGCTGATTCGCTGAAATCCCGCCCCAGCACGCGGGCGGCGGTTTCGGCATGGTGTCGTCGCCAGTCCAGCAACTGACGGTCAAGGGTGACGAGTTCCCGCTCAAGCGCCAGCAACTGGTCGGGCGCGGTGGTGGGCGCAAGCCGGTCGTAGTTCTGGCGCAGGTTTCCGGTTTGCCCGACTTCGCGCAGGACTTGCGCCAGAAGGCCGTCGGGGCCGCCGTACTGGGCCAGAAAGTCACGCATGCCCGGACCGGCGATGAGGTGGTGGTAGAGCTGCTCCGCCGTGCGTCCCACCAACAGTTCGATCACCGTAAGCTGAACGCTTTGCAGTCCCGAAGTGTGCTGCAGCGCACCCCGGAACGCCAGGAAGCTTTCACGGGTCAGCGTCTTCATCACCTCGAAGCCCCGCGTGGCGAGGGCAAACTCGACGTTGCAGCGGTGCAGCAGGGCTGTGCCTGAAGCAACTTCCGGTGGGGTGAGGCGGAAGCGGCGGATGATTTCCCGCAGATCGCGGATGACCTGGGCAAACCAGAACTCGAAGTGCTGGTGGACGGCGATGAACATCACCTCGTCGTAGCAGTCGGTCTGACGCCCGGATTGCAGGGCCTGAATGGTGTCGAGCTTGACGTAATCCCAGTAGGTGAGCGGTGTGCTGGTCATCAGGGTTGCTTGTCCTGCGGTAAGCCGGTCAGCCTGGCGTGCCGGTTTGAATATAACGTTTCACCGGCGTTGCTGCCTGTCTTTTTCGCTTCCCCGGCCGGGGTTGGGAGCGGGAAACCGCGCTGGCGGCTGGGGGTTGCCCCGGAAGCGGCGAGGCCTTTTGCCGCGGCCGGGGGACGTTCTATGCTTGCGTCTGAACGTTGGCTCGATAACGGTCCGCACCGGACGAAGTTGCTGTTGGTTTCCCATGCCTATGCCTGCGATGTTCACCAAAGACCTGCAAACCGCGCTCACCGCTGCCGTCAATGAGGCCATGGCGCGTGGGCATGAGTATCTCACGCTGGAACACGTGCTGTTCGCCCTGCTCGATGACCCGACTTCGGCGGACATCCTGCGCGCCTGCGGCGCCGACCTCGATGCGCTCCGCCGTGACCTGGAGCGGTTTTTTGCCGAGCGCCTGACGCCGGTGAAGCCACCAGCCGGCAAGCTGCCCAACCCGCCGGAGCAGACGGCGGCGTTTCAGCGCGTGCTGGAGCGGGCCTACGCCCAGGCGCAAGCTTCCGAACAGCGCAAGATTGACGGCGGCAACATTCTGGCGGCGATGTATGGCGAGGAACACTCCCACGCCGTGTATCTTCTCAAGCGCCAGGGCATCGGGCGGCTGGACGTGCTCAACTACATCTCGCACGGCATCCCCAAAGTGGCCGAAGATGAAACCGACGATGCCGAAGGCGACGAAGCCCCTCCCGCCCGGAATCCGCTCGACATCTACACGGTCAATCTCGTCAAACGGGCCGCCCAGGGGTTGATTGACCCGCTCATTGGCCGCCAGGCGGAACTCGAACGCACCATCCAGGTGCTCTGCCGGCGGCGCAAAAACAACCCCATCTTCATCGGCGACCCCGGCGTGGGGAAAACCGCCATTGCCGAAGGGCTGGCGATGAAGATTCACGCCGGCGACGTGCCGGACCTGCTCAAGGATGCCGAAGTGTATGCCCTCGATATGGGGGCGCTGCTGGCCGGGACGCGCTACCGGGGGGACTTCGAGCAGCGCCTCAAGCAGGTCATTGCCGCGCTCAAGAAACGGCCCAACGCCATTCTGTTCATAGACGAAATCCACACCATTGTCGGTGCCGGTGCCGTCAACGGCGGCACGATGGATGCAGCCAACATTCTGAAACCGGCGCTGGCTGCCGGTGAACTGCGGTGTATCGGTTCGACCACGCATCAGGAATACAAGCAGTCTTTCGAGCGCGACCGCGCGCTGGCGCGGCGCTTTCAGAAGATTGAAGTCGGTGAGCCGACCATTGACGAAGCGGAGCAGATTCTGCGCGGTCTCAAGCCGGCCTACGAGCAGCACCATGGCGTGAACTACACCCAGGAGGCATTGCGGGCTGCCGCCGAGTTGGCGGCAAAGCACATCACTGACCGTTGCCTGCCCGACAAGGCCATTGACGTGATGGATGAAGCTGGCGCGGCGCTCCGGCTGTTGCCGCCGGATGAGCGTCCCAAGACCGTTGGGACGCATGAGATCGAAACCGTCGTGGCGCGGATGGCGCGGGTGCCGGCCAAATCCGTTTCCGCCGCCGAGCGCGACCGCATACAGACGCTGGAGGCGGACTTGAAAGCCGTCATCTACGGTCAGGACAAGGCCATCGGGCAGGTCGTCAATGCCATCAAGATTTCCCGTGCCGGACTGGGCAGCCCGACCAAGCCGATTGGCTGCTTTCTGTTTTCCGGGCCGACCGGCGTCGGCAAAACCGAACTGGCCAAGCAACTGGCGCTGGCGCTGGGCGTGACGTTCCTGCGCTTCGACATGAGCGAATACATGGAAAAGCACACCGTATCGCGGCTCATCGGCGCACCGCCCGGTTACGTGGGCTTTGATCAGGGCGGTCTGCTGACCGATGCCGTGAACAAGCATCCCTACTCGGTCGTCGTCCTGGACGAAATCGAGAAGGCGCACCCCGACGTGTTCAACATCCTGCTCCAGGTCATGGACAGCGCCACGCTGACCGACAACAACGGCAAAAAGGCCGATTTCCGCAACGTCATCCTGATTATGACGACCAACGCCGGCGCAAAGGAAATGAGTGCCGCCGCGATTGGTTTCAAGAAGGAAGCTGGCGGGGGGCGTACCAAACAGGCCGTGGAACGCACCTTTGCACCGGAGTTTCGCAATCGCCTCGATGCGTGGATTGTGTTCGAGCCGCTGTCGTTCGAGCACATCCAGCGGGTGGTGCGGAAGTTTCTCGATGAAGTCCAGGCGCAGTTGACCGACCGGCAGGTGACGCTGGAGGTCAGCCCGGCGGCGGTGGACTGGCTGGCCAAACGGGGCTTTGATCCGAAGTACGGCGCGCGCCCGATGGGCCGGCTCATTCACGAGAAGATCAAGCAGCCACTAGCCAATGAGATGCTCTTTGGCACGCTGACCAAGGGTGGCCGCGCCGTGGTTGACCTGTCCGGTGAGGACCTCACCCTCCACTACCACCCGGTTGAGTCTGCACTGTGAAACCGGCAGCGGTTATTGTCATCGGCAGCGGCATTGCCGGAACAACCTTTGCCCACTGCTGCGCCCGCGCCGGCATGGAAGTGCTGGTTCTGGAAAAAGACGCCGAACCGGGCGGGGCGCTGCGGTCACACCGCTTTGCCAGAGGTAATGGCTTCTGGACGGAACTGGGCGCGCATACCTGTTACAACAGCTATGGCACGCTGCTTTCCGTCATCGAGGAGTGCGGGTTGCTGCCGGCGCTGCGCCCACGCGCCAGGGTGGGCTTCAGGTTTCTGGTGGCCAACCAGGTCAAATCCATCCCCTCCCAACTGCACTTCTTCGAGGCGCTGCGGCATTTCCCCTTCGGCCTGCGAACGCCAAAGGACGGTCTCAGTGTGGCCGACTACTACACCCGACTGTTGGGCGCGAAGAACTACGCCGATGTTCTCGCGCCGGCGTTCAATGCCGTGATGTGCCAATCTGCCGGTGGTTTGCCGGCCGAGATGCTGTTCAAGAAGCGTCCCCGCCGGGCCGATGTACAGCGAACTTATACGCTGCCCGATGGCTTGCAGGGCATCGTCAAGGCTGCTCTGGCACAGCCGGGTATCCATCTGGTGGCCAACTGCGAGGTGTTGAGCGTGGAACGTGGTGACACCGGCTTTGAAGTCACCACGTCCACCGGTGCCGCCTATCAGGCCAGGTTGCTCGTCGTGGCGACACCGCCCCACGTGGCGGCGCAACTGCTGCGTCATGCCTTTCCTTCGGTGTCCGAAAAACTGTCCCGGATTCGGGTTGAGACCATCGAGACGGTGGGGGTGCTCGTCCCCCGGGCCGCCGTCAGAATTCCTCCAATTGCGGGCTTGATTGCGCGGGATGATGTGTTTTATTCAGCAGTATCACGCGATGTTGTGCCCGACGCAACATGGCGTGGTTTTGCGTTTCATTTCAAGCCGGGCAAACTTGACGCAGAAGGCCGGTTGCGGCGCATTGCGGACGTGCTGGGAATTGCCCCGACAGACATTGTTGAGTCGGTCTTTCGGACGAATGTGCTTCCCTCGCCCAAAGTCGGCCATGCCGCCCTCGTCGAAAGCCTGAACGCGACCCTTGCCGGCATGCCGCTGTTTCTTGTCGGTAACTATTTTGAAGGCGTCTCGATTGAGGATTGCGCCCTCCGCGCCGTGCAGGAGTTTACCCGGCTGACTTCCCTGAAGTGAGCCTTGGGTATGCTCCTGCAAACGCTTGGCAAGTTCCTCGCCTTCGGTGTGGGTGGTGGTGTGCTCGGCGTTGTGGCCGCGGTGGTGGGGGGCTACGCACTGCAAAACTATGTTGGCGAAGAAATGCTGCCGCTCCTGTGGCTGATCGGCGGTCTGGGAGGCATGGTTGTGGGAGCTTCCCAAGTATCGTGGCGCAAGCGGCGCCGGAGACGCCGCCGCCGTCGCCCGCAGGTTGTGCTGCCGCCGATGAAGCCTGCGTCAGTGGATACTCCAGGTGCGTCTTCCGGGGCACCATCGGATGGCACAGGCGGTCAGCCGGAACTGGTTGCTGGAGAACCCGCCAGTCTGTTTCAGCAGGTCACGGGCGCAACAACGGCGGAGCTGGCCAACGTCCGCGTCTGTGACGTGCGTCTCGATGGCGATGGCGAGCCGCTCGGCGTACGGTTGTCGCAGAATGGCCAGGAGCGCGAGGTGTTTCTCGTCCATGACCACCACCGCGACATTGTTGCCGAAGCCCTCGACGCCGCCCTGCGGCGCGAGCCGGGTAACCGGCGCGCCCGGCTGTTTCCCTGAAAGTCGTTTGTCTTCGGTCCGGTTGGTGATAGCTTCCACCCCCGCACGAATCATCTTCCGCCACCACCGGGCACCTGCCCTTTCCTGAACCTCCATGCCGACTGCTGAAGAGTTGCGGCTCGCCGAATCGGCCGCGCGCACGAAACACTGGAAACGCTGGGGCCCTTACGTCAGTGAGCGGGCCTGGGGCACCGTTCGGGAGGACTACAGCCCCCACGGCGATGCCTGGAGCTACTTTCCCTATGAGCACAGCCGCTCAAAAGCCTATCGTTGGGGCGAAGACGGGTTGGCCGGGATTTGTGACCGGCGGCAAATCCTGTGCTTTGCGCTGGCACTGTGGAACGAACGCGACCCGCACCTGAAAGAACGGCTGTTCGGCCTGACCGGCCCGCAGGGCAACCACGGCGAGGATGTCAAGGAGTATTACTTCTACCTCGACTCGACGCCGACCCACAGCTACATGAAGTGGCTCTACAAGTATCCCCAGGCGCGGTTTCCGTACGAGGAACTGCTCCACTTTGGACGCGCCCGCTCCCGACGCGAGCCGGAGTATGAACTGCTCGACACCGGGGTGTTTGCCGAACAGCGTTACTTCGATGTCTTCGTCGAATACGCCAAAGCCGACGTGGATGACATCGTCATCCGCATCACGGTCGTCAACCGGGGGCCGGCGCGCGCACCGATTCACATCCTGCCGACGCTCTGGTTTCGGAACACCTGGTCGTGGCAGCCGATGTCCGGCGAAAAGCCCTACATCCGGCAGGCGCCGGACCTGAGCCGGACGCGCGTCATGGCGTGCGATCATCCCACGCTGGGCAATCGCTGGCTATATTGCGCTGATGCGCCCGACCTGCTCTTTACCGAGAATGAAACCAACCTGGAGCGGCTGTACGGCGTTCCAAACCGCACACCGTACGTCAAGGACGGCATCAACGAATACCTTGTCAATGGGCGAACGTATGCCGTCAACCCGGAGCGCACCGGGACGAAAGCCGCCGCCCACTATCACTTCGAGCTGGAAGGGGGCGCGGCGACGACCCTGTGGCTGCGGCTGTGCAACTACGACCCGGACACACTGCGCGGGGAACCGTTCGGGCCGGCGGCGCGGGTGCTGGCCGAGCGTCAGGTCGAGGCCGACGAATTCTACGCCACCCGCATCCCTGAAACGCTTTCGGCCGATGCCAGAAACGTCATGCGGCAGTCTTTTGCCGGCCTGCTCTGGACGAAGCAGTTTTACGCCTACGAGGTTGACCGGTGGCTGACCGGCGACCCGCTCCAGCCACCGCCGCCGCCGAGCCGCCTGCGTGGGCGCAACCGCAACTGGAAGCACCTCCACTGCGAGGATGTCATCTCCATGCCGGACAAGTGGGAGTATCCGTGGTTTGCCGCCTGGGATTTGGCCTTCCACTGCGTCCCACTGGCGCTGGTTGACAGCGACTTTGCCAAGCAGCAGCTCATTCTCATGCTGCGCGAGTGGTACATGCATCCCAACGGCCAGCTTCCGGCGTACGAGTGGACGTTCGACGATGTCAATCCGCCGGTGCATGCCTGGGCGGCCTGGCGCGTCTATAAGATCGAAAAGAAGCGTACCGGGCAGGGGGACACGGCCTTTCTGGAGCGCATCTTCCACAAGCTGCTGCTCAACTTCACCTGGTGGATCAACCGCAAGGACGCCGACGGCAGCAATATCTTCGAGGGCGGCTTTCTGGGACTGGACAACATCGGCGTGTTTGACCGGAGCGCCAAACTGCCGACCGGTGGCACGCTGCAACAGTCGGACGCCACAAGCTGGATGGGGATGTACTGCCTCAACATGCTGGCCATGGCGCTCGAACTCGCCCGGTACGACCGGGTGTATGAGGATGTGGCGAGCAAGTTTTACGAGCACTTTCTCTACATTGCCGATGCCCTGAGTCATCGCGTGGGGGTGGAAGGGGAGGCGCTCTGGGATGAGCAGGATGGGTTTTACTACGACGCCATTGCCTTTCCCGACGGGCGGCGGCTGCAACTGCGCGTCCGGTCCATGGTGGGGCTGATTCCGCTCTTTGCCGTGCAGATGATGGAAAGCTGGTGGCTGGAGCAGTTGCCCGGCTTTCGCCGGCGCATGGACTGGTTCGTGCGCAACCGCCCTGAACTCGTCAACAGCATTGTTTCGGTGGATGAGCAGGGCAATGTCGTCCAGCAGTTGCTTTCGCTGCCAAACACGTCCCAACTGCGGCGCATCCTGCGCATCATGCTGGATGAAAACGAGTTTTTTTCGCCTTATGGCATCCGGTCGGTGTCGCGTTACCACCGGGAACATCCCTACGTACTGCACGTGGACGGGCAGGAATACCGGGTGGATTACGACCCGGCCGAGTCTTCCATCCCGATGTTCGGGGGTAACTCCAACTGGCGCGGCCCGGTCTGGTTTCCGGTGAACTTTCTCATCATCGAGTCGCTGCAGAAGTTTCACCACTTCTACGGCGACAGCTTCAAGGTCGAGTGCCCGACGGGTTCGGGCAACCTGATGACCCTGTGGGAAGTGGCTACTGAGCTGTCCCGGCGGTTGTCGCGGATTTTTCTGCGCGACGCCGACGGGAAGCGGCCCGTCTATCGGCATCCGGGGATGGAGTGTTTCGACACCGATCCGCACTGGCGCGACCTGGTGTTGTTTTACGAATACTTTCACGGCGATACTGGCGCGGGACTGGGCGCGAGTCACCAGACCGGATGGACGGGACTGGTGGCCAAACTGCTGGCCCAGAGCGGCGAAGGGTAAACCATGACTGTGTTGGAGCATCTTGGGGACTGGCAGCGCACGCACCTCAACGGGACGTTGCGCGTCCAGCATGTTGGGCAGACTGTGACCCTGATGGGGTGGGTCGGACGGCGACGCGACCACGCCACGGCGACCTTTGTGGATTTACGTGACCATAGCGGTTTCGTGCAGGTTGTTTTTGACAGCGCCCGGGGCGACGGGGCGGTGCACGCCAAGGCGCGGCCGCTGCGCACCGAATACGTCATTGCCGTCCGGGGCGTCGTCGTCCGGCGCGCGCCCGATGCGGTCAACCCCAAGATGGAGACCGGCGAAATTGAAGTCCATGCGGACGAACTGCGCATTCTCAACGATGCCCAGACGCCGCCGCTGCCGCTCGACGAGGAAAAGACCTCGACGCTGGCCGGTGAGGATGTCCGCCTGAAGTATCGCTATCTCGACCTGCGGCGGCCGACCATGCAGGCCAACCTGCGCCTGCGGGCCCAGGTGACGGCAACCATCCGGCGCTGGATGGAAGCCCATGGCTTTCTCGAAGTGGAGACGCCCTTTCTCATTCGCTCCACGCCGGAAGGGGCGCGGGATTTCATCGTTCCCAGCCGGTTGCATCCGGGCAACTTTTTTGCTCTGCCCCAGTCGCCGCAGCTCTTCAAGCAGTTGCTGATGATTGGCGGCTGTGACCGCTACTACCAGATTGCCCGCTGCTTCCGGGATGAAGACCTGCGCGCCGACCGCCAGCCGGAGTTCACCCAGCTTGACGTGGAAATGTCCTTTCCCCAGACCGAAGTGTTGTTTGACATCATCGAGGGGCTGATGGTCGAGCTGGCGCAACTGCGTGGTATCCAGGTGGCGCGTCCGTTGCCGCGCCTGACCTACGACGAAGCCATGCGCCGCTTCGGCTCGGACAAGCCCGACATCCGCTTCGGCATGGAGTTGCAGGATATTTCCGAGGTCGTCCGGTCGGTGGATTTCCCGCCCTACCAGGCGGCATTGGAAGCCGGCGGGTGTGTCAAAGCCATTGTGGCGCGCGGCAAGGCTGACTACAGCCGCAAAACGCTCGACGACTTCACCGACTGGTTGCGCAAGGACCACCGCGCCGGCGGCCTGGGCTACCTGAAAGTGCTGCCTGATGGCGTGCAGTCGCCGCTGGTCAAGTCGCTGGGCGAGGACGTAGCCCGGTCGGTCGTTCGTACGGTGGGCGCCGAAACGGGCGACATGGTGTTCATTGTCGCGGGAAGTCACCCGGTGGTTGCCGCCAGTCTGGGGGCGTTGCGGGTGGAAATTGCGCGCCGGGAGCGGCTTTTCGACCCGCAGCACTTTGCCTTCCTCTGGGTGACGGACTTTCCGATGTTTGAGTTCGACCCTGACGAGCGCCGGTGGTACGCCATGCACCACCCGTTCACTTCGCCGCGCGAGGAAGACCTGCCGCTGCTTGCCGCCGGCCCGGAGCAGTGGGGAAAGGTACGCGCGCAGGCTTATGACCTCGTGCTCAACGGCGTCGAAGTCGGCGGCGGCTCGATTCGTATTCACCGGGCGGACGTGCAGCGCCAGGTGTTTGACGCGCTCGGTTTCAGCGCGGAAGCGGCGCGGCAGCGTTTTGGTTTCTTCATTGACGCGCTCACCTACGGCACGCCCCCGCACGGCGGCATTGCCCTGGGGCTTGACCGGCTGGTGATGCTGCTGGCCGGGATGGAATCCATCCGTGATGTCATTGCCTTTCCGAAGACGGCACATGCGACCGACCTGATGTGCGACGCGCCGAATGTGGTTGACCCGGCGCAGTTGCGTGAGCTGCGTCTGCGCCTCGACCCGTGACGACGGCCGGTGTGACACGCCCTGAAGACCTGCTGACTGTCCCGACACCGGCGCTTCTGCTGGACCAGCACCGCCTGGAGCGCAACCTGGCGCGGATGAGCGCCCATGTCGCCCGGCTGGGCGCGCGATTGCGACCTCATGTCAAGACGCACAAGTGCCCGCCGATTGCCCGGAAGCAGGTTGCCGGGCAGTTTGGCGGCATCACCATCTCGACGCTCGCCGAAGGCTTTGCCTTTGCCGAAGCCGGCTTTGACGATCTGCTCTATGCCGTGCCGGTCGAGCCGGGCAAATTCGGGCGCCTCTGCCAGCTTGCCCGGCAGGTTCGGCGACTGGCCGTTCTGACCGATGAGCCGACGTTGCCGCCGTTGCTTTCGGCGGCGGCAGAAGCTGCCGGGGTGTCGCTGGATGTTTTCGTTGAAATTGACTGCGGCGACGGGCGCACCGGCGTGTCTTTTGACCACCTTGACCGGATTGAGCAGGTGGCACGTGCGGTGGCGTCCGCCGGACGGCTGACGCTGGCCGGCATTTTGACGCACGCCGGGCAGTCATACGCGGCGCGTACGACGGCTGAACGGCGAATGGTGGCCTATCTCGAACGCGACCGCATGGCACATGTGGCAGCGGCGCTGGAACAAAGGGGTTTGGCAGTGCCGTGCGTCAGTATTGGCTCAACGCCGACAGTAGTTGCGCTCGATGAGCCACTACCGCCCAACTTTGAGGTCCGGCCGGGCAACTACGTTTTTTTCGACGCTTTCCAGGCGCAGTGCGGCGTCTGTGCCTTTGACGACTGTGCCCTGACGGTGTTGACCGCCGTCGTGCACCGCAGTGAAGGGAAGGTCGTGGTGGATGCCGGTGCCATTGCCCTGTCGAAAGACATTGGCGCAGCGGATTTCTTTCCCCACAGCGGTTATGGGTTGGTTGGCGACCTTGCCGGACGGCCGCTGGGCTTGCGGGTGGCGGCGGTGTCGCAGGAGCACGGCCGGATTCCGGTGGCTGACCCGGCCCTGCTGGAGCGGCTGCCTGTCGGGACGCGCCTGCGCGTGGCGGTCAACCATTCATGTCTGACGGCCGCGCAGCATGCGCACTACCTGGTGGTTGCCGATGGGACCATTGTCGCCCGGTGGCCGATTGTGCAGGGCTGGTAGTTTGGGCTTTGTGTGGCGGAAAACGGTAGGCTGGCGCGGGGCAGGACTAGATTGGCAGGTGCGTCCCCAATATCGAGCTTTTGCGCCGACCGGTCATCCGGTCGCGGTAAGGTTGGTCATGAACTGGAAAGAAATCAGTTGGAAGATGGCGATCATCTACGCCCTGCTGACCTACGTTCCCCTGCTTGTTTTCTGGGTACTGACGGTGGCTTTTGCCGATGCGCTGGGCGGTGTCAGCCATTTCATCCTGATCATGGGAATGATCTTTGCCATCATTCTCGACATCAAGCGCCGTTCGCCCGGTTACTCGATTTAGCGGTGTGCGTTTCCGCCGTCGCCTGAACCGCCCCGAACGCCCGGGCCCGAACGTCTGGGTAAGTTATACTGCGCTTGTCCCGAACGGTGCCCATCAGCCCGATAAAGCCTGCCGTGTGGTCGAACCATACGGCTTTGTTCTTTGGAGCCGGTTGTGCTTTGCAGCGCCAGTCCGTCCGGCTGGACTGAATAACAGCCAGGCAGGGCTCATCGGGTGAATGTTACTTTTATTTTACGCCTCGTTCGGGTTCCGTTAACTTCAACAGCGTTTTCCGCTGCAAATCCTACCTGATCAAGGCTGCCCTTCGACAAAGCTCGAAGGGCAGGGAAGATTGGCACGAGGTGTGTGATGAGTCAGCAGAGACTGCCAAACATGAGCGATGAGAAAACAAGCGGTAATGCAGCAGGTTCCGGCACAGAGGGTGATATTATCAAGATAGACAATGTTTTGGTCTACACAAATGATGACACAATAGTTATAGAGAGTAAATCCAGGCCGATCATTGAATTGCTTGGCTGTCTTTTATCTTTTTTGTTCGCTATTATTTTGGTTTTAACTTTTCAACTCCAGTTTTCCATATTACTTCCTGTTTTGTTTATGGCTTTATTTATTATGATTTTTCTTCTTGTATCAAAGTTAGCCAGTGACGTTATTGACAGGAAAATAATAGACAAAAAGAAAATGATAATTAGATTTGAAAAAGAGAAAAAAGGGAAATTGAAAACAAAAGCCCAGTACAGCACTTCAGTTGTCAAGAATGTAAAAGTGGTTGTTGATGATTACAGTCGTATGGGTGTCTATCTGGATTTCTATCCAGGTTCTGTAACTGAGTCCGTTTGCATCATAGGAGGAGAAGTCTGGGATAATGCAAAGAAACTTGAGCTTGCCCACAAGATAGCCGAATTTCTAGGCGTGCCGGTAATCGAAAAGACATGAACCAAGTGGTTCTGGTTTGAAAGGTGCGTTCCATCAATTGTTCCAAGTCGCAAAAACTGGAGCACTCTGGCTACTGTGGGTAGCAAGCGCTTCCAACACAAGAGAAGCTGCCAGTTTGCCTCTGCCCGTCAAACTACATTTTCTGAACAGCCCCAAGGCATTCGAGTGAGCACAACGCGTTTGCGCCCCAGCTGGTATCGGTCACACCCCGCAATGCCTGCCCTGCCGTGTGGTCAAACCACACGGCTTTGTTCTTTTTGAGCCGGTTGTACCTTGCGGTGCCATCACGGCTGGCTGGGCTGGATAACAACCGGTCGAGATTTGTCGGGAAAATGTTACCGTTATTTTACGTCCTGTTCAGGTCTCATTAACTTCAACGGCGTTCTTTGTTGCAAAACCTAGCTAAATGAGACTGCTTCTCTTTGCCCGGTGAGAGCAGTGTAAAAGCGAGCGAGGCTACAATGAACCCTGGTGAACAGTTCGGTACACAAACCCCTGAGACCATTGGCAACGGTATTACTAAGTTAAGTGATGATGTACTTGTCTATATCAATAAGGGCAAACTAGTCATAGAAAGTAGGTATAACTCACTCGTTAGGTCAATTGGCTGCATTCCATTTTTATTATTTTTTTTGCTCGGCTCTATAATTTCTATCATTCCCATAGCCGTTCCCATAGCCGCTTTTTTTATAATTGTTTTTTCTTTGTCTGTTATTTTAGTTGTAATTGCTACACTTTTCTCGAAAAGTTTACCTAAGAATACTATAGATAGAGTAATAATTGATAACAACATAGGCTCCGTTAAATTTGAAAGGGAAAGAGGGAAAAAGTCCAAACTTAAGAAACAGTGTAGCATCTCATCTATCAAAAATGTGAGAGTGGATGTTGATGATTATGATAGAATGGACATATATCTAGATTCCACCACTGAGTCTTTCTGTATTATAGGGTATAGGGAGAGTATCGGCAATACAGAGAAACTTAAGCTTGCCC
The DNA here is from genome assembly GCF_018304765.1 of Chloracidobacterium sp. N. Lineage (NCBI taxonomy): Bacteria > Pseudomonadati > Acidobacteriota > Blastocatellia > Chloracidobacteriales > Chloracidobacteriaceae > Chloracidobacterium > Candidatus Chloracidobacterium aggregatum. Next base: position 924,285 of record NZ_CP072643.1, read on the forward strand.
ATCGGATAGCAGAGTTTCTGGGAGTGCCAGTGATCGAAAGGACATAAACCAGCCAGTCTCGGCTTAGCGGAGGTTACGTAATTATTGTCCACCGAATAGCAAAACAAGTGAGAAGAATATTCTGACTGGAGATTGCCTGATGTATAAAAATAACATAACTTATGCTAGGAAACTTGGAGGAAAACGAGTTATCTATATAGGCGATAAAAAAGTAGTTATAGAAAAAAAGACTACCGACCTATTTAGCACGCTTTTCTTTGCATGTGCAATTATCTCTCTTGGCCTGGTACCATATTTGCTTACTGGGGCTGCAAGAGTAGTACTGCCATTTTTTCTTGGCTCTATTGTCTGTTCAGCTTTTTTTGCTCTAGTTCGTATTTTATTTAAAGAGGAAATAGAAAGAATAACAATTGATAAAAATGAAAGTTTAGTTACTTTTGAACGTCAAGTAGGTAATTCGATTCGAATTTTCAACCGGTACAGTTTTTCTAATATCAAGAGTTTAAATATCTATAATGACGGGTATAATATAGTTCAGGTCTCTTTACTCGTTTGCGATGAGAATGTTTTTCTGCTGTCAGCAAAATTAGGAAAAACTGAAAACTATAGGCAAAAATTCGAATTTGCCTACCGTATAGCAGACCTTATAGGTGTACCAGTCAGTAGCATAAAACCACAAGTTAAGTAAGTCTGGACCATCAATCAGCTAAGCTGATACAAGAAATACCAGTGAAATAAGCAGGCTTCATATAACTGTTAAAAAACAGGAGGTATCCTATGAACAAGGATGTTATCGTTGAGCAATTCGGGGATAGTAAAATCATTTATATGGGTGATAAAAAAATTATAGTAGAGGAACATTACTCTTCATCAGAAATGAGGACAGGTTATACGATTCTCTTTAGTGCAGTGCTTTTTTTGCTGACAGCCTTTGCCTTCTTTTTGGCTGATGTTATATCCAAACAATTAAATCTCGAAGAAATCTCTAACTTTGTAAGGACTTTTTCAGTTCCAGCATCCACAGCACTATCTGCATTACTTTTGATCGTTCTTGTTTACTACCAGATATACTTAGCAACTGGGAAGTATGTAATGGATGGAATTAGACGAACTGTCCTTGATAAAGAGAAAAGCATGGTCTTGATTGAAGATGAAAGGAAGGGAGAAGTTAAGCCCAAAAAACAATATTCTATTTCTACTATCAAGAGTGTGAGAATCAGTATAAATCAGCCTGCCATTATGGTACGATTTCACCTAGAGTCTACTGAGGGTCGGATACCTTTGATTCCATTGGGAGAATGGGGCGAAACCCCCTTTGGTAACCGGAAGAAACTAGAGTTAGCATATAAGGCGGCAGAATTTTTGAAAGTACCAGTTCTTGATGGCAGCGCTGGCAGTACTATAGTCCGCGAGGATTTAGTTGAAAGACAAGAGAGGTATTCGCTTGAAGACCAAAAGCTGGACAACAGGATTCCTGAAGGAGCGAGGAGTACTGCGGTATATTCTGACAGGCAATCTGATACCCGCAACTATAGTATCGCTGAGGATTCTACCGGTTTGCCCGGTGAGAGCAGTGTAAAAACGAGCTACACCACAATAAGCCCCAGTAAACAGTTTAGCACTCAGAGCTCTGGGGCTATTGGTAGTGGTATCACTAAGGTAAGTGACGACGTACTTGTCTATATGGATAAGGGCAAACTAGTTGTAGAAACTAGACGTAATCCACTTTTGGCGCCAATAGGGCCAATTGGCTGTATTTTTATCCCCATGTTCTTTCTATTATTTTGGTTCTTTCTATTTCTATTATTTCGTTCGCTTAGTCCTGTGAATTTCGCGACTGCCTTTATCATTATGATTGTACTTGCTGCTATATCCATTAGAAGATTAACTAAGAATGCTGTCGACAGGACAACGATTGACATTAATAAAGGTCTCGTTAGATTTGAAGAGGAAAGAGGGAAAAAATCCAAACTTAGGAAGCAATGTAGCACTTCGTCTATCAAAAATGTGACAGTGGTCGTTGGTAATTATGATAGAATGGACGTGTACCTAAAGTCCACCAATGAGTCTTTCTACATTGTAGGACCCATGGATGATATTAGCAACGAAGAGAAACTTAAGCTTGCCCATCGGATAGCAGAGTTTCTAGGAGTGCCAGTGATCGAAAGGACATAAACCAGCCAGTCTCGGCTTAGTGGAGGTCACGTAATTATTGTCTACCAAATATCAAAACAAGTGAGAAGAATCTTCTGACTGGAGATTGCCTGATGTATAAAAATAACATAACTTATACTAGGAAACTTGGAGGAAAACGAGTTGTCTACATAGGTGATAAAAAAGTAGTTATAGCATGAAAGACCCTGACAATGAGGGAACGATCAAACTTGTCCATCGGATAGGAGAGCTTCTGCGGGTGCCGGTAATTGAAAAGACATGAACCAAGTGGTTCTGGTTTGAAAGGTGCGTTCCATCAATTGTTCCAAGTCGCAAAAACTGGAGCACTCTGGCTACTGTGGGTAGCAAGCGCTTCCAACACAAGAGAAGCTGCCAGTTTGCCTCTGCCCGTCAAACTACATTTTCTGAACAGCCCCAAGGCATTCGAGTGAGTGCACAACGCGTTTGCGCCCCAGCTGGTATCGGTCACACCCCGCAATACCTGCCCTGCTGTGTGGTCAGCCGCACGCTTTGTTCCCTGGGCCAATTGAACTTTGCACCTGCTACTCGGGATAGCTAAACTAGATAACATTAGCTAAAGTTTGGTTAGGTGTTGCTGTTGTTTTACACCTCGTTCAAGTCCCGTTAACTCCAGCAACGTTGTCTCTCAACAAAACCTGCTTGATCAGGGCTGTGTCTCAATGACCGGTGAGATGGGTATAAAAAGCAGTTTGCCAGGAGGTTTGTGATGAATAGTAAAGCTATATTTTCCAGCATCGAAGAGAATATATCTAGGGAGCTTAAACTCTATTGGGGTAATAATAGATTAGTTATTGAGAGAAATTATGGTCCATGGTTCAAGCGACCAAGTGTTATATTTGTATTTCTTATACCGATGCTTCTAAGCATACTTATTATTGTATTAGAGGTTTTGTTACTAGGTGAGTTAAATCTAAAATCCTTCTTCTTATCTTTTTTACTTGTCGTGTCTTTTTATTTTATGGTCAGGAGACTTATAGATGCAAAAAGAGTAATTCTTGATATGAATCGAAAAACTGTCAGAATTGAGGAAGAGAAAAAAGGAAAGGTAAAATCTGAGAGGGAGTTTCCTGTATCAGCTATCAAAAATATACTAGTATATGTTGATAGTTATTACAAAATGTCTGTTTACTTGGATTCTAATTTTGAGTCTATTCGTATCATTAGTGATGAAGTTTCTGAAAATAAAAAGAAACTTGAAATTGCTCACAAGATAGCAGGGTTACTGGAAGTTCCAGTAATAGAGAAGACATAGAAACTGTGCGACTTTAGCTTGGTGGGTGCGGCCGATAGGTAGGTTTAGTGCAAAAATGAGTGATGACCACTGGGGACAGCAAGTGTCCCTTAGTATAGCAGAACATGCTTGTTTGCATCTTGTTGTCAATATGCCCAGTAGCCGTGTTAGCTAGCAGTGAGTGGATTAGGTAGATGTAGCCTTTAGCTTATCCTTGTTTGGGTTTCCTTAACTTGACCAGTGTTACCCCTCCAAAAAAGTCTGCAAAGTTGGGACTGCACCCTGGCAAGTAAGTAAGGGGAACGGGAGGCGCGTGATGGATCGGCAAGATTTTCTTGATAAAAATCTTATTGCTAAAGGTTGCAAGGTTCTCTATAGGGAGGATATGGCAAGAGGTGGAATTTTTGTTGTTTATATAAATAATGAGATACTAGTTTTAGAAAAAAGATATAGTTTTCTCAGAAAACTTGGTGAACCAGGTCTTTTGTTTGTACCTCCTTTTGTTCTTTTGCCATTTCTTTTTATATTGGTGTTTCTCTATGGGAAAGAATATTCCTCCATACTCCTTATAGCAGGCATCTGGAGCTTGTCCTCATTATTGTTATCGATTGTGCTCTCGGTATTTCTAATTAAACTTCCTGTGGATACCGTAGATAGAGTCGTCATTGACTCTAGAACAAAGAAAGTTTTTCTTGAGAGGGAGAAAAAGGGGAAAGTTAAGGTCAAGAAAAATTATAGCACGTCGCTTATCAAAAACGTTAGGGTAGTTGTTGACAGCTATTACAGAATGAATATTTACCTTGTCTCAACTACTAAGTCCATTTATGTTGTGGGCGATAATGAAATCTCTGATAATGGCAAGAAACTTGAAATTGCTCACAAGATAGCAGGGTTACTGGGTGTTCCGGTGATTGAGAAGACATAGAAACTGCGCAGCCATGGGTTTGCCAGGTGTGTAGGGCATTAGAGTGATTGTCTATGAATATGGTACAACGAACTTATGTTTAGACTCTGTCTCTAAATCTTTCTACATTAAAGAACTTAATAGAATGAGTGATGAGGGGAAGATTAAGGTTGCCCACAGAATGGCGGAACTGCTGGGAGTTCCAGTAACGGAGAAGACCTAAAGGAAAGGAAAGAAAACTGACATGGAGAAGAAAATGACACCGGTATATTTTCCTGGTTATGACTTTACTAATTACTATATAGTTACTTACGAAGGTGAGGACAAGATAACTGTCGAGCGGCGATACTCTGCGTTCCTAGGTATTAGGTATGTGTCCTACGTTGTCATGTCCTTTTTAATAATTTCATTACCATGTATTGTCTTAATGTTCACCTTTTGCTCTTATGAAGGAAGCTCTGAAGAAGCCCCTACAGTTTGCAGAATTCCCGCTCTTGTACTTTTTGCTACTATGCTAATTTTTGTAGCGTTCTTCCTCATTTCGGGTCTTATAAAAAACGCTACTGAGAGAATAACTATTGATAAGTACAGCAATGCTATCACTGTCATAAATGAAGAGAATGGGAAAATAAACTCAAAAGAACAGTACAGTTTTTTGAACGTTAAAAATATAATAATCTCCACTGGTGATTATGGGAGAATGTACATTTATCTAAAGTTTGCTGATAATAGTGCTATTGGAATTTTATCAGCAGCGGGACTGGAAAAAACCAAAGACCACCGGGGAAAACTCGACCTTGCCCACCGAATGTCGAAACTTCTTGGGGTTTCAATAATAGAGAAAACATGATTCGTACTCCATCAACTCTGATGATCTTAAATGAAAACCAAAGGTTGAGTTCCGACGAAAAGTAAAGGACAAGTGCAGAGAGCGGCTTATTATGGAGGTACACGATGCGGGGTATTGACGAAGCTTCTATTGAGAGGGAGATATCAATGGATGTCAAGTTTATTTATGTAAGAGGTAGCAGATTGGTCATTGAAAGAAAGTATAACTTTTTGTTTGAAGAAGTCAGCGTAAAAATAGGCGCAGCTTTACTTCTTGCAGTAGTTTTAGTACCGATTCTGTACTACATCACCACACCTATAATGGTTAGTTTCCTAAGAGTAGACTTGTCATGGTTAGAACCGTACTTATCATTACCATTTGTTTTATTTCTTTTGATGGGTGGTGTTGTTGCTCTTTTGCGGACTATAATTACCAAAAAAGATGCCAGAAGAACAATCTTTGATAAGAGCAAGAAAATTATTACATTTGAAAATGAAAGAAAAGGGAAAATCGAAATTGAAAAATGCTACAGCATGTCGGACATCAAGAATGTGAAAGTAGTTGTTGATAGTTACGGCAAACTAGACATATACCTAAACTCTTCTACGGAGTCTATTTATGTTATAGGAGATACGCAGCCAAATGCTCCGATTGTATTCGAGACTTCTGTCGAAAACGAAAGAAAACTTGAACTCGCTCATCTGATAGCCGAACTCTTGGGTGTTCCAGTAATCGAGAAGACATAAACCATACGGTTTCGGTTCAGCGAGGTGCGTGTGGCGTGCGGTAGAGGGTTATCGAAGACCAGTCGCCGGAGATGACAAACGCTGCCCAATAGTACGGATTCTGCCAGTTGGCCGGGCGTCCGGTTGTCGGCTTGCCGGACGACAACCTGATGGCGCGCTGGGTTTCTTCCGACTGCGGCCGTATGGCTCCGCGTAACAGCCCCAACCGGGCCGCCCGCAGCGCTGCCATCCGGCCTTCACCCCGGCCCAGCCGCCGGTAAAACTCGCCCATCAGGGCGGCCGTCGCCGCATCCGAGACTTTCCACAAACTCATGACCTGCGTCTCCGCTCCGGCCAGCACCAGCGCCCGCCGCAGCCCGTACACCCCTTCCCCCTGGCGCACTTCACCCAGCCCGGTTTCACAGGCCGAAAGCACCACGAGTTGCGTTCCCCGGAGATCGAGTCCGGCGGCTTCGAGCACCGTCAGCACGCCATCTTCACCGGCGCCGCTTTGCCCCTGCTGCACCCCGGCCAGAATCAGACCGGACCGCAGCAAGGGATTTTCCCGGACAGCCGGACGGCTCTCCATAACCAGCCCCAACTCCCGTGATTCCGCCGCGCCCTGTTCGGTCGTGTTTTCGGGGAGGAAAAACCCGTGCGTGCCAATGTGGAGATACAGCGGGGCGTGCATGGCCTTGAGCCGCGACTCCGTTGCCGCCTCGCCCAGAACCACCTCGGCTTCCTGGAAAGTGCGCTGCAAAAGCTGCGCCTCGCGGCGCGTTCCCGGCAGCGGTGGATACACCACCGTCTGGAAATCCACCGAGCGCATCCCGTTGGCAGGTTGTCCGGCTGGTTGCTGTGCGGCCTGTTCGCCCAGATCGAAGCGTGGGTCGGCAATGACAAGTCCACGCCGACGCTCAGGAGGGCGTTTTGCTTCAAGCCGCACAAGGTCACGTCCGCTGGTCAACAGGGTGATGTCGTAACGCTCCACGAGGTAGCGCCCACGTTCGTCCACCAGCGCCTCGAAAGGAATGAGGTTGGCGCTCCCGTCCGGCGCAATGAACAGATGTCGGGCCTTGCCCAGCCGTGACCGCACCGGAGCCAGAAGTTGCTCATCCAGCGCCCGCGCCAGCGGCCGCACATCCGACTGCGGATTGCCCAATGCGCGACGGAAAGCCGCCAGGCGTGTTTCAATGGGTTCAAGCTCGCCCAACTCGATGAACCGGGGCGCAGGGTCGCCAGCCCGCAGCAGGTAGGCGGCAAGGTGGCGCTTCGGGGCCAGCCGGTCGGTTTGGGACGGGTCGAGCGGGCGGTAGATAACATATTCAATCAGCGCCGCGTTCTTTGGCAGTGCCGCTTGTACGGCCTCGAATGTCACCGTCTGGAGCTGGGCGCCGAGTTGGGCAAAGCGTTCCCCAAGCTGGCTTTCCAACTGCTCGATGGTACGTTCCAGTTGGGCGCGTTCATCCTGGGCCTCCGGTTTTCCGGCAAGCTGGGTCAACCGGTTGCGGGCGGCTTGCAGGTCATCCAGCACCTGCCGGTCGGCCGCCGTCGCACGGCGACGGAGCGCCGCCGTCTGATTGGCCAACACATCCAGTACCCGTCCCTTGTGGCGCAGGACGGTCAGCAGCGCCAGCCGCGCCGCCGTGGCCTCCGCCGGGAAATACCGGACCTGCCAGGCAACGGTGAGTTCCGCCAGGTGTCCGGCGCGCTGGGCATAGAGGATTTTCTGTCGTTCCGAACCCACCACCAGATTGCGCCGGGCGTCGGCTTCCGACAGGTCTGTAGCGCGGGCCAGCCACTCACCCGCCGTCTGCGCCTGACGGCGCGCCAGATAGAGCAGGGACAGGTGCATCGCCGAGGCCACCAGGTCGGGATGTCCCGGCCCAAGCACCTGCTGCCGAATGCGGAAGCTGCGCTGGTAAAACGATTCCGCGCCGGCGTCGTCCCCACGTCGTCGGCTGAGATGCCCCAGATGGTTGAGGATGCTCGCCACCAGCGGGTGCGTCGGGCCGACGGCCTGCTCGGCAATGGACAACGCCCGGGTGAAGTCCTGCCCGGCCGCAGCCAGGTTGCCCAGCTCCAGCTCAACCACGCCAAGATTCGCAAGTGTTGAGGCAACGAGTGGATGCCCCGCGCCAAGGGCTTTTTCACGAATACCCAGCGCCCGCTCAAGCAGGGGCCTGGCCTGGTCCGGGCGGTCCTGCATCCGGTACAGCTCGCCCAGATTGTTGAGCGCATTGGCAACGAGCGGATGCTGCGGCCCCAGCGCCTTTTCCCAGATGTCCAGAGCGCGCCGGTACAGCGGCTCGGCCGTTGTGTAATCGCCCCGGTCCCGGTACATGGCGGCGGCGTTGTTCAGCCCGATGGCCAGCTCGGAATGCGCCGGCCCCAGCCTGGCCTCGCAGATGGCAATGGCCCGGCGGTACAGCGGCTCGGCTGCCGTGTAGTCTCCCTGTACGCGGTACAGCTCCGCCAGATTGCTGGCCGCCGTGGCCACTTCGGGGTGCTCCGGGCCGAAAATGCGTTCACGCAGGCTGAGGGCTTCCTGGAAATAGGGTTCCGCGCGCTGGTAATCCCCCTGGTCCTTGTAAAGTAACGCCAGATTGGTCAGCACCGTGGCCACGTAAGGGTGTTCCCTGCCCAGGGTTTTTTCCCAGATGGCGCGGGCGCGTTGGTACAGCGGCTCGGCCGCCGCGTACCTGCCTTGAGTGCGGTAGAGTTCCGCCAGGTTGTTGGCCGTTGCCGCCACATCGGGATGCCCGGCACCGAGCGCCTTTTCCCGAATCTCCAGCGCCCGCCGATACAGCGGCTCGGCCGCCGCATAATCACCCTTGGTCTTGTAAAAAAGCGCCACGTTGTTAAGCACCATCGCCAGTTCGGGATGCTCCGGCCCGCGGACGTTCTCGATGATCTCCAGCGCCCGGCGGTACAGCGGCTCGGCCGCCTGGTAGTTCCCCCGCAGCCGGTAAAACATCGCCAGATTCGCCAGACTCTGCGCCACTTCAGGATGTTCCGCGCCGAAATGCTGCTCGCGCAGCGACAGGGCGCGCCGCAGCGCGGCTTCAGCTTCGGGCATCTGCTTGAAGGCCTGCGCCACACCAAGGGCATTGTAGGCGCGCGCCACCAGCGCCGGCGGGACACCTTCCCGGCCACCGGACCGGGCTGCTTCACTTGCCGTCACGGCTTCCTGTGCCGTCCGCAGGGCGGCGTCATACTGCCCGGCCTGAATGAGGGCGTCGGCTTTCTGCACCAGGGTTTCAATGGATTGCCCGGTGGGGTCGGAAGGGTTCTGGGCCGCGGCGGGTGCGGCCACGCTCAGCAGGCCGGTCGCCAGCCAGAAGGCGGTGAGCAGAGTTCGGGCAGACGGGATGCGCATGGGGGGGCCTCCACAGGAAATTGCAGCCTGTGCGATGGGTGACAAGTTCAGATCGGACGCAGCTTTAGTGGCGTACAATGACTTCACACACTGCCGGGTCGGTTCCGGGAGGGACTCTGATCTGGCGTTGTGTGTCTTCAATGATGACCTGGGCCTTTGGCGCGAAGCGTTCGACGAGTGTGGCCAGTTCCCGTTGCTGGGCGGCGGACAGCGCCTGTCCCGGACGCAGTCCGTCAAACACCGTCAGTCTGGCTCCCGACAGCACCAGGGTGAAGCGTGTGGCCGCCGTGCGCGCCAGACCAATCGAGGCATCTTTGGGAAAAACAAGCGGATAGCCCACGGCAGAAGGTTCATCCGGGACACGGAACGCCGACAACTGGCCGTTGGAAGGTGCGAAAAGGTAGAGGTAGCCGGACTGGTGCGGCGTCAGGTGAAAGACGATGTCCTTGCCCGGCGGGACGACCTCCTCCGGGCGCAGGAAGCCGGCACCCTGCTGCGGACTGCCGGGCGTCACGAGTTCGATGTTGCAGGTCAGCGCGCTGGCGGCTGCCGGCGGCGCCGGCAATGACGGGGCCCCAGCGGCGGCCGTCATTTTGCCTTTGGTCGGTGCATCCCACCACCACAGCAGGGCGCTGCCGGCCGCGATCAGCAGCACCAGAACGCCTGCCGTCACAGCCATGCGCTCCAGCGCCCGTTCCCGTGGGGAAGGGGCCGGCGGTGGTGTCTCGGCCGTGGTGGTCGAGGTGGGGATGGCCGACTCGTCCAGCGTGGCGGCCTCGCCGGCGGGAGGCAGATTGGAAAGCGAAATCGTCGGTTCCTCTTCCACCGCGCGCAGTGACGCTTCCTGTTTTGCTGAAAGCTCCAGAGCGTGCAGAAAAGCCTGGACGAAATCTTCGGCGCTGGCGTACCGCTGACCGGCATCGTAAGCCAGTGCCTTGCGCAGCACCTGTTCGACTTCTTCATCGAGGTCAGGACGGCGCTGGCGCAGGTGCTGGCCGAAACCGGCGCGCTGCAGGGTGGTCATGGACTGGATGGCACTGCGCAGGTTGGACTGGGCCGGCTTGTAGGGCCGCTCCCCGGCCAGCAGTTCGTAGGCAATGATGCCCAGGGCGTAAATGTCCGTCGCAGCCGAGCACCCGCTGGCAAGGATTTGCTCCGGGGCCATGTAGGGCAACGTGCCCACCAGACCATCCGGGCCGTCCTGTTTCACGGCCGAGTTCGCCACCTTGGCGATGCCGAAGTCAATCAGCTTGACGTGCAGCGCCTCATCGCCGAGGTCTTCGAGCATGACGTTTTCGGGCTTCAGGTCGCGGTGATAGACGCCTTCCCGATGGGCGGCGCTCAACGCCCGGCCAATCTGCGATACAACCCCGGCGACTTCGGCCAGCGACAGCCTGCGCCGCTGCATCACGGCCCGGAGCGTCTCGCCACGGACGTATTCCATGACGAAATATGACTGCCCGGAAAGCAGCCGGCCGCGGTCCAGAACCTTCACCACACCCGGATGGGAAATGCGGGCCAGGGCTTCGCTTTCACTCTCAAACATCCGTTGGGCGAGCGGTTCGCCCTGCTGGTTTTCGAGAAGGACCTTGACGACGACCAGCCGCCCATGGAGTTGCTGGTCACGGGCCAGATAGACGATGCCGTTGCCACCGCGCCCCAGTTCCCGCTCCACCACGTAGCGGTCGCTGACACTCGTGCCGCGCGCCTGCTGTCCCGTGTCCAGATGGAAGAAGGATTGCGTCTGGAGCACGGCCTGCTCGGTGGGCAAATCCTCCAGGTCTTCCAGCCCGGACGCCCGGAACGGCTCCTCGATAAAACTCTGCGCCGAAGGGTGTACCCGCAGAAGGGACTCAACTTCCCGGCGCAGGGTGTCGTCCCCGGCGCAGAGCGCCGACAGCAGGCCGGCCTGCTGGTCAGACGGTGACTCGATGACCTGATTGAAAATTTCCGTTACCCGCTGGTATTGCTCTGGTGTCATGGCCGCTCTCCCCCGCAGGCCGCTTCGCGCGCCGGACGCAACTCCCGATACAGAAACGTCTTGGCCATGGCCCACTCCCGCTTGACCGTAATGGCGGAAATACCCAGCGCCTCGGCCGTGGCCTCGACGGTCAATCCACTGAAAAAGCGCAGCTCCACGATGCGGCACTGCCGGGGCGCGAGGGCTTCGAGCTTGCCCAGGGCTTCGTCGAGCGCCAGCACATCCACTGCGCCGCCGGATGGTTCCGGCGCTGCCAGGTCCGGCATCACATCCAGCGTGATGATGACGTGCTCGCCACCGCGCCGTTGCCGTTGCCGCCGCCGGACGTGGTCCACCAGGATGCGCCGCATAAGCTGGGCGGCAATCGCAAAGAAGTGCGTGCGGTTGCGCCAGTTGGTGCGCTCCTGCTGGGTGAGTCGCAGGTACGCTTCATTGACGAGCGCCGTCGGCTGAAGCGTATGACCGACGGCTTCCCGGCGCATGGCGCGGACGGCAATGCGCCGCAGTTCTGCATAAACAACCGGCATCAGGCGCGCCAGGGCGCTTTCATCTCCGGCCTGCCAGGCATTGAGAAGTTGCGTGATGTCCCCCATACAAACCTGCCGGTCAGGTCACACGTCGGCGTGGGTTCACCGTGGCTTTCACCCTCTGCCAGCACCCTTCACGTGCATTCACTGTTTGACGAGTTCAAGTCCCACGACCAGGGCATCCGCCGCCGACTCACTCAGATGGATGACCGATGGGGCTGCCACATTGGGGCGCAGGCCGATTTCGCGGGTGATCGCCAGCGCCTCGTCGGGAGACTGGAGGCGTCCCAGTTCCTGCCGCACAATCGTGCGCTTGACCGGCTGTTCCATGGCTGTCTCGACTCGTGCCCAGACGTTGCCCGGAGGCGTCCAGACTTCCTGCCCGGACTGACGTACGGCCTGGATGAGCCGTTCATTGGTTGGCACATCCGGCAGTGGTGACCGCGATAGCACGAAGAAGATTTTTTCGCGTACTTCGCCCGGTGTCAGAAAGGCAAACCACTGGGCTTCGGGGTCAGGTTCCTTGGCCGAGGGAATCTGGTAAGGCACATGCCCCTGGATGAAGTTGTCGCCGTTTTGCAGCCGCGCGTGCGGGTAAATCATCCGCAGTGCGCCTTTGGAATCAGCATTGAAAACGTAGAGGTAAGCATCCTGGTTGGCTTCCACCACGAAGCGGATTTCATCGCCCGTATTGAAAACCCGCCGGGGATCAACCCGCTCCGGGCGTCCCTGCGAATTCCTGGCATAGAGCGTGTAACCCAGGCCGAGTGGCTCCAGGCTGGCGGGAGGGGTTGGACGGTTTTTCGGCGATTTGTTGCGGGCCACAACCGGGCGCGTCTGCTTGACGGACGTTGGGCGCGTACGGATGAAGGCATCGCGGACTTGATCATCGCCTCCCGGCCCGGACTGCGCCAACAGAAACCCACCAGCAGACAGGGCCGCCACGATGAAGAGACCGGCTTTGACAGAGACTTTTGCAACCGACATAGGGATAAACCTGCCTTTCCAGGGGGAAGTGGTTTGTACCTCATGACGCGATGTTTGACCGGAAACAGTATCACGGGCCGGTGAAAAGCATAGGGAGGGCGCTGACCGTTGCAGCCGACGTTTGGCGGTCAATTGACGGAACTGCGCCTGTCCGACTAAGTTACGCCAGCTTCAACCTGGCCCGGTCGCCACAGTTTCGCGCCACACTCGTAAACCCGATGACGAACCCCCACGCCGCGAAAATGGATGCGATGTATCGGCGGCAGCGATACATCTACGATCTGTCCCGCAAATACTTCCTGTTTGGACGTGATCGGCTGCTGGCCCGGCTGCCGGTGCGCCCGGCTGCCCGCGTCCTTGAAATCGGCTGCGGCACGGCGCGCAATCTGGTGATTCTGGCCGGTCGGCATCCCCAGGCGCAGTTCTATGGCCTTGACATCTCGAATGAAATGCTGCGCTCGGCGCGTGCCAACATCCGCCGCCGCCGCCTGGAGAACGTCACCGTGGCACTGGCCGCGGCCGAAGCGCCTGACCACCACCGATTGTTTGGTCTCGAAGCGCCGTTTGATGTCGCCTTTTTTTCCTATTCGCTCTCGATGATTCCTGACTGGCAGGCGGCGCTGGCAACGGCGTTGGCCAGCGTCCGTCCGGGCGGCTGTCTGGCCGTGGTGGATTTCTGGGACCAGAAAGAATTGCCGGTGTGGTTTGAAAAAGTCCTGACGGCGTGGGTGCGGCGCTTCGATGTGACGCCACGCCCCGAAATCCTCGATGCGCTGGCGGCCCGCCGTGACCGGGGCGAGGGAAAACTCACCGTCGAATCCGTCGGCGGACGCTACGCTTTCATTGCGCTCTTTGAGACGGCCGTTCCCGGCGCTGCCGGGGCGGTTTCCTGATCCTGAAAACAACTCCCCTTGTGAGGCATTCATTCGTGGCAACCGATACGGCCCAACTGCTGCGCGCCGCCGTTCACCAAAGCCCCATCACCTCAAAGCAGGGCCTGCTGGAACGGCTTTTTACGGCGTACTTCGATGCGTTCGTCTATAACCAAATCTGGGAAGACCCACGGGTTGACCTGGCGGCGCTGGAACTCACGCCCGAAAGCCGCATCCTGACGATTTCTTCCGGCGGCTGTAACGTTCTCAACTACCTGATTCACGGTCCGGCACAGATAACGGCGATTGATCTGAACCGCTACCACTTGGCACTGCTGCGGTTGAAGCTGGCGGCCGTGCGCCATCTGCCTGACCACGAGACGTTCTTTCGCATGTTTGGGGAAGCCAATGACCCACGCAACGTCAGGGCGTACGACACCTATCTGAGCGCACACCTGGACGGGGCCGCGCGGGACTTCTGGGAAGGGCTGACGATGTTCGGCAAGCGGCGCATCCACTTTTTCGCCGACAACCTGTACGACCACGCCCGCAATGGCTTCTACCTGCGCTTCCTCGAAAAACTCGCCCACCTGATAGGCATTTACCCGGACCGCATGGTGCACGTCACCGACCCGGACGAACGCGCCCGCGTCTTTGATGCCACCATTGGGCGTTACTTCGACCACTGGCTGGTACGCCTGCTCTCCAAGCTGCCCTTCATCGTCTTTGGCTTGGGGATTCCACCCCGGCAGTACGAAGCCATGCGCCGTGAAACGCCGGAGAACATCCTGGCGATGTACCGCCGGCGCGTCCGGCGCTTCATCTGCGATTTTCCCATCGAGGAAAACTACTTTGCCTGGCAGGCGCTGGCGCGGCGCTACGATACCGAACACTGCCGGGCGATTCCCGAATACCTCAGAGCCGAACACTTCGGGACGCTGCGCGCCAACATTTCGCGGGTCACGACCGAGGTGACTTCGCTGACGGACCACCTGCGCCGGCAGCCGGCCGGGGCTTACGACCGGTTTGTGTTTCTCGATGCCCAGGACTGGATGAAAGACGAGGAAATTGCCGCCCTGTGGCGGGAGGTGCTGCGGGTGGCCCCGGCCGGTTCGCGGATCATCTTCCGTACGGCCCCGGAAACTTCGCCGGTGGAACAGGCGCTTCCGCCGGAGCTGCGGGCGCGCGTGCGCTACGAACGGGAACGCTCGGCTGAGTTGTTCACACAGGACCGCTGCGCCATTTACGGCGGTTTTCACCTGTACGTCGTCAACGAAGCCTGAGCGCCGCCCTTTACCCTCGGGCAGAAGGTTTACGGCGTAGGCGACAACGCGCCGGCAGCCAGCCGGCGCAGGCACCGGATGGCGCGCTCCAGGCTTGTAGCCTGGAGCGCGGCTGTGTCGGGATGCCAGTGTTTGCCGGCATACTCGATGATGCGTGACGTGTAAGCCGGGCCAACCCGCCGGCCGCTCCCCGGTTGTGGAGCCATGTCTTCGCGGATGTCCCGGCGATGTGATCCCGCCGCCAGTTCGACCAGCATTGCTTTGGGATCGAGAACCGATTCCGGGTCGGCCGGAATGTTGCTGCGCGCCACGCCCAGAAAACCGGCGAGCGTTTCGGCGTCCGCCATCAGCCACGCTTCGACGGCGTGCACGGCAACGCGGAAGCACAGCCCGGAAGAAGGCTCCGGCAGCCAGGCGACGCGCAATGACGGCGCACAGCCGTCGCGGTCCAAATCCACCAGAACCAGCCACAGGGAATGCTGGGCGGCCTGGTTGTAGCCGGCAATCCGCTTTTTGAGATTGGGCTTGCCTTCCGCCACGTACACCGGCCCCGCTTCAGCCCCGACATGCGCGATGAGCCGCTCAACCACCACCTTGTCGGTTTTCCCTTCAACGGCTGCGTAAATCCTCGCCCGCATGCGCTAGCTCTCTCCGAAGAGCATGAGTTGCTCGGCCTGCCTGGGTGTGGTGTGGGGCAGGACGGCCTCGGCGATGGAGAGCCCACCTTCCAGGAGCTGGCGGATGGTTTCGATGGAGCTGGCCGGTGTGACGGTTGTGCCTTCCAGAGCCGGAAGCAGCAACAGGACTTCATTCAGGCCAATACCTTCATCGCGGAGCAGTTCGGGTGAATGGGTACTCAGGAAAATCTGCCGTCCGTTCCGGCGCTGGATGCGGGCCAGCATCTGCGGCAGGGTGCTGACGATGCCCGGATGCAGGGAAAGTTCCGGCTCCTCCAAAAGGAGCGGCCCCGTGCCGTCTGTCACAGCCCACAGCAGTCCCAGCAGCCGCAGGGTGCCATCCGACAACTGTTCCTCGGTCTGCCATGCCCCCTGTGGACGCCAGTGCTGGTAGCGCCCGCGCAGGTGCGGTGTGCCCCGTGCATCGCGCCAGAGTTCAATGGCCTGCATCTGGGGCACGGCCACCTGCAGCGCCTCCTGGATGCGTTGCAGCCGGGCTTTCTGCGTCTTGGCAGGCGTTTTGGCCACCTGCTCCAGAAAGTCACCGCCGAAAGGATCATGGGCGCGTCCCACCGAGCGGTCCGGTTCCCTGACCAGTTGGGGAACGAGGTGCAGGTAGCGTACGGAGACAAAAAACGTGGCAATTTCACGGAACGGCTGATTGACATTGACCTGCTCCAGGTAGGTTTGCGTCAGTCGTTCGGGGTCGCGCCGGTCATCCGCCGTGGGGCGGTCGAGGATGACCTCTCCGTTGCGCCGGACCTGTTCCTTGCGCAGGTGCAGGCGGCCCTGCTTCTGGTTGAAAGCCACCTGGTAGGTCCACTGGATGTGATCGGCCACTTCGAGCGTGGCTGTTATCTCAACATCGGGAAAGCGGCGTGCCGCCAGGCAGCGGAGGGCGCTGACTCCCCCGCGCCGGCGCACGGCTTCCTGCAGGCCGCCGCCGGGAATGGCCAGATCGCGCAGGAACCGGAAGGCATCCAGAAAGTTGGACTTGCCCGCAGCATTGGGCCCGACGAGAAAGAGCCGCCGGCCAATCTCCACGTCGCAGTCGGTAAAATTCTTCCAGTTGCGGAGTTGCAGGCGTGTGAACCGGGGGGTTCCACATTCGCTCATGGATGGTTTCTCCCACGTCGCCCCTGTCCCTTGTCTGGCCTGTTCTGCATTCAGGAATCTTCCCGGAAGGTTTCCAGGATGAGTCCCGGCGTGATGACCTCCGGCAGCACTTTCGGCTCCCTGCCGTTGGCCGGATAAAACACGTAGAGCGGTACGCCGCTCCGTCCAAACTCGGCCAGGGTGCGGGTGATTTCTTCGTCGCGGTTTGTCCAGTCGGCCTTGACCATGACGATACCGCGCCGCTCGATTTCCTGCCGCACGGCTTCGGTCTCCAGCGCCACCTTTTCATTGGCCTTGCAGCTCAGGCACCAGGCAGCCGTGAAATCCACAAAGACCGGCTTGCCGGCCCGGCGCAGTTCTTCGACCCGGGCCGGTGAGAACGGCTCCCACCGGATGCCGCCGGACTTCGTTTCCCTGGAACCGGTCGCCGCACTGGCGGCTGACGGAAGCTGGTGAATCGTCCGCACTCCGAAGACCGTGCTGCCCACGATGATCAACAGAGCCGTGGCCATGGCGATGCGCCGGACGGCCGGCGTCCGTGTCAGGCTGCCCCAGCGTCCCCAAATCCAGCCGCCCAGCCCGATGAGGACGAGCATGCCGAGCATCAGTGCCAGCCCGTCCACGCCAACTTCCAGCCCCAGCACCCACAGCAGCCAGACGACCGACCCCATGAGCAGAAAGCCCATGAACTGCTTGAAACTCTCCATCCACGCGCCCGGTCGGGGGACAAAGCGGAGAAGCTGCGGCGCGGCGGCCAGAATGAGGTACGGCGCGGACATCCCCAGCGCCAGCGCCGTGAAGATGAGCAGCGCCACGGCCGTCGGTTGCGCCAGCGCCACCCCCAGCGCCGACCCCATGAACGGGGCCGTGCACGGCGTGGCAACCACCGTGGCCAGTACGCCTGTGAAAAACGAGCCGGCCAGCCCGCTCCGGTTCATGGCCGCACCGCCAACCGTGGTCAGCGTCAGTCCCACTTCAAAGACGCCAAACAGCACCAGCCCGAAAACAAACAGCACGGCCACGAGAAAGGCGACAAAGGCCGGTTCCTGCAACTGAAAGCCCCAGCCAAGCTGCTGTCCGCCGGCCCGCAGCGCAAGCAGGATGCCGGCCAGCGCCCAGAACGACAGCACGACGCCGGCCGTAAACACCAGCCCGTGCTGCCAGGCCTCGCCCCGCCCGGCCTTTGCCTGCTCGACAAAACCCAGCACCTTGATCGAAAGCACCGGCAGCACACATGGCATCAGGTTCAGAATCAGCCCGCCGAGAAACGCGCCGCCCAGCGTGACGAGCAGCGCCAGCCAGCCCAGCGGTTGACCGCCCGACGATGACCGGTCAGACCGGGTGCCGGCGACTGGTGTCAGCAGATCGCCCAGCGCCGTCAGCGGTTCAATCGGCGCTTCCACCGTCAACCCCGGTTCCGTTCCGGCCCCGCGCCACCCGGTGGGTGTGACAACCACCCCGGCCAGTTGGGTTGGCGTCTTTTCAGCGACTTTTGAGCGCACCAGGCGCAGGGCGTACCCACCTTTGACGCGCAGCAGGCGCTGCGGTTCAGCGCCTTCGATGACGAGTTCCTCGAAGGGAAAGAACGTCACCTCCGTCAGCGGTTCGGCCCCCGTCGGCGGCGTCAGCAACAGCACCAGATGGTCGCCGTCCTGTGCCGCGCGCAGCTTCCATTCCGAAGTCGCCAGCGGCAACTGCGCACGGGCGCGGGAAAATGCCTCCGTCCACGGCGAAGGCTGGGGAACGTCATTCGTCACCGGCAACGTCAGCGTCAACTCGGCGTCGCCGGGGATACATTCTTCCTTGCATACGAGCCAGCGCACCTTGCCTGCCAGCGTCACCGGCTTGCCGACCGGGAGCTTGTCTGGCGGCGTGATGCGGATCAGGTGCAGGACTTCCTTTTCATAGCCATAGCCAACCAGGCCGCTGACCTCGATACGTTTGGGAATCGGCCACTGAATGTCGTCGGCTTTGAAACCGGGCGGCAGTTTCCACTTGATGGACGTGGGTTGCCCGGAATCGCCGGGGTTGCGCCAGTACGTGTGCCAGTGTTCTTCCAGCTCAAAGCGGATGGCCACCCAGAACGGCACGCCGGGCCGGATGGCCGTCGTTTCGGCAATCAGTTCGGCTTTGACGTGCGGTTGTTCCACGGGCGCCGCCACCGCCGGGCTGGTCCACAACCCACCCGGCCAACCAATCGAGAAGAGTCCCAGAGCAACGGCCGCCAACCACAGCCGGCCGTGTTTCCACCTGTGTTGCATCATCAAACCTCAATCCTCATCAGTGCGGAGCTTTTCGAGTACCGAAAAATCCTCCAGCGTGGTGACATCCCCGACGACATTGCCGCTGGCGGCGATTTCGCGCAGCAGGCGGCGCATGATTTTACCGGAGCGCGTCTTGGGCAGTGCATCGGTAAAGCGGATGTCGTCCGGCTTGGCCAGCGCGCCGATTTCCTTCGCCACATGCTCGCGCAGGGCAGCCCGGAGGGCATCATCCCCGGCCCGGCCGCCCTGAAGCGTGACAAACGCCACAATCGCTGAGCCTTTGAGTTCATCAGGCCGGCCGACGACCGCCGCCTCGGCCACGGCTTCGTGCGACACCAATGCACTTTCGATTTCAGCCGTGCCCAGCCGGTGGCCGCTGACGTTGATGACATCATCCACCCGCCCCATGATCCAGTAGTTGCCATGTTCATCGCGCCGTGCGCCGTCGCCGGCAAAATAGACGCCTTCAATCTCGCTCCAGTACTGCCGGCGGTAGCGTTCGTCGTCGCCCCAGATGGTACGCAGCATTGCCGGCCAGGGCCGCGTCAGCACGAGATACCCGCCCTCGTTGACTCCGACGGACTGCCCGTCCTTCGTACGAATGTCGGCGCTGATGCCCGGCAGCGGACGGGTGGCCGTGCCGGGCGTCGTCGTCGTGGCCCCCGGCAGGGGCGCAATCATCATGCCGCCGGTTTCGGTTTGCCACCAGGTGTCCACGATGGGGCAACGTCCTTTCCCCACCACCTGGCGATACCACATCCAGGCTTCGGGGTTGATGGGTTCGCCAACCGTACCGAGCAGGCGCAGGCTGTCGAGACGATGTTTCAGCACCCACTGCTCACCCCAGCGGATAAACGCCCGGATGGCAGTCGGGGCGGTGTAAAGAATCGTCACGCCGTGGCGGTCCACGATGCGCCAGAAGCGGTCCGGCTCAGGATGGTTGGGCGCGCCTTCGTACATCATCACCGTGGCCCCGTTGGCCAGCGGCCCATAGACGACGTAGCTGTGGCCCGTCACCCAACCGACATCGGCCGTGCACCAGTACACGTCATCGTCCTTGAGGTCGAGCACCCACCGGGCCGTGGCCGCCACCTGGGTCAGGTAGCCGCCCGTCGTGTGCAGGATGCCCTTGGGTTTACCGGTCGTGCCGCTGGTGTAGAGGATGAACAGCGGGTGTTCGGCGTCGAGGGCTTCCGGCGGGCAGTCGTCGCCCACCGTTTCGAGCATTTCGTGCCACCAGTGATCGCGTCCGGGCTGCATGTCCACCTTCGAGCCGGTCCGCCGCAGCACAATACAGGTTTCGACCGTCGGCGTCTGGTCAAGGGCCACATCCACGGCCGGTTTGAGGCGGACTTCCGTTCCGCGTCGCCAGCAGCCGTCGGCCGTGACGACAAGCCTGCATCCGGCGTCGTTGATGCGGTCGCGCAGGGCTTCGGCCGAGAAACCGCCGAAGACGACGGAGTGTGTCGCCCCGATGCGGGCGCAGGCCAGCATGGCGATGGCGATTTCCGGCGTCATCGGCATGTAAATGGCCACGCGGTCGCCGGCCCGGACGCCAAACTTCTTCAGAACATTGGCAAACCGGCAGACTTCGCGGTGCAATTCCCAGTACGTCAGCGTCCGGGTGTCGCCTGGCTCGCCTTCCCACACGATGGCCGCTTTCGTGCGCCGCCAGGTTTTCAGGTGACGGTCAAGGCAGTTGGCAGAAATGTTGAGTTTGCCGCCGATGAACCATTTGGCGTGGGGTGGGTTCCACTCCAGAACCTGCGTCCAGGGCGTCATCCAGTCGAGAGCCGCTGCCTGTTTGGCCCAGAAAGCCTCGAAGTCAGCTTCGGCTTCGGCATAGAGCTGGGCGGCGAGTTCCGGCGTGACGTTGGCCTGCCAGGCAAAGTCCGGCGGCGGTGGAAACTGTCTGGTTTCATGCTGGTGAGACTCGATGGCATAGGATTCAGTCATGGCTTGTGTGGCTCCAGGATGCAGCAAAATGACGGGGGCCAACCCGACGGCAAGGCAGGTTGTCGGCGGGTCTAGTGGAATGTAGCTTGAAAGGTATGGAACGCGCGAACTCTGCACCACTTTCCAGGTCAGCCACCTATGCCCGCTACTGGCTGCAGGCGGTGTTCTTTCTGCTTGCCGGCGTCGAGCTGGCCAACGCGCTCATGGCGCTCTTTTTTCAGGATGCGGCGGCCAGCTTCTACGGCTGGGAGATCAGTGACCCGGCGATGACGCAGCAGTATGGTATTGCGCTGTGTGTCGTCGCGGCGGCGTACTTTCTCATCGGGCTTGATCCAGTTGCCAATCGCCGCCTGCTGCTGTTGCCGCTGGTTGAAGTTGGCGTGGCCACCTTCTGGACGTTTTTCCTGTCCCGTGGGCAGTATGGCGGGCGCAGCGCCGTGCTCATGGCGCTGGGCTACTGCCTGTTCATTGTGGCCGCGGTGGTCGTCCCGACGGCGATGCTGCGGACGGCGGCGGAAGGTGTGGACCCGACACCACCGGCGGCCTGAGCCGGTTGCGGCGTCTCCGGGCGCGCTGTCTCCGGGTGCGCTGTCTCCGGGTGCGCTGGCGCAATCCCGGCAAACGCCTGCATGGCGCGGACAGCCTCCCCATGGGGCAGGGCAAAGGTCGTGTCGTGATTCCCGCTGGGGATGGTGATCTGCACCACCTGCTGATTGCCGCCTTCAAAGGCCGCCTTGGTCAGCGCCTCGGCCATCCAGAGCGGCACGGTGGTGTCGTTTTCAGCATGCAGGATGAGAATCGGCGCGCGCACCTGCCGGATTTTTTCGACGTTCGGGCAGCGGATGCGCGTCAGGTAGTGGCAGGGAAACATCGGGTAGCGCAGGGCGGCAATATCAGGCAGTGACGTGAAGGTGGCCAGCGTGATGAGTCCGGCCGGCTGCACCCGCGCCGCCAAATCCACGGCCGGCGCACCGCCCAGCGAGTGCCCGACAATGAAAATCCGCTGCGGATCAATGTCCGGCCGCTGTTTGAGATATTCAAAGGCGGCCAGTGCCGTGTCATACAGGCCCTGTTCGCTTGGCTCCCCGCTGCTGAGTCCCAACCCGATGTATTCCGGCACCAGGACGTTGAACCCGGCCCGGCGGAAGACTTCAATCTGGGAACGGAGAAACGGATAGTTGAGGTATTCGCCGACGCCGTAGAAGAACAGCAGGGTCGGGCGGCGGGCCGTATCGGGAAGCACCCGGTCGCCGTGTTCGTCGAGCGCCGGGCCGAACAGCGCCGTAATCGTTTCACCCCGCGCCGCCGGAAACGTGACATAGCCTGCGCCCAGCGGCGGCATCACCTGCCGCCGGGCCCGTTCCCCACGGGCGACGGCGCGGAACACCATGGCGTGCTGGCGGGTGTAGAAGTAAATGCCTGCGCCGATGTAGCCCAGCAGTCCCAGCGTGAACAGCACCAGAAAGACCCGCAGCAGGCGCGCTGCGAAGAGATAGCGCCGGGCAAAGGAAGCCTGTGGATTGGTCTCTGTGGATGTTGTTTTCAGTCCTGCCATGCGCTTCTGCACCACTCCGTTCAATGGCGGTTGTTCTAGCGCACGTTACCCATGAGCCGGCGGATGAACGGTGTGAGGACAAACGCCACCACGGAAACCACGATCCCGGTCGCCGCCACCTGGTAAAACAGCGAGCCGACGCTTTCCGGGCGGGTTTCGTCGAAGTGACCGGCAATGAGACCGCCGATGTAGTTGCCGAAGGTCGGCCCCAGAAACCATATCCCCATCACCAGCCCGCTCAGCCGTTCCGGGGCCAGCTTGGTCATCGTACTCAGACCCACCGGACTCAGGCACAGTTCGCCCAGCGTGTGGATGAGATAGACGGCCACCAGCCACCACGGACTCAGCTTGCCGCCGTTGAGAAAGGCCACGCCCACGGCCGCCACAACGAAGCCGACGCCAACCAACAGGATGCCGACGGAAAACTTGGCCGGGCTGGACGGCTGCCGGTCGCCCCACTGCACCCAGAGCCAGGCAAAGACCGGGGCCAGAAAGATGATGAGCATGGCGTTGAGTGACTGAAAGTAGCTCGAAGGAAATGCAAAACCGAAGATGCGGCAGTCCGTCAGCCGGTCGGCATAGAGGTTGAGGCTCGATCCGGCCTGCTCGAAAAGCGCCCAGAACACAATCGAGGCCAGGAAGAAATACACAATGGCCAGCATCCGTTTGAGTTCGTCTTCCGCCAGGGTACGGAGGAAGGAAAACCAGACCAGGGCAATGATGCCGGCAAAGACCAGGGCAATGTAGGCATAGCCGGCCGCATTGCCCAGACGGCCCACAACCAGCCCGTGGAGCTGCTGAAGGCCCGCGACGACGGCAAACAGCGCGAATGCCACGGCCAGGTAGGAGGCCAGCCCCTGCCAGACCGGCGTCGCGTTGCCATCTTCGCGCACCGGACGTTCGCCGACGCCCTCCAGATACTTGAACCCGACAAGGTACTGCACCAGTCCCAGCGTCATCCCGATGCCGGCGGCGGCAAAGCCCCAGTGCCAGCTTGAACTTGGTTGAAAGCCCCAGCCGGCAATGGTGCGTTTCCACGTGTCGGATTGGGCCAGAAAGCCGCAGGCCAGCGGGGCGAGAAAGGCTCCGATGTTGATGCCCATGTAAAAAATCGAGAAACCGGCATCCCGGCGCTGGTCTTCCGGCCGGTAGAGCCGCCCGACAATGGCGCTGATGTTGGGCTTCAGAAGACCCGTGCCGAGCACAATCAGCACGAGACCGGTGTAAAAAGCCACTTCCGACTCAAAGGCCATGGTGAAGTGACCGGCGGCAATGATGATGCCGCCAATGAAGACGGCATATTTCAGACCCAGCAGCCGGTCAGCCGCCCAGCCGCCGGGCATGGCCAGCAGATAGACGGCGGAGGTGTACGTCCCATAGACCAGCGCCGCCTGCGCGTTGGAATAGCCCAGCCCGCCGTTTTCGTGGCTGGCCGTCATGTACAAAACGAGGAGCGCCCGCATGCCGTAGTAGCTGAAACGCTCCCACAGTTCCGTGAAAAACAGGGTCATCAGGCCAATGGGATGGCCGAAAAACTGCTTCCCTGACATGACGCCTTCCGGCGTCTCTGCAATGGCAGCCGACATGGTGTGAGCTTCCTTGACGGGAATCGAAATGAATTTGGCTGCGCACAATAACGCATTCACGTCGTTCGTACACGGATGAAATGCATGGCGCAAAAACTTTGGCCGCCGGGCCGGTCTGGCCGGCTATGACAGAAAGCTGCCGGCCGCTATCATCGCTTCAACATTGCTGCCGGAACATTTCTGCCGAAGCCGGAGGCTGTGGAAAGGCCATGGAGACCCTGGCGTTACCGAAACTCGACCTGTCACCCTACGTCCGGGCGCTTGACTGGCTGCCGTCGGTGGAAGTCCGGGGGCGCGTGACGGAACTGGTCGGCCTGCTGGTACGGGCATCCGTGCCGGGCGCCCGCGTGGAAGAGCTGTGCCTGATTCGGTCGCCGCACCGGGCGCATGACCTCAAGGCCGAGGTCGTCGGGTTCCGGGGATCGGAAATCATCCTCATGCCCTTGGGCGAGTTGCAGGATGTCGCCATGGGGGCGGAGGTCATCTCGACCGGCGGCTCCCTCAAGGTCCGGGTGGGCGACAGTCTGCTGGGGCGGGTGCTCGACGGCCTGGGCGAGCCGATGGACGGCAAGGGGCCGATTCCGAATGCCGTGGAGGTGTCCGTCACGGCGCGCCCACCGGACCCGATGAAGCGCCAGCGCGTGACCAGGCGGTTTATGACTGGCGTCCGCGCCATAGACGCCACCCTGACGGTTGGCGAAGGCCAGCGTGTCGGCGTCTTTGCGGCGGCTGGCGTGGGGAAATCCACCCTGCTCGGCATGCTGGCGCGCAATACCGAAGCCGAAGTCAACGTCATCGCGCTCATCGGCGAACGTGGCCGTGAAGTGCGCGACTTCCTCGAACATGACCTCGGACCCGAAGGTCTCAAACGCTCGGTCATCGTGGTTGCCACTTCAAACGAGCCATCGCTGGTGCGCCTCAAGGCCGCGCACGTGGCCACGGCCATTGCCGAATACTTCCGCGACCAAGGCAAAAAGGTGCTGCTGATGATGGATTCCGTGACGCGCTTTGCGCGCGCGCTGCGCGAAGTTGGTCTCGCCACGGGGGAGCCGCCGGCACGCGCCGGCTTTCCGCCTTCGGTGTTCAGCGAGTTGCCCAAGCTGCTCGAACGGACGGGCAATTCCCAGCGCGGCTCGATCACGGCCTTCTATACCGTTCTGGTCGAAGGCGACGACATGACGGAACCCATTGCCGACGAAACCCGCTCGATTCTCGACGGGCATATCATTCTCTCGCGGGCGCTGGCGGCGGCCGGGCATTATCCGGCGATTGATGTACGGCACTCGGTGTCGCGCGTCATGACGGCCGTGGCCGACAAGGACCACATCGCCAAGGCCATGAAACTGCGCGACATCCTCGACGCCTACGAGTCGCAGAAGGACCTCATTCTCATCGGGGCCTACAAAAGCGGCAAGGACAAGCGCACCGACTACGCCATTTCCAAAATTGACGCCGTCAACCAGTTTTTGCGCCAGCCTACGAGCGAGAAAGCCGATTTCCAGGACACGCTCAACCGCCTGACGAAGCTGGTTTCCTGACGCAGAAAGGGCGCGCCCGGCCTACGGAACATCGGCCAGAAAGCGGCACGTTGCGTCCACGACGGCTTCAAACTGATCGTGGTGAACCCAGTGGCCGGCGTCGGGGATTTCGACGTACTGCATCCGCTCGATCATCTGAAGCTGCGGACTCTGGGCCAGATTGGCTGCCCAGCTTTTCGCGCCCCGGATGCACAGTACCGGGCATTTCACGGCCGCAAAGAGTTCCCTGGCCAGTTCGGTCGGCAGTCCCAGCGGCGGCAGGTTGCGCAGGTAGGGATCGAACTTCCAGATGAGGCTGCCGTCGGCCGTACGGTTCGTGCCGTAGCGCGTCAGGTGCGCGGCCATGGCGTCGGAAAGATGCGGGTTGGCTTCCTTCATCCGGGCGGTGGCTTCCTCGATGGAGGCATAGCGGCGCGGCGTCCGGCTTTCGGCCGCCAGCACCCGTTCTGCCCAGGTGCGCAGCCGTTCCGTGTAGGTCTTCGTCCTGGTTGCCGGGGGCGGGCCCCAGCCTTCGATGTTGACGACGGCCGCAACCCGTTCGGGAAACGCGCCGGCGTAGTGCATGGCCACAATGCCGCCCAGCGAGTGCCCGACGATGGCCGCCGGAAACCGCTGCACGACACCGCCGAAGGCCACCAGGTCGAGCATGAACTCCGGGAAAGCGTACATCGCACCTTCCACCCACGCACTGTCGCCATGACCGCGCAGGTCAAGGGCATAAACGTGGTACTCACGGCGGAACTCCCGCGCAAAGTCATCCCAGCTTCGCGCGTGATCCTGTGTGCCGTGAACGAGGATGAGGGGCGGGCGGTCGTCGGGCCCGCCGTAGTCCCAGTAGTGCAGCTTGAGCCGGTGCGAGTGGAAGTAGTGTGACGATGGGTTCAAAGGTTGTTCCATGGATGTTGCGTCAGCGCTGTTCCGGCTGGCCGGAACGGGTCCCGGCCGGTTTCGTTTCGGCTTCCAGCGGTTTGGCCGCCTTGACGTGCTCTTCCAGCCAGGTGTGCGTTTCCCAGAGCATGTGCAGGATGGATTCGCGCGCCCGGTAGCCATGGCGTTCGTGAGGCAGCATCACCAGCCGTACTGTCCCGCCAAGGCCCTTGATGGCCTGAAACAGCCGTTCGCTCTGGATGGGGAAGGTGCCGGAGTTGTCGTCGGCTTCGCCGTGAATCAGCAGCAGCGGGTCGCGTATCTGGTCGGCGTAGTTGAACGGCGACATGCGCTGATACACCTCGCGGGCCTGCCAGTAGGTACGCTCTTCAGCCTGAAAGCCAAAGGGGGTGAGCGTCCGGTTGTAGGCGCCGCTGCGGGCAATCCCGGCGCGGAACAGCCGCGAGTGGGCCAGCAGGTTGGCCGTCATGAACGCCCCGTAGGAGTGGCCACCGATGGCGACGCGGTTGGGGTCGGCGACACCGCGCCGGACACACTCATCAATGGCTGCCTTGGCCGAGGCTACGAGCTGCTCGATGTAGGTGTCATTCGGTTCGCGACCGCCTTCGCCCACGATGGGGAAGGAAGGGTCATCGAGAACGGCATACCCCTGCGTCAGCAGGAAAAGTGGCCCCCAGTAGCTGACACGGACGAACCGGTAGGGTGATCCCTGTACCTGGCTGGCGGCCGTGGCGCTGACGAATTCCTGTGGGTAGGCCCACATCATCAGCGGCAGCGGGCCGTCCCGCTTGGGATCGTAGCCGGGTGGCAGGTACAGCGTGGCCGTCAGATCAACGCCGTCGGCCCGTTTGTAGCGGATTTGCTCTTTCTGGATGCCGATAAGCTGCGGCGTCGGGTGGGGGAAGTCCGTGAGCGCCGTCATCCGGCCTGTCTCCATGTCCCGGATGAAGTAGTTGGGCGGCGCGGTTGGCGACTCGCGCGTGAGCAGAACGCGCGTGGCGGCCGGGTCAAGCAGGGCTACGGGGTTTTCATAGTAGGGCGGTTCTGACCGCCACAGCCGTGTTGTCTGGCCTGTGGCCACCTCGAAGCGGTCCAGAAACGGGCGGTCGCCTTCCGGCGAAGCGCCTTCGCCGGTCAGGTAGAGCGTCCTGCCGCCATCGGGCGAAAGCAGGCGGGGTGTGCCGTTGGGTGCTGTGGCTGTAAGAAAGTTGCCGGGGTCGCCATAGCGGTCTTCGGTTGAACGTTCAAACACAAGCGTCGGTGCCGCATCGGGCGTATCCGGCTGGAATCGCCAGGTACGGCGCAGGCGCGTCTTGCGCCAGCCTTCGTAGGCAATGGCCAACTGTCCGCTGTGCCACTGGACGGCCAGAAAGCGGTAGGCAAAGCCGAGGCTGGGAGTCGGTGTGCCGGCAAATGGCGCGGACAGGAAAAAGAGACGGTCCCGAATGTCAGCCTTGACGGCTGGGTTGCCTTCGTCTTGGGCTTCCACCCAGACGAGCGTGGCCGGAGCGTCGCTGCGCCACTGTACGTTGCGGGGGCCTTTGGCGACAGCGTCAAAGCTCGTCGGGATGTCATCCCGCAGCGGCAGGTCGGCAACTTCGCGGACAACGTTCCCGTTTTCGTCCCAGACCTGAATCCGGTTGGGGAAATAGTTTGCCGGCAGGGTGTAAGAATAGGGGCGGTGCAGTATCTGCACCAGGAAATACTGCCCGTTGGGTGAGGGCGCAGCGCTCTGGAAAACGGCCGGGGCGCCGATGGGTTTGGTACGGCCGTTCAGGTCAACCCGGACAAGCTGGGACGTAAGATAGTAGTCAAACAGCGTTTCGTCGTAGGGATTGCGCAGCAGGTCCTGGAAGGTACGGGCGGCCGTGACCCGTCCGCGGTTTTCCTGCACGATGGGTCCGTCCGGCGCGGCTGGCGGTGATGGCGGTGCACCGCGCTTGGCCGGTACGGTTCGGCACAGCAGCGCCTGGCTGTTGGGAAGCCACTGGAAGGGGCGTCCGGCAATGGCGTTGAGCTGGAAATCACCCAGCCGGCGCACGGCGGCCTGTTCGACATCGAGCAGCCACAGTTCGACGCGGTCGGGCGTCGTGTGGGTCAACGCCAGGAAGCGTTCGTCCGGCGACCAACTGAGGTCGCTCAGGCGTGCCGGGTTGGGAAGTCCGGTCACAGGGCGTTTCGTCCCGTCCGTCAGGCGCACCAGCGTGAGTCCGGTCAGGTAGGACGGTTGGCTGGGGCCGTTGGTCTTTGGGTTGAAGCGGATACCGCCCAGGCGGAGTTCGGGCTGGGCGACTTCGGCAATGGGCGGCAGGGTGGGGCGGTCGGCCAGCAGCAGCCAGTTCCGTTGCGGACTCAGCAGGGCCGCGGGCGGCAGGGGGGCGTCCACCAGGTCGGCAATGGCTTTGGGCGGCGTGCGGTAGGGTGTTTCGGCCGGCGTGGAAGCCAGACCGAATCCAGCCAGCCAGCCAAGGAGCAGGAGTGCGCCGATGCAGGCGCGGGAGGGAGTCCGTTTGGGAACCATAGGCAGCATCAGCAGGTTGTGGTCGTTGGGGGGTGGCTTAGGCGTCGCCGATGTCATTCAGTTCGGGACACCCGAACACGGCTTCGGCGTTGGTGTAGTGCTTGAACTCCAGCAGGTTGCCCGACGGGTCTTCCAGAAAGAACGTCCGGTGTTCGGTCGGCTCGCCGGGAAAGCGGACGCGCGGGGGATGGCGAAAGCGCAGGTCGTGCGCCCTGGCGCGTGCGGCAACGTCGGCCCAGGCGGTCTCGGTGGGAAACACCATGCCGAAGTGACGCGGGTAGATACCGGTTTGTGGTGGCGGCGGCTCGGAGACGAGATGGGCGACGAGCTGGTGTCCGAAGAAGTTGAGAATCAGCGCCCGCTCTGAGGCCCGGCCCGGAGTGCAGCCAAGACCTTCGACATAAAAACGGCGGGTTGCTCCAAGGTCAGTTACGGGAAATGCCAGGTGAAAGCAGGGTGCGTTCAGCATAGGCCGTATTGGGACAGGTCTTTGGAAGAGTCTCTGCCGCCTGCCCAAGAGGGCGTTTTCATCCGGCGGCGCTGGTCATCTTAAGCCGCGCGCCAAAGGCGAGACAACCGGGATGGTCGGGAAGGGGGTACAAACCGGCTGTGGCGTACGACATCGCATCTGGCATCCTGGCGCAATGCCGTTTTCAGGCCGTGATGCCCAGCACCAGCACCGGGATGTCAATGTTGGAGACGCCACGGGTCTCCAGGTCCCAGACAAACTGCTCAAAATAGGAAACACCGGTTGACATTTTGTCAGCAAAAGTTTTGACGGGTACGATTTCAATACCTGCGTCTATCACATTCGACTTGTGAAAAATAGTCATTTTCGCACACACATTGTACACCATGAAAGCGTATTTGCCGAATTGAACCTCTACACCGAGACGATTTTTTACAAAATCAATTTCGCGGAATGCACTCTTTGGTTGTTCTGCAGGGTGAAAGTTTTCTGTGTAGTATTTACTGGAATATGTACATTTTATTCTATGCCTTTTCCAATTTTGCCTTGCAAACTCTTCTGTGAATGCTTTATTCAGTTCTTTTGGATTGTAGAGCTTTCTTCCAGACATTGTTTTTTCCCTGCTGATTTTCGTTCTGCACCTTTCGCTGTCTATGCTGCGGATGATATTTTTGATTTCGCTGAATTCCAGAGTGTATTCGCTTTCGACAACTTCTTTGCCATTATTGAACGAGTAAATGCCTGCAATGTTCATTCAGCTTTGTCCTGACTTTCTATAGTGTCAATCTGCAACTTTTCCTTCCATTCCTCTGGAACCTGCGACACCTTCTCTCTCCCCGTCGGCTGATGAACCGGCTTGCCTATTGGGCGATACCCAAGGGTGCCGTTGAAATAGTCGGACAGGCGCCGGCGGGCAATTTCAACGTAGGTGGCTTCTTTGTCGCATCCTGCAGCCCGCCGGCCGTGCCTGACAGCCGCCACCAGTGCTGAGCCAACGCCCATGTAGGGGTCAAAAACCCAATCCCACTCGTTGGTCAGTGCCAGTACGCAGCGTTCGGCGAGTTCAATGGGAAACTGGCAGGGATGGATGGTCTTTTCAGGATGATTGGATTTCACATTGGGAATGTCCCATACTGCGGCTTCCCAGTCCTGGATGAGTATCTCCCAGACATCGGATGGGTTTTTACCAAGGGGATTGCCTGATGGCTTTCCCCTGTTTGGTCCCTTGAAGTGACGTTTTCCCGGATATTTTGAGGGAACACGAACGGAGTCGAGATTGAATATGTAGTCATCTGACTTGGTAAACCATAGTATTGTTTCATACCGACCAGAAAAACGTTTGGAGGAATGCAGTCCATGTCCAAACGTCCATATTATCCGATTGCGCAACTTCATTCTAAACTTTTTGAAAATGGGATAATAGAAAATATCCAATGGATAGATTTCTCCATCTTCCACGAAGTTACCAACCTGCCAGCATATACTCCCGTTTGGTTTCAGTATCCTGCAAAGCTCCGAAATCAGACTGGATTGGGTTTCCAGATAGTCACTTATCGTTGTGCGGTTTTCGTAGATTTTTCCAAGATTGTATGGCGGGGAAGTGATAATGAGTGTGATGGATTCATCTGGAATCTGTGCCACAAAGTCCGCCACATCGCCATTGAAAGCTACGATTTCAGCTTCCTGATGAAAAGTGGCTTCAATTGATTTGACCGGGTGAAACAAAGGCAGGCTGCTCATGATGGACTTCTTTGAATCCAAAGCACTTCCAAAGGCAAAGCGTTTGTGAACTTCCCTCAAGTCACCGGGCAGGATTCCTGATCGGTGAAGAAACGGCAATGGCAGCTTTCAGTTCCCGTTCCCGTGCTGGTTGGCGGGCGGCGTGGCCGTCCGCCGTGGGGAGCGTGGCGCTGTCGGCTGGGGGCGCAAAAGCAACAACCGCGCGCCATGTGGCGGTACGAGCGCGGCAAACACCTGGTCAAACGTCCCGACATCACGCCGCTGCCACACATCCCGTACAGTACAGCGCCCGCGCAATCCCAGGTCACGCCAGTTCGCTGTGACCGTCTGCGTGTCGTTGCTGCGGTTGAACAACCCGACCGCCAGACGGCCGTCAGCCAGCGGACGCGCCCAGACTTCCGTTCCATCCTGTGCTGTATCGCGCCGGGTGGCTGGTACGCCCAACTCGTCCTGGTCAATGCCAATGACTTCGGGATTCGTCAGCAGCCGCCGGGTGAACTCATCCAGCCGGGTCAGATCACAACCCAGGATGAGCGGGGCTGCCAGCAGCGCCCACAACGTCATGTGCGTAATCTGTTCGTCCGGCGTCAGGCGCGTCGGACGGGTCTTTTCCCCCCACCCGACAACCCCCAGCACAAGCATGTCCGGGTCATTCCAGCCGCCGGGCCCGGCAAACCGTGCCAGCGGCGAGTGTCGAAACCCAATCTCCGCGACGCTTTGCCACGTGTCCTCGATGTCGCCCGTCGTCCGCCAGAGGTTGCCGCCAATGTCGGGTTGGCGCGCCCACGTCCACACCTCGCCCATGCCGTATTGACAGATGGCATAAACGATGTCGCGGTCGGTTTTGTCGAGTGCCGTCCGCATCACGATGTATGGCTGCTGCAGTGCCTCCGGTGTCTTCTGCCGCGCAATGCCCTCGTACGAACACCAGTCATGCTTGAGGTAATCCACGCCCCAACTGGCATACAGCCGGGCGTCAGCTTCCTCGTGCCGCCAACTGCCGACATAACGCCCACAGGTAAACGGCCCCGGCGAGGTGTACATCCCGAAAAGCAGGCCCCTGGCATGCAGCCAGTCGCCAAGGGCTTTCATGTCCGGGAACCGTTCGTTGGGCTGCATGACGCCCTCCGGCGTACGGCGGCCCTGCCAGCCATCGTCAATGCAGACGTAGCGGTAGCCATGAGCTGCCAGCCCGGTCCGTTCAAGGGCTTCGGCGGCGGCGCGCACCTTTTCGTCCGAAACCTGCGTGCCCCAGACGTTCCACGAGTTCCAGCCCATGGGCGGCGTCAGCGCCAGTTTGTTCCGGCCGGCGACAATGCGCAGCGTGGCCCGCGCCGTGCCGTAGCGGTTGCGCAAGGTCATCGAAACCGGCGTCACGCCTTCTTTTTCCACCCGGCCGCGGATGACACCTGTGGCGGCATCGAAGGTCAAGCCGGGCGGCAGATTGGTGACGGTGCAGGTCAGCGGGGCGGCGCCGGTTACGGGCAGGCGGTAGATGAACTCGCGCCCCGGCGTCGTGCCCACCACGCGGGGGCCGTTGAGGCGTGGCGTCGGTTCGTCGTTGGCCGCGATGTCCGGGTAGCTCGGTTCGGCCGGAGGCTCTTCCGGGAGGGCGGACACCGGACGGGCCGCCCGCGCCGCATGGACAACCGGCCACGGCATGGCTGTCAGGGCAAGCAACAGCACGCTGATGAGAAACCGCATTGCAGGCAAAATCCTTCACCTCGCCAGAAAAATCCCCACCAGCCGGGACTTTACCGCTTCGGGACACCGCGGCCAATTTGTTGAGTCCGGGATACTTGGTGCTGTGGACAGGGGGCCGGCGCAGCGTCCAATGTCTGACCTGCCCCGGATTGTGCTACCAATTCCGCCGGCGTTTCTGAAAACTCCCGGAAACGGAACACGGCGAAAGATGCAGGAAACCGAACCTGCTGTATGAAAGCCAGTGTGCCGGGGTTCGTTCTGTGAACAGCCATGAACAGGTAATCTGAATGACTGCGGAACAGCTTGGACAACGCTACGCCGGCGACTGTGCGTATCAGTCTGTGGGAAACTCCGTGGTAATTCACGCCGACTGCCTGGAGTGGATGCGTCGCGTGCCGGGCGAATGTTTCCATGCCATCGTCACCGATCCGCCATACGGGCTGAAAGAGTATGACCCGGAACAGTTGGCCAAACGCTCAAACGGTCACGGCGGTATCTGGCGCATCCCACCTTCCTTTGATGGGCACACCCGATCACCGCTCCCGCGCTTCACGGCCCTGAACGGGAAGGAGCGGGAACAAATCGAAGTGTATTTTCAGGAGTGGGCAATGCTTGCCCTGCGGGTCCTGTACCCAGGCGGGCATCTTTTTCTTGCCTCCAATGTTTTTCTGTCGCAAACCGTTTTTGCGGCTCTGGTCCGCGCCGGCCTGGAGTTTCGGGGGCAGGTCATCCGGTTGGTGAGAACCCTGCGGGGCGGGGACAAGCCCAAAAATGCCGAAGAGGAGTTTCCCGATGTCTGTTCCATGCCGCGTGGGTGTTACGAACCCTGGGGCATCTTCCGCAAGCCACTACCTAAAGGCATGACCGTCAGCGAGTGCCTGCGACAGTTTCAGACCGGCGGCTTGCGGCGCAAGCCCGATGGCAATCCTTTCGAGGACGTCATTGAAAGTGAACGCACGCCACGAAAAGAACGGATGCTGGCCAATCATCCGAGCCTGAAACCGCAATCTTTTCTGCGCCAGCTTGTGTATGCTTCTTTGCCGCTTGGCGAAGGCATTCTTCTTGACCCTTTTATGGGTTCAGGCTCCACGATTGCGGCTGCCGAGGCAGTTGGGTATTCTGCCCTCGGTATCGAGAAAAACCCGGATTACTACCACTTAAGCCTGACGTCCATACCGGCTTTATCGGCACTTGACGTCAAGGAAAATCAAATGTCTCTTCAGTTGCCCTAAGTCCGGTATATCCAGTTTTGCTTCATCTTCTCAAGTCCACTTTTGTTGACGCTGGCTGTTATCGTCCGACGGCTCGTGGCTGAGCGGCCGGAAAAATTCCAGTCTTGCTTGTCAAGTTTGGCCCCATAAACCGCCTTGAACTGAAAAGGCTTGGGTTGCGTGACCTTCTCATTGGGTGAGTTGCAATCAATCTGAAATACCAGAAGCCAAACGGATTCAGGATTATGTCCCTGCCAACCACTTGAGTATTTTGAAGCCTTTACTTCTATGCCCTCGTCTGTGTGAAGAACGGCATTTTGGGGGAAAATTCCTGTTGGAATCAGGTCTGGATGCCCATTGTGGTGTTGATTCTTTACCAGTTGCGTGCAGTAGAAGGGAATTCTGTAAACGATGTACTCTCCAACCAAACTACTGAAGGTTGCTGGCATAAGAAGACATTCGAGGCGGGGTATCCCTTTTGAGTAAAGCTGCCTGTTGACAAAGCCCAGAAAGTCATTCATGGCCTGGTGCAGTTGATTGAGTTGCAAGCCATACGGAAGCGTGGACTTTTGGTTGAAGCCGCCTGGATTCACCGGGACAGGTGTGCAGACGGCAGCAGTATCCGACATAGCGGCAGGTCTTCTTATCCGGCGAGTAATGCCAGCAGTCCGGCTTCGTCCAGAACCGGAATGCCCAGCGCCTCGGCCCTGGCCAGCTTCGAGCCGGGATTTTCACCCACCACAACATAATCCGTCTTCTTGCTGACGGCGCTCGTCACCCGTCCGCCAGCCGCCTCGATGCGCGCTGTCGCTTCCTCCCGCGTCAGGTTGGGCAGAGTTCCCGTCAGTACGAACTGCTTGCCTGCCAGCCGCGCCGTCGTACCCGCACCGGACGAGTCCAGCCGGGTCACAACACCCGCCGCCTCCAGCCGTGCCACCGTCTGCTGATGCCGGGCGTCGGCAAACCACTGACGGATGTGCGCGGCTGTGGACGGACCGATGTCCCGTACGGCCACCAGCTCCGCCTCCGAAGCCGCCGCCAGTGCCGCCAGCGAGCCGAAGTGCTGGGCCAGAAGTTGCGCCTTGCGGCGGCCGACATCGGGAATCCCCAAGGCAAAGATAAGCCGTTCCAACCCGGCCGTCCGGCTGCGCTCAAGCTGTGCCATGAGATTGGCTGCGGACTTTTCCCCCAACCGCTCCAGTGCCGCGACCTGTTCGGCCGTCAGGGCGTAGAGATCGGCAACGTCCGTCACGAGGCCCTCCCGTACCAGCTTGTCCACGAGCACTTCGCCCAGCCCTTCGATGTCCATCGCCGGACGGCTGGCAAAATGCTGTACCTGCTGCCGCAGCTTGGTCGGGCAGTGCATTTCAGGGCACCGCCACGCCACCTCACCTTCCGGGCGCACCAGCCGGACCTGCCGCTCCGGGCAGCCCGGACAGTATTCCGGGACACCAACCGGCGTCTCCGCGCCCGTGCGCGCCGCCATGACCACGCCCACAACCTGCGGAATGATGTCGCCGCTTTTTTCGACGATGACCAGATCGCCCTGCCGTACGTCAAGCCGCTGAATCTGGTCTTCATTGTGCAGGGAAGCGCGCGCCACAGTCGTCCCGGCTACAAAAACCGGTTCGAGTTCGGCCACCGGCGTCAGCGTACCCAGACGACCAACCTGCCACGTCACGCCGCGCAGCCGGGTTTGGGCCTGCATCGGCGCAAATTTGTAGGCAACCGCCCAGCGTGGCGCTTTGGCCGTCGCGCCCAACTCGTCCTGAACGCGCACCGGGTTGATTTTCACCACTACGCCGTCGGTATCGTAGTCGCGCGCCATCCGCTGGCTTTCCATTTCGGCGCAGTACGCCAGCACCTCATCCAGCGTCGCGCACCGCCGCGCATGAGGATTGACCGGAAAACCCGCCTGGCGCAGCCATTCAAGACTTTCCCAGTGCGTGGCAAAGGGTTTGACGCCGTCGGCAAACAACTCGTAGCAGAACATCGCCAGCCGCCGACTGGCAACCACCCGTGAGTCCAGCAGCTTCATCGTGCCGGCGGCAGCGTTCCGGGGATTGACGAAGGTTTTTTCGCCTTCAGCTTCAAGGTCGGCATTAAGCCGCCGGAACGCCGAAAGAGGCAGATAGACCTCGCCCCGTACTTCGATGTCAGCCGCCAGCGGCTGCGCCAGCCGCAGGGGAATCTGTCGGATCGTACGGGCATTTTCCGTCACCAGATCGCCGGTCAGCCCATCGCCACGGGTGATGGCTTCCGTCAGCAGTCCGTCGGTGTAGCGCAGCGCCAGACTCAGGCCGTCAATTTTGAGTTCAGCCACGTAGTCAAACGGCCCGTCACAGGCGCGTCGGCAACGGGCTTCCCATTCGCGCAGTTCGTCAGGCGAATAGACGTTGTCCAGCGACAGCATGCGAATCCGGTGCGGCACAGAGGCAAAGCCTTCGCTGGGGCGTCCGCCAATCCGCTGCGTCGGACTATCGGGCGTGATGAGGTCGGGAAACTCCGCCTCGATGGCCTGAAGCCGTTTGACGAGCTGATCGTAGTCGTAATCGCTGATGACCGGCGCATGCTGCTGGTAGTACAGCTCGTCATGACGCGCAATTTCAGCCCGCAGGGCTGCCGCTTCGCGCTCAGCGGCCTCCCGCGTCAATGGCAGAGATTCCGAAAACAGGGTGGGAGAGGCGTCAGACATCGTAGTTGGTTGCGGGCGCGGCGGTCAGTCGTCGGCCAGAAGTCCGTCTATGGCCTGCTGCAACTCCGCTTCGGTCAGGGAAGTGATGACAAAAATTTCCTGGACGCCCCCGCTGGAACGCGCCTGAAGTTTGAAGCCGCCGACAATCGGCACCGTGACCCGAATCGTCAGAGGCAGCGGGCGTCCCTTGGCCTGTCCCAGGCGGCCCGGCGTCACCGTCTTGACGCCGGGCACTTTGCACAGGCGCGTCAGCACGGGGATGAGTCCCGGAATGTGGGTCGAATGGTTCCACACCAGGCGACCTTCGGCTGCTTCCGAAGACTTTTTCCTGACCATGCCGACGCCTCCCAAAAGAAAGCTGCCAGTGGAGGGCCTTCAATTGCCTGTCCCAGGCCCGTTGCCCGGCCCGGGCAGCCGGCCTGTCACTGTAGTGTCATGGGCTTGGGCTGTTTCGGGTCGCTGTAGTCGTAAAAGCCGCGTCCGGTTTTGCGACCCAGCCAGCCAGCCGCCACCATGCGCGTCAGAAGCGGCGGGGGCGCGAACCGCCGTTCCCGGAAGGCATCGTACATGACATTGGCCACGTTGAGGAGGACATCCAGCCCCACCAGGTCGTTGAGCATCAGCGGCCCCATGGGATGCCCCGCCCCCAACTTCATTGCCTGGTCAATGTCGGCTATCGAGCCGACGCCCTCTTCCAGCGCACGGATGGCGTCGAGCGAGTAGGGCACGAGCAGGCGGTTGACGATGAAGCCCGTCTTGTCCGTAGCCTGAACAGGCGTTTTCCCAATCGCATGCACAAAAGCCGTGACCTGCTCGGCCACGGCGGCGTCGGTCAGAAACGACCGGACGACTTCCACGAGCGCCATGCGCGGGACGGGATTGAAGAAGTGCAGGCCGAGAAAACGGGTCTGCCGCGCCGGTGAAACGACACCCGCCATCTGGGTAATCGAGAGCGAGGAGGTGTTACTGGCAAAGACCGTTTCCGGCCGGCACAGTTCATCCAACTGGCGGAACAACGTCTGCTTGGCAGCCAGGTCTTCCACGATGGCCTCGATGACGAGGTCACATCCCGCCAGCGCCGCAAGCTCGGTCGAGCCACGCAGCCGCTGCTGGGCCGCACTTTTGGCTTCATCTTCCAAAAGCCCCTTCTCGACCAGTTTCGACAGGGATGAAACAATCATCGTAAAACCGCGTTGCAGCCGGTCGTCGTCCGCTTCGACCACCACCACATCCAGGCCAGCCTGAATCACGGTTTGGGCAATACCGGCGCCCATCGTGCCGCAGCCGACGACGCCTATGTTGCGCAGTTCAGTCATACCGTTATGATTCCTTTCAAATGAAAAGTGCTTGCGCCTCAATGTCGCAAAAGTTCAGCTCCACGGCGCAAAAATTCATGTCAGAAAAATTCGTGCCAGTCCGCCTGGCGGCTGGTAAGGTAACACCGATTTTCAGGAAACGAGGTCTGAATGTCTCATGGGCGCTTACACCGATGAACATGCCAGAAAGGGGCTGGATGCACCGTTGCCACCCATCGAGTGCTGGGCCAACCAGTTTCCGAACTACCGAATTACGATTCGCATCCCGGAGTTTACGTCCGTGTGCCCGCTCACCGAGCAGCCGGATTTTGGGACGGTGACCATCACCTACGTGCCCCGTGACCGCTGCCTGGAGCTGAAATCGCTGAAACTTTACATGCACGCCTACCGCCAGTTGGGGATTTTTTACGAAAACGCCATCAACCGCATCCTGCGCGATGTCGTTGCGGCCTGCGATCCGGTCGAATGTACGGTCACGGGTGACTTTACACCCCGCGGCGGCATCAGTTCCCTGGTCGAAGCCACCTACCAGGCTGCCCACCGCCCGGCCTGAACCCGTCCATTTGCGCCTACGGAGGAATTGTCCTATGACCGCACCTGCGCCGCTGAGTGTTCGTGACCGTGTCTCGCCGGAAGAATGGCAGGCGCGGGTTGATCTGGCCGCCATGTATCGCCTCACGGCGCTGTATGGTTGGGATGACCTGGTGTTTACGCACATTTCGATGCGCGTTCCGGGGGAAGACCACCACTTTCTCATCAATCCCTACGGTCTGCTCTTTGAAGAAGTGACGGCCTCGAACCTGGTCAAGATTGATCTCAATGGGCAGATCGTCATGGAAACACCCTACCGCATCAATCCGGCCGGCTTCACCATTCACGGCGCCATTCATGCCGCGCGGGAAGATGCCCGGTGTGTGTTCCACACGCACACGCCACATGGCATTGCCGTTGCCGCCCAGGCCGAAGGGCTGCGGCCGCTTTCCCAGCAGTCGCTCTTTGCCCTTGCCAGCCTTGGGTATCACGACTACGAAGGCGTGGCGCTCAATGAAGACGAAAAGCCACGTCTGGTGGCCGACCTGGGCGACAAGCAGATTCTCATCCTGCGCAACCACGGCCTGCTGACTGTCGGGCGGACGGCCGCCGAAGCCTTCCTGCTGATGTACGTCGTGGAAAGCGCCTGCCGCATCCAGGTTCTGGCGCAGTCTGGCGGGCAACCGCTCGTGACGATTCCTGAGCCGATTCTGCGGGGCATTCGCGCCCAGGCTGACCAGGTGACGCTTGGGTTGGGCGCTGAACTGGTCTGGCCTGCGCTGCTGCGCAAACTCGACCGGGTGGACGCCTCATACCGTAACTAGTGCAACGATACCGGAACCGATGGAAACCGCACCGCTGGCAACCTGGTTTGTCGCTCTGACGCTGGCCTACCTCATCGGCGGCCTGCCTTCGGGCTTCCTGATTGCCAAAGCCGTGACCGGTGAAGACGTACGGGCTTCCGGGTCGGGAAGTACCGGGGCGACGAATGTCGTCCGCAAGGCCGGACTCGCGGCCGGGCTGGCAACCTACGTGCTGGATGTGGCCAAGGGCCTGCTGGCGCTGTGGCTGGCGACGCGGTGGTTCGGATTGTCCGCGCCCACAGCTCAGGGCGCCGTGGGGCTGGCGGCCGTACTGGGGCACATGTTTCCGGTCTATCTCGGCTTTCGCGGCGGGAAGGGTGTGGCGACCGGAGTGGGCGTGTTTCTGATGCTGTCGCCGTGGGCCACGCTTCTGTCGCTCGGAGTCTGGGTGGTTGCCTTTGCCCTGACGCGCGCGGTGTCGCTAGGTTCGCTGCTGGGGGTGGTCGCGCTGCCGCTTGGCATCTGGAGTTGTGATGGCTGGTGGGCGGGGCGTCCGTCGTCCGTCTGGTTGCCGACCCTGGTGTGGTCGGTTGTGATTGGTCTGGTCATTGTTGCGCGCCACCGCGAGAATCTCCAGCGGCTCTATCGGGGCACGGAATTGACCTTTGGAGAGACGCGGCTGCGTTCGACGCCGCCACAGGGTTCCTGAGCCTATGTCCAACACGGTGCTGGTGGTGGATGACGAAGCCACGATACGCCTGTTTTTCAGAAAAATCCTGACCAAGGCCGGCTTTGCCGTGCTGGAGGCCGTGGACGGAGAAGACGCCCTGCATCAGGCCGAAGCCGCCTTGCCGGGGGTGATTCTGCTGGACTGGGTGATGCCGGGTCTGGATGGGCCTGAGGTGTGCCGTTTGATTCGCACCAATCCCAAATTGCTCGACAGCCAAATCATCATGCTGTCGTCGCGCAGCGAACTCGAAGACCGGGTGCAGGGGCTTGATGCCGGGGCGGATGACTACCTGGTGAAGCCCTGTGAAACCAAGGAACTTCTGGCGCGGGTGCGCAGCGCCATGCGCATTCACGAACTCAAACACCAACTGCGCGAAAAAGCTGCCCAGCTTCAGGAAACCGTTGCCAAGCTGGAAGAGCTGGCCCACCAGCGGGAGGAATTCACGGCCGTGCTCGTCCACGACATCCGCTCGCCACTCGCCACAGTCTATGGCGCATTGGAACTGACGGAGCTCCGGGCGGAGGAAACCGGCATCCTGGATGACGACCTGCGCCGGATTTTTCAGCATGGCTACCGTACCCTCGACCACATCACCCGGCTGGTCAACGAGGTGCTGGACTTTTCCAAGGCCGAAGCCGGGGAAGCCACGCTCGAACTGGAACTGGTGGCTGCCGGGGAGCTCGTCCAGGAAGCGGCTGATCAGGTCTCCCTCAACGCCGAGCGCAAGGGCATCACCCTGCGCGTCGAGTGCCCGGCTGACCTGCCCAGTCTGCTGCTTGACCGGGGCAAAATGCTGCGTGCCATCGGCAACCTGCTCTCCAACGCCATCAAGTTCACGCCCGCCGGCGGTACGGTGTCGCTGCGCGCCGAGCAAACAGAAGGCGTCGGGCTGGACGCGGGTAAAAGTTTTCTGGTCATTCACGTCGAAGACACCGGGCCGGGTATTCCGGCCAAGGACCTGCCCTACATTTTCAACCCCTACTACCAGGCCCGGCAGCGCACCCGGCAGTTGGGCACCGGACTGGGACTCGCCATCGTGCAGCGCATCACGGCCGCCCATGGCGGGCAGGTGAGTGTCAAGAGCGCCGAAGGTGTCGGAACTGCCTTTACCATCGCCCTGCCGACAACAAACACGTGCCTGCTTTCGTCATCCTCTGCGCTGCCGGCGGCCGACACGGAAATGGGTTGACAAGGCTCTCCGTTATCATCCATCGTTCGTCCGTCATAACGGATGACTTTGACAACCTGACGTGGCGATTTAGGCAACTTGCTCCACGCTAAAAACTGCTAAAGCGCCGGTGGTTTTGAGCCGTACCTACCCCGCACGCTTTGGGCAAAGCGTGCGGGGTAGTTGCTTTTTGGGGCTGCGCCGGGTCATTTCACGCCGGTCACTTCACGGAGGATGTCCCAATGGCGGAATACCACTTCGATACCCTGGCCCTTCACGGCGGCTACGCGCCCGAGGCAACAACGAAAGCCCGCGCCCTGCCGATTTACCAGACGACCTCGTACCAGTTCGACGACGCCGACCATGCCGCGCGTCTGTTCGCGCTCAAGGAGTTTGGCAACATCTACACGCGGCTGATGAACCCCACGACCGACGTGTTCGAGAAACGCCTGGCTGCGCTCGAAGGTGGAGTGGCCGCGCTGGCGACAGCTTCCGGGCAGGCAGCCGAAACGTTGGCCATCACCACGCTTGCCAGCGCCGGTGACAACATCATTTCAACCAACTCGCTCTACGGCGGGACGTACAACCTGTTTCGCTACACCCTGCCCAAGCTGGGCATCACCGTGAAGTTTGTGGATGCCGACGACTTTGCCGGCATCGAGCAGCTCATCGACGAACGCACCAAGGCCATCTACTCGGAGACCCTGGGCAATCCGAACCTGCTCGTGACCGACATCACGCGCCTTGCTGAAATTGCCCATCGCCACGGACTGCCGCTCATCATTGACAACACCGCCGCTTCGCCGGCGCTGTGCCGTCCCATCGAGCACGGCGCAAACATTGTCATCGAGAGCGCCACGAAGTTCATTGGCGGTCACGGGACAAGCATTGGTGGGGTCATCATTGACGGGGGCAACTTCGACTGGAAGGCTTCCGGGCGTTTTCCCGATTTCACGACGCCCGATCCGTCCTACCATGGCATCGTTTATACGGAAGCCTTTGGCCATCTGGCCTTCATCATCAAGGCGCGGGTGCAGGGCCTGCGGGATACCGGCGCGGCGCTGTCGCCCTTCAACGCCTTCCTGCTGGCGCAAGGGACGGAAACGCTCTCCCTGCGCATGGCGCGTCATTCGGAAAACGCCCTCGCTGTCGCCAACTTCCTCAAAAACCATCCCCACGTCGCCTGGGTCAACTATCCGGGTTTGGCGGAAGGCGAACAAAAGGCGCGGGTGGAAAAGTATCTGCCCAAGGGGGCCGGGGCGCTCGTGACCTTCGGGATTCAGGGCGGTTACGAAGCCGGCAAACGCTTCATCAATTCGGTCAGGCTGTTCAGCCTGCTGGCCAACATCGGCGATGCCAAGTCCCTGGTCATTCATCCGGCTTCAACCACGCATTCCCAGCTTTCCGAAGAAGAACAGCGGGCGACCGGTGTGACGCCGGAGATGATCCGGCTCTCCGTCGGGATTGAGGACATCCGCGACATCCTGGCCGACCTTGACGCCGGGTTGCGCAGCGCCGTCATTTCGGAAACACCGGCGGCGCAATCGGCCACGGCCTGAAACCTGCGAGCTTCGTCGGCGCCGGCGCTCTCTTGTGACGGTTCGGGCTGAGAGAGTTTCCGTCCCAGCGCCTGGCGTCGGCGATGGTTTTTGCCTGCGGCGCTTTTCCTTCCCGGCGGGAAGGAAAAGTTGCCGGGGCCCTGAAAAAACGCCATGGATGCCATCGAACCAACGGTCGAGTGCGATGTCACCCTCGACGAGCATCCCTTTCGCCTGGAAGCCGGGGGCGAACTGCCGGAGGTGACGCTCCGGTGCGCCTGGTACGGCCAACCGGAAACGGCTCCCGGCGGCGTCATTCTCGTCTGCCATGCCCTGACCGGCTCGGCCCGGGTGGCCGACTGGTGGGGCGGACTCGTGGGTCCGGGGCGCCTGCTGGACCCGGCGCACTATGCCATCGTGGGCATCAATGTGCTTGGCTCCTGCTATGGTTCGACCGGGCCGACAACACCTGACCGGCAGCGCGGACGCCCCTACGGAGCGCGGTTTCCGCTGGTGACCATCGGGGATATGGTGCGCGCCCAGTACCTTGCGCTGCGGCAACTGGGCATCCTGCGCCTGACGGCCGTGATTGGCGGTTCGATTGGGGGCATGCAGGCGCTGCGCTGGGCCACGGATTTCCCCGCCGTGCTCGATGTCTGCTGCGCCATTGGCGCGACGCCACTGCCGGCCATGGGGTTGGCGCTCAACCATCTTCAGCGGCAGGCCATCCTGTCCGACCCCGCCTGGCAGGATGGCGACTACACGACGCAGCCGGTGGCCGGACTCGCCCTGGCCCGCGCCATTGCCATGTGCAGTTACAAGTCAGCGGCGCTGTTTGATGCCCGTTTCGGCCGCCGTCCCGACCGGTCAGGTGAAGACCCCCGAAAGACGCTGACCGGAAGATACGACGTAGCCGGCTATCTCGACCACCAGGGAGAAAAGTTCGTCCGGCGGTTCGACGCCAACAGCTACCTTGTGCTGAGCAAGGCCATGGACACCTTCGATCTCACCGACGCTGACCTGGCGCGGATTCGCGCCCGGATACACCTGGTGGGGCTGTCTTCGGACTGGCTTTTTCCGGCAGCCGGCGTCCGCGCGCTGGCCCACCGGCTGCGGGCGGTCAAGGTAGCGGTTCAGTATGATGAAATTACGACCGACCATGGTCACGATGGCTTTCTGGCCGAACCCGATGCTGTTGCCCCCTGCCTGCGTGCGGCACTCACGACCC
This sequence comes from Chloracidobacterium sp. N, assembly GCF_018304765.1. NCBI lineage: Bacteria > Pseudomonadati > Acidobacteriota > Blastocatellia > Chloracidobacteriales > Chloracidobacteriaceae > Chloracidobacterium > Candidatus Chloracidobacterium aggregatum. The sequence goes on from NZ_CP072643.1 coordinate 968,433, forward strand.
AACCCACATGAACCCAACACCATCTCTTTCCGTGCCTTCGGCCGCCAACTCCGGGCTGTGCCCCGTGGTGATGAAGTTTGGCGGCACTTCGGTTCAGGACACGGCGGCCTTTGAGCGGGTGGCCGCCATCATTCGTCGGCAGCAGGGACAGCCGCCCCGACAGCAGCCCGTCGTCGTGGTGTCGGCCATGGCCGGGATGACCGATGCGTTGCTGGATGCCGTCAAGCGTTCCCTGGAACAGGACACGACGGCGGCGCTGGAGTGGCTGGAACCCCATTTTGCCCGCTACAGCGAGGTGGCCGAACGGCTGACTGATGGCATCGCCTACGGTGCATTCGTCCACGTGCTCTATGCCGCACGCGAACACATCGGGCAGGCGTTGGAAGTGATGCGTCGCTATCCGGGCACCATTCCACCGCTGCGCGATGAAGTCGTGGCCTATGGTGAGCATCTTTCCGCCGCGCTGCTGGCGGCCGTTCTGTCGGGTGACGGCACCGCCTGCCGTACGGTGGATGCCCGCACCTGCATTGTGACGGATGATGTTTACGGGCGGGCGCGCCCGCGCTGGGATGCGACGCAAACCCACACCCGCCAGGTTTTGGAGCCGCTGCTGGCGGAAGGAGTCATCCCGGTGCTGGGCGGCTTCATCGGCGCGACCTTTGACGGCGCGACCACGACACTTGGCCGCGGCGGCTCGGATTATTCGGCCACCCTGATTGGCGCAGCACTTCAGGCCTGCGAAGTCCAGATTTGGACGGATGTCGCCGGCATTTACTCGGCCGATCCACGTCTGGTTGCCCAAGTACGGCGGCTGGACACGCTGGCCTACGGGGAAGCCACCGATCTGGCACTGTACGGAGCGAAAGTGCTGCATCCACGCACCATCGAGCCGGTCGAGCGGTTGAGCATTCCGGTGAGCATTCGCAACTCGTACGACCCGGAAGCTGGCTACTCGACGATTAGGGCTTCATCCGGCGCTCCGTCCGGGGCCATTCTGGCCGTCACCCACCGCAACGGTGTGGCGGCCGTTCACGTGCGTCCACGGGGGAGCTGGCGCGCGGCGGTGGCCCTGGACGAAATGGCCCAGATTCTGGACGCCCACGGCATCCTGGTCGAGCACTTGGCGGCCTCGCGCCTGGGGCTGACGGCCACAGTGGAGGACGGCGAGGCACTGGAAGCGGCCCGGCGCGACCTTCAGACCTGTGGCGACGTGCAGGTGACGACCGACCGCGCGCTGCTGTGTGTCGTCGGCAACTTCGGAACTGAGGCCACGGAACTACATCCGGCGCTGAGCGAAATTCTGGCCGAGTTTCGTTCCACGCCGCTGTTGCCCCATCCATCGCCCCACGCGCGTCTGTTTCTTCTGGCGGAAGCTGCCGCGCCGACGGCCGTCCAGAAGCTGCACGCACAGCTCATTGAAAATCCAGCCTGAGCGTGTCACCGTTGTCACCCGTGAAACGCCCCAACTGCCGGAGGTGAGTCGCCATGGCGGAACTTTCCGATGCCAGCCTGCTTGTCCGCTCCTTTATGCGCGCCTACCGCTACACGGTGTCCGTCTGGCAACCGGCGCGGCTGACCAAGCCGCTGTCCGCCTGCAAGGTCGGCCTGGTGACGACAGCCGCCTTTCACCTGCCCACGCAACCGGCGTTTGATCTCAAGCTGGCCGGCGATCCGTCCTTTCGCGTCATTCCGACCGACTGTGACCTCACCACGCTCAAGGTCGGACACGTCAGCCCTTCGTTTGACCACACGGGCATCGAGCGGGACCCGAACCTGGCGCTGCCCATCACCCGTTTTCAGGAACTCGTGGCGGAAGGTGTCGTGGGGGCACTCAACGCGCGGGCCTGGTCATTTTGCGGTTCGATTGCCAAGCCGGGGGAACTCATTGCCCGTACCGCGCCGGAAGCTGCCGCCCAGTCCCGGGCCGACGGCGTGGAAGTCGCCCTGCTGACCCCGGTCTGACCGATGTGCAATCAGTCGGTCGGACTGATTCAGGCTGCATTTGAAAACGAAGGCATCGTGACGGTCTCGATTTCGCTGTACCGGTTCGTCACCGAGAAGGTACGTCCGCCGCGCGCCCTGTGGGTGCCGTTCCCATTGGGGTATCCCCTGGGTGAACCCCACAACCCGGCGCTCCAACGGCGGGTCATCCTGGCGGCGCTGGAGTTGTTGACCGCCGATGAGCCGTTGCCGCTCATCCGCGACTTTCAACCATGACCGATCTGCTGCACCGCCTGGCGGGGACCGTCCTGCTGCGTCCCTACGTCTTTGTGTTCCTGCTGGCGTACCTGTTTCTGGCTGTGGCGCGGCTGGGCTGGCTGCGTACCCTGGTCTGGACCGTCACGGCCTATCTCATTGCGTGGGCCTGTGAATGGAGTTCCATTCACAACGGTTTTCCCTTCGGGCGGTACGACTACATTGACCGCACGAGTGACCGCGAACTGTGGGTGGCGGGCGTGCCTTTTTTTGATTCGCTGTCCTTTGCCTTTCTTTCCTTCATCAGCTTCGAGGCGGCCGTCATCCTGCGCACGCCGTTGACTTCCTGGCATGTGTCGCCCGATGACGCTCCGGCGCGGCGGTCATGGCTGACGACCGTCTATGCCGGACTGCTGATGATGTTTCTCGATGTGGTGATTGATCCGGTGACGCTCCAGGGCGAACGGTGGTTTCTGGGGCAAATCTACGGCTATCCACATGGCGGCCCGCACTTTGGCGTGACGATTGAAAACTATGTCGGGTGGTTTGTGGTCAGCGTGCTCATCACCACAACCTTTCGCCTGTGGGAAGCGACGCTGCTGCGGGGTGTCGCGCGGACGGGAACCTTTGCCTTTCCGTTCCAGCACGTTGCCCCGCTGGGGGTCTATTTTGGCATCTTCGCCTTCAACATTGCCGTCACCTTCTGGATTGGCGAGACGACCATGGGCTGGGCCAGCACCTTCATTGCGTTCCTCATCGGCTGGATGTTCGTTCAGCACGCCCTCTCACCCTACCGAAGCCGGCCCGGTGAATGACGGCGGAAACAACAGCCACAGAAAAACACCACAGCCCGGCGGGTTCACACACGCCGGGCCGGGTGGGGAAGTCGGTGCTGGGGAACGTGAGGTCCGGTGGTGGGTTGTGCCGTGTGGCGGAGGTTACCAACTGGCCTTTTTGACGCCCGGAATCTCGCCCCGCAGGGCCAGTTCGCGGAACTTGATGCGCGACAGGCCAAACTTGCGCAGGTAGGCGCGTGGGCGTCCCGTGATGGCGCAGCGGTTGCGAATGCGTACCGGGGAGGAGTTGCGCGGCAGGTCTTGGAGCTTGTACAGCGCCGCTTCGCGCTCTTCGTCGGTTGCGTTCGGATTGCGGATGATCGCCTTCAGCGCCGCCCGCTTTTCGGCATACTTGGCGACAAGGCGCTTGATTTTCTCAGCTTTGGCAATGCGACTTTTCTTGGCCATAACGACTCTCGTGAAATCAGCGATGTTGGCTCGGCAACCTGCCTTGGCGGGCGGACGCCGCCGCCCTGTCCATCAATTGGTCCGTCACTTCGACGCCTTCGCCGCCGGTTTGTCCGCGGCCCCGGTCGTCTTTTTCCCATAGCGCCGGTTGAAGCGGTCAACGCGCCCGGCAGTGTCCACAAACTTCTGCTTCCCGGTGAAGAACGGATGGGAGGCAGCGGAGATGTCCAGCATCACCAGCGGGTATTCCTGCCCGTCAATGGTGATGGTCTTGTTGGTTCTGACCGTCGAACGGATGATGTAGTTGACGTCGGCGGAGTCGTCCCGGAACACGACGGGACGGTAGTTTTCGGGATGGATGCCTTTTTTCACTGCTCACCTTCCTGCCAGACGGGCGCCGGATGCCATGCCATCTTCACTGGACGCCCCGTTTGGTCTTGCACAAACTCACCGGCTGAGACGCGCCGGGCCGAAGCCAAAGCGAAACCGCAATCCTACACGGAAATGCTGCCCTTCGCCAAGCGCAAATTTCAGAAAGGATGTATCCCAACCGCCCGGAAGCGGCCTGTGCGCCGGTAGCGGACGGGGGGACGTTGCCTATGTCACTTCAGGAACATGTCATTGTCATTGCCGGCGGCACCGGCGGGTTGGGGCCGGCCGTCGTGCAGTCCTGCCTGCGCGCCGGGGCCGTGGTTGTGGTGAGTCATCGCGGACGCATCGCCGCGGATGAATGGCGGTCCCGGTTTGGAGCTGCGGACGGGCAGCTTGCGTTTGTGTCAGCCGACCTGACGGATGAAACCAGTGTCCCGGCGCTGGCTGACCACGCCATACAGCAGTACGGCCGACTCGACGGCTGGCTCAATCTGGTCGGCGGCTATGCCGGGGGGACGCCCGTCGCCGACCTCGGACTGGCGGAGTTTGAAGCCATGCTGACGCTCAACCTGCGGACGGCCTTTCTGGGCAGCCGGGCCGCCTTCCGCGCCATGCAACCGCGCCGCCGGGGAAGCATCGTCAATGTCTCCTCGCTGGGGGCGCTGCGCGGCACGGCCGGACATGCCGGCTATGCTGCCGCCAAAGCCGCCGTCATCCGTCTGACGGAAACCCTGGCGGCGGAGGGTGCGCCCTACGGGATTCGGGCCAACGTCGTCCTGCCCGGCATGATTGACACGCCGGCCAACCGGGCGGCGATGCCGGGGGCGGACCGCGCCACGTGGGTTGCACCGGAAGACATTGCCGCCGTGCTGGTGTTTCTGTTGTCCGATGCCGCCCGGGCCGTCAGTGGCACCAGCCTTCCGGTGGGGGGCTGAAAACCGGCCGGCTGGCGGCGGCGGCGCACCCGGCATTCGTGCTGCCGGCGTGACCGGGCTGGTCCGGTCAGGGCTGGTCCGGCTGGGGTTGGTCTTCGGCCGTGAAGTCGTACTCGACCGGAATTTCCGAGGCGACGAGGTTCCACGCCTGAAAGGACTTCATCATCGCCATGACGAGGCTCATGTTGCCCTCGATTTTGTAGTCCGGCGATGACAGCGCCCGTTGCACGGTGATTTCGCCCCGGTTGAGTCGGGCCGCCTTGTCGTAGGTCATGGTGGTGCGGGACACGAAGTTGGCGCTGAAGGGTTCTTCCCGCAGTGCCTGCCACGGGCTGGGGTGGTCTTCATACTTCCATTCGATGGCCTTGCCTTGTTTGAACGTCCACTGTGTCCGCCGGTCCCGGCCGTCCGGGCCGTCATAGACCCGAAAGACGAACGTGCCGTTGAGTTTTTTGCCATCTGCCAGAAAGCGCGGGTCGGTCTCCATCCGCCGCGCCATTTCATCGAGCCATGCCTTGGAATAGAACTTGATCATAATGCTTCCTGAAGGAACTGGGGTCCGGGGGAGATTAACGCACAGTCATTCACCGGGTGCGTTGGCGTCAAGCCCTGACAAGGACGCCATGGGGGACGTTCCGGGTGAACCGCGCCTGTGGTACGTCAACACCGATTTTGAGGCCGAACTGGCGGCTCTGTCGCAGGGGCGGCGCTACGTCCCGACCGGACGCTTTGCGGCGCGCAACCGGGTGATCGCCTACAACCTGCTGAAATACCTGCTTCGGCCCGGTGATGCCCTGCTGACGCCCGACGCCTGGCGGACATCGTTGGAGGACGTGGCCGCCCGGCGGGGCATCGCCCTGCTGCCGCTGGAAAGCACGCAGGAGGCGTCCACCTACCACTTCACGCCCTGGGGCTGGACGCCCACGGCGCTGGCCGTTGGAGTGCGCGCTGGCGCGCGGCTGTCACCGCCGCCACTGAACAGCGTGGCGCGGGTCAACTCGAAAGTCTACAGCCACAGTCTGGAAGTCGAACTCGCTGTAGCCGATGAACGGGCGCGGCTGGTGGCGTCCGAGGCGGAACTCGTGGCGCATGTGGCGCAGGCCTGTCCGCAGGCAGAAGCCAAATGGGTCATCAAGCATCCCTACGGGGTTGCCGCCCGCGAGCGGGTGCTGGGGCGCGGGCCCGTGGTGTCGCCACCGGCCGCCGCCTGGTGTCGCCGGCGCTTTGCCGAAGGGCTGCCGCTGCTGTTTGAGCCCTGGTATGACGTGCGGCAGGAATACGGACTGTGTGGCTTCCTTGACCCGGAGGGCGACCTGCGGCTGCTGGGCGTCAGCCGGCCTGTCACCAACGGGGCTGGCGTGCTTGTCGGCTATGAACTGGAAGCGGCATCGCTGCCGGCTTCGGTGCTGTCTCTGGGAAGACAGGTCGGTGCGCGCCTGGCCGCGGAGAGCTACCGCGGCCCGTGGGGAATGGATGTTCTTGAACACTCCCAGGGGTGGCGCTGCCTTCTGGAAATCAATGCCCGCTGGACCGTTGGCTTTCTGGCTCTGGGGGCTATGGCACAGACCGCACAAGGCATTGGACGCTGGGCGCTGGAGCTGCCGCCCGGCGCCTGACGCCGTGCGTTCCGGGCCTGCGCTGCGCGTTCCGGGCCTGATACGGAAAAACTTCAAAGAATTTTTTTGCGATGCCATAAACCGTTCTATAGCTTGGTTTCAGGCTCACCCAGTCCCTCACAGCCTTCCCCCCTCACCTGCCTGCTGGAAGGTGTGCGTCCCCGAATCGCGTGAGTCCCATCCGAGGCGTGTCCTGCCGGGAAAGTCGGCGGTGCGCTTGCTTTGGGTTTCAGAAGAGCGTTTTCGGGTATGAAGTTTCTTTTCATCGCACTCGATGGACAGGCCGATCTGGCCCTTGCTGTTGCTGCGGCGCGGGTCCGTGAGCAGCACGGCGTCAATCTCCAGGTGGCCTTTCACATTGCAGCCGAACTTGACCGGGCTGAGGCCATTGAAAAGCTCCGCGCCGACGCGGCGGAAGCCGACCTGGTGTTTGTCGTCCACCAGTTTGACGACGAAAAAATTGCCCTTATCCGGGAGTTGCTCCACCGCCATGCCGCCCGCTACCAGGCTGTCATCTGCGTGATGTGCGCGCCGTCGCTGATTCGGGAGACGCGCCTGGGACGCTTCGTGCTGGCCAAAAAGGATGAAGGCGAAACGCCGTGGTATTCGCCGCTGCGCATGATCCGGGCCGTCAAGGATTCCTTCAAAAAGGACGACGCCCCGACCGCCGAACCCAAGGCGGCCCAGCCGCCGGGACGCACCATGCTCACCATGCTCAAGAATGCCGGGAAGATTATGAAGTACATCCCCGGCACGGCGCAGGACATTCACGCCTACATGATGAGCATCCAGTACTGGCTCAACGCCTCGGCTGACAATCTGGAGCAGTTTCTGCTGTTTTTGCTGACGCGCTACACGGAAGCTTACCGTGGGCGCTTCAACCCGAAGCCGCCGGTTGAATACCCCGATGTGGGGCTGTTTCACCCCCGTGAAGGGCGCATTGTCGAATCCATCAGGGAACTGCGGACGCACGTCCCGTCGCGGCCGAATGCTCCTACGATTGGCGTGCTGATGTTGCGGTCCTATCTGCTGTCGGGCAACCGGGCGCACTATGCGGCCGTCATCGAAGCCCTTGAACAGCGTGGCGCGAATGTCATTCCGGCCTATGCCTTTGGGTTGGACGGCCGGCCGGCGGTGGAAAAATACTTCCTCGAACGCGGCCGCCCGGTGGTGGATGCCGTGCTGTCACTGACCGGGTTTTCTCTCGTCGGCGGGCCGGCCTACAACGACGCCCTGGCGGCCGAGCGGCTGCTGAAGCAGCTTGACGTGCCCTACATCTGCGCGCCCTCGCTGGAGTTTCAGACCATCGAGGAGTGGCTCTCCGACACTCAGGGACTGAACCGCCTTCAGGCAACGCTGATGGTCTCCATTCCAGAGCTGGACGGGACGACCGATCAGATTGTCTTTGCCGGCAAGTCCGGGAACTCGCGCCTGCTGGAACCCATCCCGGATCGGGTCGAGCGTCTGGTTGGGCGGGTTATGGCGCGGGTCCGGTTGCGCCGCCTGCCGCCGGCCAAACGGCGCGTTGCCATCGTGCTGTTCAACTTTCCGCCGAGCCAGGGCAACGTTGGCACGGCGGCCTACCTTGATGTGTGGACAAGCCTGCACCGCCTGCTCGGCAAAATGCAGCAGGCTGGCTACCACCTCACCGACGTGCCGGCCACGGTGGACGAATTGCGCGACAGCATCGTTCACGGCAATGCCGTCCAGTACGGCCAGCCGGCCAACGTCTGTGACCTGTTTCCACGGCTGGAATACGAGCGGCTCGTGCCGATCTACCGCGAAATCGAGCGGTCGTGGGGACCCTCGCCAGGTGAAAAGAACGTCTATGGCGGCGACTTCGCCATCATGGGACGGGTGTTTGGCAACGTCGGGGTGTTTGTCCAGCCGAGTTTTGGCTTCGAGGATGACCCGATGCGCCTGCTGTTTTCGGAGGACGCCACGCCCAACCACGGTTTTACCGCCTTTTATGCGTATCTCAACCGGACGTGGGGGGCGGATGTGCTGCTCCACTTCGGAACGCACGGGGCGACGGAGTTCATGCCCGGCAAGCAGGTTGGGTTGAGCCAGTTCTGCTGGAGCGACCGGCTCATTGGCGACCAGCCCAACGTCTATGCCTACTGCGCCAACAACCCGTCGGAGGGTCTCATTGCGAAGCGCCGGGGCTACGCGATGCTGGTGAGCTACCTCAGCCCGCCCATCGAGGCGGCCGGTCTCTACAAGGAATTCGTGACGCTCAAGGAAACCATGGACGGTTTCCGCAATGAACCGACCCGGCGCGAAGCCTACATCCCGGCCATCGTCGAAAAGGCCAAAGAACTCAACCTGCTCGACCACGACTTCACCCCCGACGAACTGACGACCGAGCGCTTCCAGAAGCTTTATGCCGACCTGCTGGAACTGGAATACAGCCTCATTCCGACGGGGCTGCACACGATGGATGACGGCCTCGACAGCCAGGAACTCGTCGGGATGCTGCGCGTCGTGGCGGATTTTCCGGTTGCGGGGCAGCACCTGCCAAGCCTGACCAAAACCGTCCTGGCCCACTGGGCCGATCTGAACGGGAAGTCCGCCGCCGGAAAGACCGGGACGGACGATGCGCTGGCGACCTTTTCACAAAACGTTGAGCTGGAGCGGCAGGCGCGGCATTTCATCGGCGAGGCCATTCTGGAAATGCACCAGAAGCGTTCGGCCAGCGCCGGGGCGAGCCACCTGGCCAAACTCTGCCGCGCCAGGCGGAGTCTCTTTGACGCACACTTTGCGTTTCTGTTTGACCTGCACGAAAAACTCCGCACCAACGCCGAACTCGATGCCATTCTGCGGGCCCTGGACGGGCGCTACATTGCGCCGGTGGCGGGCGGGGATGTCGTGCGTGATCCCAGCATTCTTCCGACCGGGCGCAACCTGCATGCCATTGACCCGTACCGCATGCCGACCTATGCCGCAACGCGCGAAGCCCAGAAGTCCGTGGAGCAGCTTCTTGAGCGGTATGCGCGGGAGCACGGCGGCGCACTGCCGCGCAGCGTGGCGCTCGTGCTGTGGGGCACCGACAACCTGAAAAGTGGCGGCGTGGGCGTGGCCCAGGCCCTGTGGCTGCTGGGGGCGCGGGCCGTGGCCGACGAGATGGGACGCATTGCCAACGTCGAACTCCTCCCGCTGGCCGAGTTGGGACGGCCCCGGATTGATGTGGTGCTGACGCTGTCCGGCATCTTCCGGGATGTCCTGCCGCAGCAGATGCGGCTGCTTGACCGTGCCGTGCGCCTGGCGGCCCAGGCGGATGAGCCGGAGGCGCAAAACTTCATCCGCGCCCACGTGCAGGAAATGCTGCGGCAGGGCGTGGCCTGGGAAGATGCCGTCCGGCGGATTTTCTCGAATGCCGCCGGCAGCTACGGGGCCAATGTCAACCATCTGGTGGATTCGTCCACGTGGGAAAACGACGGTGAAATTGCCCAGACGTTCCTTTCACGCAAGGGCTTTGCCTACGACCCGAACGGGCAGTTTGTCGAGGCCCGGGCCGACTACGAACGGGTTCTGGGGGGCGTCACGCTGGCGTTTCAGAACGTGGATTCCACTGAAATGAACATCACCGATATTGACCACTACTACGAGTACCTGGGCGGTGTCACCAGCGCCGTCAAGCACCTGCGGGGCGATGGTGCCGCGCCGGCCGTGATGCTGGCTGATGCGACCGGAGCCGAAGCCAAGGTGCGCAGTCTCGAAGAAACGGTCCGGCTCGAATCCCGCACCAAGCTGCTCAATCCCAAGTGGTACGAAGCCATGCTGGAGAACGGCTACGCCGGTGTGAGCCAGATCGAACGGCAGGTTTCCAACACTTTTGGCTGGAGCGCGACCTGCCAGGCCGTGGATGACTGGGTGTATGACGGCGTGGCGCAGACCTACGTGCTTGACGAAGCCATGCGTGCGCGGTTGCAGCGCCTCAACCCCAGCAGTCTGTCGAAGTTGACCCGCCGGCTGCTCGAAGCCCATGGGCGGGGGCTGTGGAAAACAGACGAGGCGACGCTTGAACAGTTGCGTGAAGCCTACGCCCAGATGGAAGACGCACTGGAAAACGTGACTTTGTGATCCCCAAGCCCTTATCCGGGAAGTACCCCCCAAGTGAACTGCCATGAAGTTTGTACTCGTTGGCCTCAATCATCACACGGCGCCCATTGCGGTCCGCGAACGCTTTGCTTTCAGCAAGCACTACCTGCCTGAAGCCCTCAACCTGTTCGTGGATGGACAAAACATCTGCGAAGGGATGATTCTCTCCACCTGCAACCGGGTTGAACTGCTGGGTGTGACGCCATACGAAGGAACCCAGGGCATCGCCTGCGTCAAAAACTTCCTCAAGGCCATTCATCAGAAGTGCGACAGTTACGACGAGCACCTGTACTACTACACCGACCAGGATGTGGTACGGCACGTCTTCCGGGTGGCGTCGAGCCTGGACTCCATGATCATCGGCGAGCCGCAGATTCTGGGACAAGTCAAGGACGCCTACGCCACGGCGCAGTCACTGAACAAGACCGGGACGCTCATCAACAAGCTGATGCACAAGGCGTTCAGCGTTGCCAAGCGGGTCCGCACGGAGACGAAAATCGGCGCCAACGCCATTTCGGTCAGTTACGCCGCCGTCGAGCTGGCGCGGCGTATTTTCACCAGTCTTGAAGGGCAGACCGTCATGCTGGTCGGCGCCGGGGAGATGGCCGAGCTGGCTGCCACCCATCTGATGAGCGCCGGAGCGAGCCACATCGTCGTGGCCAGCCGGTCCTTCGACAAAGCCGTTCAGTTGGCCACCAAGTTCAATGGCTCGGCCGTGATTTTCGACCGCTTTCGGGAGCGGTTGCCGGAAGCCGACATCCTCATCTTTGCCACGGCGGCCCCGCACTTCGTTGTGCGTGTGGCCGACGTGGCGGCGGCGATGGAGCGGCGGCGGCACCGCCCGATGTTCATCATTGACATTTCCGTGCCGCGCAACGTGGACCCGTCCATCAACGACCTGGAGCAGGTCTTTGTGTATGACGTGGATGACCTTCAGGCCGTGGTTGAAAGCAACCTGCGCGAGCGGAAACAGGAAGCCGAACGGGCCAGTCGCATTGTCGAGGAGGAAGTCGCGGCCTTTGTGGCCGAATGGCGCAGCATGGCCGCTGCCCCCTTCATTGCCGCGCTCAATGCGCACCTTGTGGAGATGGCCCAGGCCGAATATGAGCGCCATCGCAAGCGCATTGACCGGCTGGGCGGGATGTCTCCCGAAGTCGAGCGGTACGTGCGCGAGGTCATCATCACCTCGATTCTGCGCAAATTCGCCCATCCGCTCATCGAGAACATCCGCGAAGCCGCCGCGCAGGGCGAGCAGAGCCGGCTGTGTGAAACCTTCGGGCTGGAAGTGCGGGTTGGCGCTCAACAGCAGGTGCGCCTGGCGCGTTCGGCCTGAAGTGACTCCGTGATGGAGGGTTGGAACCGGCCCTTCGTCCCCTGACCAGTTTTCATCCATTCCAACCCCAGGTGAGGTACTGATTCATGATCGTTTCAATCTACGGCAAAGGCGGTATCGGTAAATCCACGACCTCTTCCAACATCGCCATCGCCATGGCCAAGCGTGGCGCGCGTGTCCTTCAGGTGGGTTGTGACCCCAAACATGATTCGACCTTTACCATCACCAAGCGGATGATCCCGACGCTCGTCGAAATCCTCGAAGAGCATGACTACCACCATGAGGAAATCGAGCCCTCCGATGTGATTTTCAAGGGCAAGATGGGCGTGGACGCCATGGAATCCGGCGGCCCGGCCGCTGGCGCCGGCTGTGGTGGGTACGTCACCGGCGAGGCGGTGAAGTTTTTGCGCGACCACAAGCTGATGGACGAATACGACGTGGTGATTTTCGACGTGCTGGGCGATGTCGTCTGTGGCGGTTTCGCCACGCCGCTCAACCACTCGGATTTCGCCTGTGTGGTGACGGCCAACGACTTCGACTCGCTCTTTGCGGCCAACCGTATCTGTGCGGCCGTGATGGCCAAGACCAAAAACTATCCCATCTACATTGCCGGTCTGATTGTGAACCGCTGCCCGGACACCGACCACGTCGAACGCTTCTGTGACCGGACTGGCGCGCGGATTGTCGGGCACGTCCCGCAGATTGACGAAATCCGGCGGTCACGGCTGGCTGGTGTCTCCATCTTCGAGATGAAGCGCATTGGCGGAATTGCCCTGGCGCAGGATCGGTATCTCGAAATTGCCGACTACCTGCTGTCCGAGCCGGAAGCCCTCAAGGTCAAGCCCCTGACCGACCGGGAAGTGTTCGAGCATCTGCGCAGCGAGTACATCAACATCAACATCCAGCGTTTCAACGCCGAAGACCTGGAACTGCTCGAAGACCCATCCTGCCTGGCTCTTTGAGAGAGGTGAAGCGGAGTGGCCTCTCCAGCGTCGCCCACGGCAGAAGCTGTGGGCGGGGAAGGGAGGAGCCGTGATCGCTGGTGGCGCGCGTTTTGGACGGACATGTTCCAGAAAGGCAATCTATGGCAACCCCACTGCCCATTGTGAAACCGGATGCTGCCGAGCGGTTTTCGCGCATTTGCAGCGACTGTGGCATCTGCACGTCCAGTCTGCGCCCGCACGTCAAGGAAGCCTGTGCTTTCCTGGTGCAAAAATACGATGAGCTGGAGCTGACCGTGCAGGGACACGCCCGGCGGGCCGGAACGGATGAGGTGTATTTTGGGCCGTACAAAAAAATCCTGCGCGTCCGGCGGCAACGCCCCATCGCCGGGGCGCAGTGGACGGGGGTGGTGACGACCATTGCCATGCGCGCCCTGGAACAGGGGCTGGTGGAAGGCGTCATCCTGACCGGCACAGAACCCGGTACGCTCAACAAACCCCAGCCCGTTCTGGCGCGCACACCGGAAGAAGTGCTCGCCTGTCGCGGCAACAAGTTCGGCCTTTCACCGACCCTGGAAAAGATAGACGACGCCATTGCCGCCGGTCTGAAGCGCGTCATGGTGGTTGGCACGCCGTGTCAGTTCCACGCCCTGCGCGTCATCGAGCCAACCCTGCCCTTTGACGAGCTGTGGTGTCTGGGCATTCTGTGCAGTGACAACACGACGCACGAAAACTACATGACGTTTCTGAAGTCCGTCAGCCGGTCACCGGATACGGTCGTGCACATGGAGTTCATGCCGGATTTCCGCCTGTGGATGCGGCATACCAATGGGGAAGTCGAAAAGCTGAACTTCGTCGAAATTCCCATGCACGAGATTGGCCCCGACCTCATCGCACCTTCCTGCCGGGTGTGTTTCAACTACACGAACTCGCTGGCCGATTTGTCGGTGGGCTACATGGGCGGCGGCATGCCGGACAACCAGTGGTTGCTCATTCGGAATGCCAAGGGCTGGCGTTTGCTTGACCTCATCCGCGATGACGTGGAGTTGTCCGAGCCGACCGAAAGCGGCAGCCGCGCGCTGGCCATGAAGGGCTTTCTGTCGCAGCTTGGGAAACCCTACACCAAAGGCGCGCCCCGTCCGGTCAAAAAACTCATTGCCTTTCTCCAGCGTCGGCTGGGGCCGCGGGGGCTGGAGTTTGCCCGGACCCGCGTCGAGATGAAGCTGGCGGAAGGGCTGTTTACGGTACGCCGCAAGGCCGGCCACCGGGAGGCGCTGCTGGTTCCGCGCTACGCCTATGTCCCGCTGGAGAAGTACGTCCTGCCGGGCGAAACCCAGCCGCCACGGCCGCCTGTCAGCGTGAAACGTCCACGTCGTTCGCCGGCGTCGGGCAAGACTTTGAAAACCATTGACCCGATTGGCGTTGGCTGACGGGTTCCAGACACATCACACCAATTCATCCGGGAGGCTTCACCGTGTCGACCTACACCCCGGAGCAGATGCTCCGCCGTCAGAAAAGCAAATGGATGCCAGTACAGGCATTTCTGGCCCCGGTGCAGTTCGTCATTTTCTTCATCAGTCTGGCGCTCATCATCTATTTTATCTCTACCGGTCACGGATTCTGGCTGGCCAACGTGAGCGTCATGGTCAAGGTCTTTGTGCTGTGGGTCATGGCCATTACCGGGGCTTTTTGGGAAAAGGATGTTTTTGGACACTATGCCTTTGCCAAAGAGTTCTGGTGGGAAGATTTCTTCTCGACATTCGTCCTGATTTCCCACACGCTCTATGTCATTGGCTTTTTCCTCAAGTGGGAGGAAATGACGCTGGCTTACGTCGCCCTTGTGGCCTATCTGACATACTGCATCAATGCGTACCAGTTTGTGCGCAAGTATGTCATCAACCGACAGAAACTAAAGAGCCACGGTTACACGATTGCCGGGGATGTGCCTTGGGTTTCCGGTTCCTAAAAACACCGGGGAAAGTGTTGTTCTTATGCCAGTATTGCAGGCTGTCGAAAAATTGGAGCGTTATGCGCCGGGTGGGGTAGATACCGATACGCCGAGTTGGGGACGTGAAGGGGCTATCGTGCTCTACTGGCTGGGGGCTTTTGCACTTACCTGGCTGTTTCGTCTGCCGGAGCCTTTCGTCTTCAATGTCCACCAGACTGTTGCCTCGGTCTGGGGAATCCTTCTGCTGTTGGCCACCCTTGGTTTCTCCCAGTGGCTCTATGCACAGGTAGCCATTCATGAGGAGCGTCCGTTCAACCTCGTTGGTACACCCATCTTCATCATCGGCAACAGCCTTGGGGAGACACTGGCCTTTCTGCTGGTCTTCAGGTTCGGGGCAGCGATAGGAACCTGGCTGGCCTATCCCATGGGGCTGACCGGGACACCCTTCCACCTGCTCGTTTTTGGCAGTGGCTTTTTCGCCTTTCTCATCTACGGTGGTGCCATCCATGGTCTTTTCTGGATGCGCATCTTTCCTCCACACTTTCGGGAAGATAAGTGGGCGCGAAAGATTCGGAAGTTTCGGCTCTGGTCAGAAAGCGCGCTTTCTTTTTCCTGGTGTCTGACGTTCTATGTCTTTGAGGATTTCTGGAGTGTCGTCTTCTTTCATGCCATCGTGGATACGGTGCTTATGCTGAGGGTACGCCCCCGAATCTTCCGCTTTGCTTCCCAACTTCCGGCCACGGTTCGTTGATGCCCAAACCGGGTTGGATTTGGGTGTTGGGTTCAGGGGTGTCCGGCAGTCCGATTTGCAGTAGTTGTCTGAACAGAATTCTGTATCACCGTCATACGGAGAAAACATTGCCATGAAAAAGCCCAAGTGCTTGTTCGTCAATCCCCCGGTCATCGAGAAAGTCGCCGAACGGTTCAGCTTCATCAGCATGCCGTTGGCCATTCTCTACATTGGCACGTTTATCCAGTCACAGGGTTACGAAGTCGAACTCTGCGACATGAATGCCGGTCAGGAGCCTGTTTTCAGTGATGACATTGATATTGTGGGCATCTCCTGTGACACGGTGAAATACACAGTGGGGATGCGGGTGGCCAAGGCGGCCAAGGCGGCCGGAAAGTATGTGGTGATGGGGGGAACGCATCCCACTTTTGACGATGAAGCCACCTTGCGCTCCGGCTACGTGGATGTCGTCGTGCGGAGTGAAGGGGAGTATCAAATGCTGGAAATCGTCCAGCAGTTCGAGGCCAACGGCAAGGTTGATCCTTCGACTATCAAGGGGGTTGCCTGGCTGGATGGTAACCAGTTCGTGCGCAATCCGCCGATGCCGTTTATCAAAGACCTTGACAGTCTGCCGATTCCCAACCGGGAGCTGCTCGACGTGCCCCGCTACTGGAAACAGACCCGCTCCTGGTTGGGGAAATTTGCCGATCCGGTTTACAACATTTCAGGCTCACGGGGCTGCCCCTACGACTGCTCGTTCTGCATTGTGACGGCCAACTACGGGGCCAAGTGGCGGTATCGTTCGGTTGACTCGATCATGCAGGAAATCGAGGAAGGTTTTTACAAGTACAAGTACCGGACATTTTTCTTTACGGATGACATTTTCAATGCCAGTCCAAAGCGTGCCATGGCGATTTCACAGGCCATCATTGATGCTGGTCTGGCAGACAAAATCAAATGGACAGCGCAGTGCGTCACCAACATTTTTGTGAAGTTCCCGGAAGTCGTCGAAATCATGGCTGCGGCCGGCTGCATGGGCGTCATCATGGGGATTGAGTCCATGGACCCGGAAACCCTCAAGGACTACAACAAGACGGCAACCAGCGACGACAATGCCCAGTGCATCCGCCTGTTGAAAAAACACGGGATTGCTTCGATGGCCTCGATCATCATCGGCCATCCGAAGGAAACCCGCGAGTCACTCCAGGCGACGATGAAGTACATGTGTGATCTCAACCCGGAAATGCTCTGGATCAACATCCTGACGCCTTACGTCGGCACGACCATGCGGCGTGAATTCATTCAGTCGGGAAGGCTGCTGCCGAACCTGTCATGGGAAGACTATGACATCTCACATGTGACCTTCAAACTGGACCACCTCGAAGCCTGGGAAATTGAAGTCACGCGCAAGGCCATGACGGCGATGTATTACACCCGTCCGCGATACATCATGGAGAATCTTCCGCGCCTGTTTTTCGGAAAAATACCTACGCCCGTGGTGAAACAGGCTGCCTGCTGATGACCTGTGGGAGCGCGTCATCCGGGCCTGTGGCTCAACTTTTTGCATCCCTCCAAGGAGACCCCTCGTTGCCATGCCTGTCGTCGTTCAAATCAAGCGTCGCAAGAAACTCGGCCAGCATCGTCCGCTCAACATCCGGTTGGTTTTGCCCCGGTACTACAACCCGGAAAAAGGACAGCAGCACAAGCCGTTCATGATTTTTCCAAACATCGTTCTTCCGACGCTGGCGGCGATTACGCCGGCGCCGCACAAGGTGACGATTGTGGATGAGAATGTCGAGGAACTGCACATCCCCGACGACACCGATCTGGTGGCGATCACGACCTACACCCGCAACGTCCAGCGTGGCTACCAGATTGCGGATGAGTGCCGGGCACGGGGCATTCCGGTCGTCATGGGGGGCATTCACGTCAGCTTCATGATTGAAGAGGCGCTTCAGCACTGCGACGCGGTCGTGTCTGGCGAGGGGGAAGCCCTCTGGCCGCAGATTCTCGAAGACGTACAGAGTGACGACCTCAAGCCGGTGTATCAGGGGGGGCATTCGCAGGACTTGAATGAGCTGCCGGTGCCGCGCTGGGACCTGCTCAAACTGGAACGCTACTTCAAGCCCATCCCCACCCTGAAGATGCCCATCATGAGCATTCAGACCTCCCGTGGGTGTCCGCACAAGTGTGACTTCTGTACCGTGCCGGTTTTTGCCGGCGGCAAGATGCGGTACCGTGACCCGGCGCATCTGCTGCGCGAAATTGATGCCTATGGGGCTGAGTTTTTCTCGATTGCCGATGACAACCTCATCGTCAACCCCGATGCGGCGGCACAACTGTTCAAGACCCTGGCCAAGCGCAAGCTGAGCTGGTTTGGATTTTTTGACACCCAGACGCTCAAGCGGCCGGAACTGGTTGAACTGGCCGCCAGGTCCGGCTGCCGCCGGGCCTTTCTGGGCATCGAAAGCATCCACCCGAACGAGCTGGCCACAGTGAACAAGAAGTTCAACCGGCCGGAGAAGTACGAAGACCTCATCCGGCTCTTTCACCGGAACGGCATTGCCGTGGATGTTGGCATTCTTTTCGGATTCGAGGATGAAACCGTCGAGAGCACGCTGGAAACCATCGAAGAACTCAAACGGTGCAACGTGGAGACGGCCATTTTTTCCGTGATGACACCCTTTCCGGGAACGGCGCTCTACCAGCGCACGAAGGACAAACTGCTGCACACCGACTGGGACCGTTACACGGGCGAGGAAGTCGTCTGGGCGCGCGAAGGGACAGACGCCGAACAGACCCGCCGGCTGTTGCAGCTTGCCTTCGAGCGGTTTTATTCCGTGCCTTCGATTTACAAGCGGGTGCTGTCGCCGCGCTCCCATGCCCAGCGCAAGCTCCTGGCAACCATTTCCAACCTTCGTTTCCGCAGCATCATCAAGCACCGGTTCCCGGAGCCGCTCCCGCCGGATTTCCTGCGCAGCGCCCGCCAGGCCCGTCCGGCCTACGCCTGACGCCGCCGGCCGCCGCGACAGCCTGCAGCCAGCCCGTCCGTATTCATCAGGATATGGACGGGCTTTCTTCTGCCGGTCGTCATTCGGTGTGGACCGTGTGGGTGTTGGCTGAAAGCCCCGCAGACGCGCCAGCCGACGCTCAGGCAAGAAAAAGAAACTCGGCGTTCCACTTGCCCTGGGCCTTGAGAATCAGCTCGATGGCTTCCCGTACAGCCCCGCGCCCACCCGTCCGGGTGGTGATGTAGTGGGCGGCCTGTTTGACTTCCGGCACAGCGTTGGCCACGGCAATGCCCAGCCCCACCTGCTGCATCACCGGGACATCCGGCAGGTCATCCCCGATGAAGGCCACCGCCTGGGGGGATATTCCCTGGGCCGTCAGCAGTTCGGTCAGCGCCTGGGCTTTGTCGCTGGTGGCCTGACAGAGGAACTCGATGCCGGTTTCACGCGCCCGCTGTTCAAGCGCCGGTGAGCGCCGCCCGGTAATGACGCCGGTCCGAATGCCGGCCCGCCTGGCCAGCTTGAGACCGTGTCCGTCCTGCGAGTTGAAGCTCTTGAGTTCCGTTCCATCCGGGAGGAGATGGATGAAACCTTCGGTCAGCACGCCGTCGCAGTCCATCAGCAGCAGGCCGATGTGGCGGGCCCGTTCCGTCAGGGCATCGCTCATGGGCAGTCCTCCGGGGTTCAGACAAAGGGAGGTTTGAAGGTTGAGTTGACGGTGAAAGGCGGGATAGGTCCCACCAGCGTTCCCCGACAGCGCGGCGCGCCACAGGCGCAGGGGTAGTCCCGCCGCCAGGTTTCGGGGTCTCCGTCGGCGACTTGCAGGTGATAGTCCATCGTCAGTTCGGTGCCCGGCGGGATGTCCGCAATCGCCTCGATAAAAACGCGGCCGCTGCTTTCCTGGAGGCTTTCACAGTTGGGTTCGCAGGAATGGTTGATGTAGCGCGCCAGGTTGCCGAAGCGGCCGCCATCCAGAACCGTGTGCTCATCCAGGATAAAGAGAAACGTATGCGTCGTCTGCTCCAGTTTGCGCGCATAGCGCCGGTCGGCTTCTTCGCGGCTGATCCGCTCGCCACGGTATTCGATGATGCGGGTCCGGGCTTTGATGAACGTCGTGGCAAAGACGCCCCAGCCGTGAATGGGTGAACGACGCAGCTCGCAAAGGTGGTGGCGTTGCATGGTGCGCTGATAACCGGCATCGGCCGGGGAATGCCTCCCCGGTCACAGGCGGGACTTCACTTTCCCGCGTGTGGCGGGCAGTCGTTTTCCGCCGGGAGAGGCCTCGTTCAGGTCATGGGAACAGTGGACGCGCCGCCGGGTTGCCAGCAAATCCGAAACCGGCACTCCGGCGCACCCTCGCGCCGGCAACTGGTCACGGTGACTTCCGGCTGGATGCCGCCGCACAGTTCGACGGCGCGGCGGAAATAGCCGATACCTGACTGGCAATACTGCGATGGTGGTGGTGTGTCATACGCAAGGCAGACCGTGCCGGCGCGAACCGGTCCCGTTTTGCTTTCCGGCTCATAGCGCGCGCTGCCAAAGGTCTGGAACGTGGGGGAGACCACGGCCGAAAGCTGCAAGAACCCTTCCACATCCCGCTGCACCAGACTTTCGTAGGTGCCGCCGATGTTGAGTTCGGCGGAAAATGCGCCGAGCGCCTCCAGCAGGTCAGGAGTGTTTGCACCCAGTTCCGCCACAATCGCGGCATCGAGCCGGACGAGCAAGCCCAGCTCATACCACTCGCCCACAAAGACGGTTTTGGTGAGAACCGCCCGATCCGCTTCGCCAAGGCTCTGCAGGATGCGCTTGAGCGTGGCAATGCCGTGCTTCATTTGCAGGTACAGCAACCGCGACTTGATGAGGCTGCCCTGAACTTTCCAGTGGCGAACCGTGGAAAGCTGGGCGGCGCGCTCTTCATCCGTAATGGGGCGGCAGCAGATGGGGCGTGACAGGGTATCCATGGGCGGGCTCCGCAAGCTTGGGTAAGGAGGGATTCCTGCCGGCGGGCAGCCGGCGGCCGCGACGTGAGGCGCACCACGGTGCAGGGGGGAGAACCGTTGGCCGCCACTTCATAAGTCTTCCTCCCAGAGGTTGTCAAAGCGGGTGCAGGCTTTGATGAAGGTCAGTTCAACCGTGCCCGTAGGGCCGTTGCGCTGTTTGGCCACGATGAGTTCGGCCCGTCCGGCATTGTCGTCCGTGGGGTTATACATCTCTTCCCGGAAAATGAACGCCACGACATCCGCATCCTGCTCAATGCTGCCGCTTTCGCGCAAGTCGGACAGCATCGGACGGTGGTCGGCGCGATTCTCTGACGCGCGGCTGAGCTGGGACAGGGCAATCAACGGAATGTCGAGTTCCTTGGCCAGCCCCTTCAGATCGCGGGAAATCTGCGAAACCTCCGTCTGGCGGTTTTCGTGGCGTCCGCGGCCGCGCACGAGCTGGAGGTAATCCACAATGAGCAGGTCAAGACCGTGCTGCGCCTTGAGCCGCCGCGCCTTGGCGCGCATCTCGGCGACCGAAATGCCCGGTGTGTCGTCAATGAAGATGGGTGCGGTCGTCAGTTCCTGGAGGGCTTCGGCGAGTTTTCGCCATTCGTCACGGCTCAGATAGCCGCTCCGCAACCGCTGTGAATCCACGCGGCTCTGGGCGCACAGCAGGCGCATGACGAGCGATTCCTTGGACATCTCCAGCGAAAAGATGCCCACCCGCTTGCCGTCCACCACGGCTGCATTCTGCGCGATGTTGAGACAAAAGGCGGTTTTGCCGGCTGACGGCCGCGCCGCGACGATGATGAGGTCGGACGGCTGGAGTCCATTGGTCAGGCGGTCGAAGTCGGCAAACCCCGTGGCCAGCCCCGTCAGGCGGCCGCTGGTGCTCTGGGCGGCTTCGACCTGTTGGAGCTGCGTGCGGGCCACCTCGGACACTGGTACGAAGCCGCTGCGGATGCGGGCTTCCCCAACCTCGAAAATGCCGCGCTCCAGCTCATCGATGATGCTGTGGGCATCCTGTTCCTCCAGCCGGCAGGCCCGGATGCCGGCCTGACAGATGTCAATGGCCCGGCGGAGCATGGATTTGTCTTTGACCGTTTTGGCGTAGGCCTCGAGGTTGGCCGGGATGGCATAGGCGTCCAGCAGCGCCGAAAGGGCGGTGATGCCGCCGACTTTGTCGAGCTGGCCGCGCTGGCGCAGGAGCGTGGCGAGGGTGGTGGGATCAATCGGCTGTCCGGTTTCCGACAGCTCGCGCATAGCCGCAAAAATCTGCTGGTGACTGGGCCGGAAGAAGTCTTCCGGCTGGAGCAGTTCCAGCGCCTCGTGGCACACCTCATTGTCCAGCAGAATCGAAGCCAGGATGCTGCGCTCGGCATCCAGGTCGTGCGGGAGGGTAAAGGTTTCTTCCGTGGTTTTGGCGTCGGCTTTGGCCCGCCCCTTCGGAGACCCCGTGTAGAAGGCGAGCATGGGACTTTCGGAGTCGGTTTTGCCTGATCGTCCTGACATACTGGGCCTGACGTGGGGCGAAAGGGCGCCGGTCTGACGGCCAAGGCGAAGAACAGACGGCGGTGCCCCGTGTCGCTTGAACCTGGTTTCCCCAAACGACGCTCGACTGGTGGCGCGCCGTGCCCGGCAGGTCGGACCCCGGCGCGGGTATATGGCTCTGGTTTCCCTGGCAAACCGTACCAGACCCGCCGCCGGACGGCACGCCGATTCTTCGTGGCGCGGCTCAGCACGGATAAGCCGGCGGATGAAATTCCTCCGGGAACAGCGGGGTGACGTTGACACTCCAGTAGTTGTCGGAGCGCTCCAGGCTGCCCACCGCCAGGATAATCAGGTGATTCATGCCGACGACCAGCGTACCGACCGACCCCACAATGAGAAATCCCTGCTCTTCGAGCGCCTCCCGGGCCGAGCGGGCTTTTTTCTCGCAGAACGGTACAACAAAACCGTCCTGCAGGGCCTGTTTCCAGCGTGCCAGCAGGGCAAAGGCATAAGATTCAAGTCCGCCCACCGCAAGGGCTTCCGCCTTGGGAAAGGTTGCCTCCCAGAATTGCATGTTCATGGCCACACCTCATACGTCCACCCGGAGCAGGCGGCACATCAGTGGTTGTCGGCAAGTCGTGCTGTCGTCGGCATGCGTGCGTTGTCGGGTTGGGGGACGGTTGCTGGATAGGGGGCGTTCTCAAAGGTCAGGGCCGCCGTTGACTAGGCTGCCAGAAAATCCAGTGCCAGCGCGGACATCGCCCGCACACCAGCGGCAATACTCACTTCATCCACTGCAAATCTGGGGGTGTGAATGTCTCCGTCAATGCCGGCCGTGTGGTTGGAAACACCCAGCGAATAAAACATCGCCGGCACGGCGCGGGCAAAATAGGCAAAGTCTTCGGCACCCATCCGTGGGGCATGCTCAATCACGCGCTCGTCCCCGGCCACCCGCCGGAGCGTCGGCAGCATCTGCTCCACCAGCGCCCGATCATTGACCAGTGGTGGAACGAGCCGCTCATAGCGAATGTCGCAACTGGCTCCGCTGCCGGCTGCCGCATTTGAGACAATCTGGTGAATCAGGTGCTCAGTTTCGGTCCGCACGGTTTCGTCAAAAGCCCGTACCGTGCCTTCCAGGATGACTTCATCGGCGACAATGTTGTAGCGCCGTCCGCCCTGCATCCGTCCGACCGTCAACACCATCGGCTGCTGGGCATCAATCATCCGGCTGCGGATGGTCTGAAGCATCATGACGATGGTCGAAGCCACGACGATGGCATCCACGCCCCGGTGCGGATAGGCCCCGTGGGCCATGCGCCCTCGGACGGTGATGGTAAACCGGTCACAGCTCGACATCATCACGCCCTCGTTGTAGCCAAGCTGTCCGGCGGCCAGCGGCGGGTAGCAGTGTAGGGCAAACATGGCGTCCGGGCGCTGGGGTTCCAGCGCGCCTTCGTCCAGCATCAGCTTGGCCCCGCCCACCTCGCCCGGCGGCGGCCCTTCTTCGGCCGGCTGGAAGAAAAAGCGAACGGTACCGCAGAAGTACTGGCGCAGCCGTGCGAGCACCTCTGCCGTACCCAAGGCCACCGTCATGTGAACGTCGTGGCCGCAGGCATGCATCACCCCCGGCACGGTTGAGGCAAAGGGCAGTCCCGGTGGTTCGTCAATGGGCAGGGCATCCATATCGGCCCGGATGCCGACGACCCTGCCGGGTTGCCGGCCGTGGAGGGTGGCCACGATGCCGTGGTGGGCGACGTTGGTGCGCAGTTCAAAGCCGCCAATTTCGCGCAGCCGGTGCAGGAGAAACCGCGACGTGCGGACTTCGCGGTTGGAAAGTTCCGGGTGCTGATGCAACTCGCGCCGGGTGGCAATGAGCCGGGGTTCGAGGTGGGCTACCAGATCAGCCACATACCGGTCACGGTGTTTGACCGAATCGAACGAGCGCGGGTGCGTGGAAGTGGTGACAGCGTCATCAGGCATGGTCTTGCAAACGGTGATTCACGATTTCAAACGGCATTTCGGAGAAGTTTCATGAGAAATAGTCCAATGGTAATCTTACCTGCGCCCGTTGGAAATCATACTTTGCGAAAACGGTCAGTCCGCTTGGGCTGGACGCGCAGCGCAGGTTGGATTGGACGCGCAGCGCAGGGAGGTCATAGAAGGCATGCGGTACACGTTGGCCGGCTGGTGGTTCCTGGTGTTGGTGGTGGTGCTGCCTGGGGCGCGCCCCGAATTGGCGGCGGACACTTCCGGGGCGCAAACCGCAAATGAAACCAAGGTGGACTTCGCCCGTATCCGGCGCGAACTGCTGGACATGATCAACGCCCAGCGCGCGCGGGCCGGTGCGCCGCCCGTCGCACTCGACGACCTTGCCGGTCAGGTTGCCGAAGCCCATGCGCAGGAGATGGCACAGTACAACTACCTGAGCCACTGGAACCGCGCTGGCTTCCTGCCCTACATGCGCTATGGGCTGCGGGGTGGGACGGACTACTGCGCCGAAAATGTCTCCATGCTTTCGGGGCTGTCGCCGCGTGCCGGCACGGCCGAAGTCAGGGAAGCCATTCTCCAGCTCCAGCAGTCCATGCACGATGAAACCCCGCCCAATGACGGCCATCGCCGCACGATTCTCAACCCGGAGCATACCCACGTGGGTCTGGGCATGGCCGTGGTTGGGAAGGAGCTGCGTCTGGCGCAGGAGTTCCTGAGCCGCTACATCCGCTTTGAACCGCTGCCCACCCAGTCCCGGCCGGGAGACCGGTTGAATGTCGTCGGGCAGGTACTCAACCCGGATGCGTATGCCTTCTATGCCGCCACGGTATATCACGAGCCGCTGCCCCAGCCGCTGACGCTGGAACGCCTCCGCCAGCCGCGCCCCTACACCCTGCCGGAAACCTCCCGCATGCTCAAACCCCGCCTCACCGACGGTTCGCAATATACCGACGGCACGACCGGCGAAATCGAAGTCGGCGCTGGCGGGCGCTTCAAATTCGAGCTGTCGTTTCCCAAGCGCGAGCCGGGCGTCTATACGGCGCTCGTCTTCGTACAGCGCGGCGTCAGGGGCAAACCCTTCCCGGCGGGAAGTCTCTGCTTCCGGGTTGAGTAACGTCGGATGGGGCGTCAGTGAAATTTTCGTAGGGCGGAAACCAAGTTTTTGGATACCACCCGGAAATTTCACATCCCCGGCGTGGTGCTTCATTTCCGTTCTCCCTTCTGGCAGGGCCGCACGCTGCCGTGGCGGCTGCGCTAAAGACAGACGTTACAAAATTTTGCATTCTTTGCCGTGGGTTGTTCTCCGGTGGGGCGGGGCCGGAGAAGTGGCCCTGTTGGGCCGGGTTGGCCACGGCCTGGAAGGTAACAGCACTGTGGCATCGAAGTTGCTTGTCTCTGGCTCAACGAAACCGGCAGCCATAACAAGCCGGGTGGTTTTCTGCGCAGCAGAGAGGAGAAAGCAGTATGACGAACTGGATGAGTCGTCTGGTGTACGCCGTCGTCCTGGTGTTCGGGTTGGTGACGGCAGGTTATGCCCAACTCGACACCGGGACGATCACCGGGACGGTATCCGATGAATCCAAGGCTGTGGTTGGCAATGCGACCGTTACCGTGCGGAACGTCCGTACCGGGCTGACCCGCACGACCCAGACGGATGGCGACGGACGTTTCCGTTTCAGCAGTCTGCCCATCGGGAGTTACGAACTGACGGTGGAAGCCACCGGACAGTCCAAGTATGTCCAGCAGGGCATTGAACTGCTGGTCAACCAGGTGGCGGTGCTGGAGATCGGGTTGAAAGTCGCGGCGACCCAGGAAGTGGTCACGGTCACGGGTGATGCCTCGATTCTGAACACCACGAACGCTGAAGTCAGCACCCGTTTTGACTCCCAGCGGCTGATGAACCTGCCGTTTGCGACGAATGGCAACGTGTACAACATCCTGTTGTCCGTTCCGGGCGTCAGTCAGCTCGCTTCCGGGCAGACCGGGTTTGCCAACGGCATCAGCTTTTCGTCCAACGGGGGGCGCGTCCGCTCCAACAACTTCATGGTGGACGGACAGGACCTCAACGACCCCAGCGTGGCCGGCGTGCAGCAGCCGCTCAACAACCCTGATCTCATTCAGGAAGTGCGTATCATCACGAGCCAGTTTGCGCCGGAGTTCGGACGCAACAGCGGTTCGGTGGTCAACATGGTCACCAAGAGTGGCTCGAACGAGTTTCACGGTTCGCTGTTCTGGTTCAACAACAACAACGCGCTCAATGCACGGAGCAACCTCGACAAGCGGGCCGGGCGGACGGAAGCCCCCTTCCGCGTCGAAAACCGCATCGGTGGCTCACTGGGCGGACCCATCTGGCGCAACAAAACCTTCTTTTTCGGGACGCTTCAGCGGTGGACCGACCGGGCGCTGGGTTCGGGCTTCACGCTGAACGGCGCGCCGACGGAAGCCGGCCGGCAGGTGTTGCAGTCGGCGGCCGGAAACCGTCCCCAGGTGGCCGCCCTGCTGCGCTTTCTCCCGGCAGCGCAGGCGCCGATTGGCCGCAGCGAGAGTTTTACCATTGGCAATCAGACCTTTACCGTGCCGCTGGGTTCGCTGACCGGTTCGGCATCGCAGAAGTTTGACAACTGGCAGTGGTCCACCCGGATTGACCACCAGTTCGACGAGCGTAACCGGATTTCGGGCAGTTTTCTGTTCAACGACCAGCTTTCGGCAGGTTTTGGACAGGTGACGCCGCCGGGGCTGACAACCCGCGTGAAATCCCGTCAGCAGGCGCTCAATCTCACCTGGACGCACATTTTTTCGCCGCGCTGGGTCAATGAGTTTCGCGCGGCGTACAACCGCTTCAACTCTGTCACCAATGCCAGCGACCCATCTTCCCAGGAAATCCCGTCCATCGAGATCAACTCGCTGGGGATGCTCGGCTTCAACTCCGCAGCCAGCCGGACGGCTATCGGTCTGGCGGTCAACCTGCCGCAGGCGCGCACCAACAACACCTACCAGTTTCAGGATGTGATGACCTACACGGTGGGTAATCACACCATGAAGTTCGGTGTGGAAGTGACCAACCGGGACGTGCGGAGCTTCTTCTTCCCGACGATTCGCGGACGGTTGCAGTACACCACGCTCCAGAACTTCGTCAACGATGTTGCCCAGATTGCCCAGATCAACCTGCCGCTGCGCGGCGGACAGGCCATTCAGTACTATGACTTCACGGATGTTTTCGCCTTCTGGCAGGATGAGTGGCGCATCCGGCCCAACTTCACCATCACTTACGGGTTGCGCTACGAGACGCCGGGCAATCCTATGGAAAACCTCTACCGCCTCAATGATCGCATTGTGGCGGCCAACGGCAACGACCCGAACTTCCGTCTCCAGGAACGTCCCGGACGCGACACCAACAACTTCCAGCCGCGTTTTGGCTTCAACTGGAATCCACGCACGGAAGCCGGCGGCATCTGGGGCGCGATCACTGGCGGCGACAAGCTGGTGGTGCGGGGCGGCTACGCCCGGACCTTTGATGCTTCCTTCCTCAACATCGCGCTCAACGTCGGCACGGCGTCACCGTTTGCCGCAACGGTAACGTTGCCTTCCAATGGGGCTTTTGCCGCGCTGCGCGCCGTACAGCCTTTTAGCGGCAATCCCCGCCTGCTGGCGGCGACGATTGTTGCGCCGGATTTTCGCTCGCCTTTTTCTGAGCAGTTCAGCCTTGAAGTGCAGCGTGAGTTGACGCGCGACGTTGTGATGCGTGTCGCGTATGTTGGGACGAAAGGCACGGCGCTGTTCCAGACAATTGACGGGAACCCAAACCGTCCCCGGACGACCCCGCCGACGGCGACCGATCCGAATGTTCGGATTGACCCGACCCGTGGCACGGTCCGCTCACGCGCCAATGCGGCCTCTTCGATTTACCACTCGCTCCAGATCAGCGTGGACAAGCGTCTGAGCCGGAACTTCAGCGCCGGTGTGCACTACACCTGGAGCAAGTTCATTGACGAGGCTTCGGAAATCTTCAACCCCTCGACGGGTGAAATTGCCATTCCGCAGGATTCGTTCAACCGCCGGGCCGACCGCGCCGTGTCGAGCTATGACCGGACGCACCGCCTGACGGGCAACTTCGTCTATGAACTGCCGTTCTTCCGTGAACAGCAGGGGGCTGTCGGACGCTTGCTTGGTGGATGGCAGACCTCCGGGTTCATCACCTTCCAGAGCGGCGCGCCGTTTACGGTGCTCAACGGTTCCGACCCGCTGCAATCCCTGGCCGGCATCAACGGGCTGGTGGGTGATCCCATCCGTCCGAACCTCAACACGACGCGCAACCTCAGCCGTCTGACGGTGGCTGAAATCCTGCGGGCCGGGGGCGCGAGCCTCTTTGCACCGCTGCGTCCGGGGCAGCGCGTTGGTGATGCCGGGCGCAACATTCTGCGCGCCGACGGGATTGGCAACGTTGACCTGAGCATTGCCAAGAATACGCGCATCGTGGAAGGGCATAACATCCAGTTGCGGGTGGACTTCTTCAACATGACGAACACGCGCAACTTTGGGATTCCGAACGCCATCCGCACTTCGGCAGCCTTCCTCAACCAGTGGGGCACCGACGGCGGCAACCGGCGCATCGTGTTTGCTCTGCGTTATTCCTTCTGAGTCGTCCTCTGGTTGGTGACGACGCCCCGTGCAGCCACACATGCTGCACGGGGTCTTTTTTTGGCGAGTATTTGCTCAGTGCTGCTTGACAAGCTGCCTTCCACTGGTCATGGCCTGCCTGCATGACGCCAGACGCGATTCACCCTATGTCCTATCGGCTCGTCGCCGGTTCGCCAATGCTGACCGTTGTGATCTTTCTGGCGGGGCTGGTGGCGTTGGTGATTGGCTGGAAAACCTTCTGGTTTCTGACGGATGACGCCTACATTGCTTTTCGCTATGTCAGCAACTACCGGCTTGGTTACGGGCTGGTGTGGAACCCGCCGCCCTTTCGGCCGGTCGAGGGCTACACGAGCTTTCTGTGGGTGATGTTGCTCGCGGGGGTCTGGAAGGTCACCGGCTTTGATCCGCCGACGGCCGCCAACTACCTTGCGCTGGCCTGTGCGGCGCTGACGCTGGTGCTGACCGGCGTGGCCGTGCTGCGGCTCCCGCTACGGCCTTCCCTGGCTGCCGGACGCCACGCCCTGCTGGTGGCGGTGTTCATCGGCCTGCTGAGCAACCGGACGTTCCTTGCCTGGACGAGTTCGGGTCTTGAAACAGCCCTGTTCAACGCGCTGTTGCTGGCCTGGATGCTGGCCTGGTGGTGGCTGCCGCGTGGAACACCCATACGTCTGGCTGGGGTGGCCACCCTGGCGTCTCTGGTCTATCTGACCCGTCCCGATGGGCTGCTTTTTGCCCTGGCTTCAGTGGCCCTGTTTGCCGCCGATGCCTGGTGTCGGGAGGGCCGGTGGCGCGCCGCGGACTGGCTCGCCGTCACGCCCCTAGTGCTGGTTCCGGTGCATCTGCTCTGGCGGAAGGCCTTTTACGGTGAGTGGTTGCCCAACACCCACTATGCCAAATCAGACCCGCGCTGGCTCTGGGTGATGAGCGGTCTGCGGTATGCGCTTTCCTTCATCATCGAGTACGCCCTGTGGTTCTGGATCGCGCTGGCGCTGGCGACGGTCTGGGTGGGGATACGCCGTCGCCAGTTCATCATGGGCTGGCTGCGGGAGCATCCGGCGCATCTGGAAAGCGTCTTGGGCTGGAGCATCATCGGACTCAGTGTGGGGGTGCAGGTGGCCTACTACACGCTGGTCATCGGCGGTGACCACTTCGAGTTTCGCGTGTACAGCCACCTGCTGCCACTCATCTTTCTCAGTGCCCTCTGGATGCTGAATGCGCTTCAGGTACGGCTTGGCTCTGCCCTCATCTTTCTGGCGCTCTTTCTGGCCGCCTCCCTTGTCATTCCGTGGACGCACTGGCTGGCGGCGAGAGACAAACGCACCCGCGAGGAAACCAGTTACCTGAAGGTTTCCGTCGCCGACGCCTTGGCGCAGCGGTTTCCCGCCCTGCCGAACGTTGCGCTGGCGTACTTCCGTCTGTACGACCGCTTGCAGTTCTGGCTCATTGACCATGCGGCCTGCATGCGCCACCAGGAACACAAAGGCTTTCACCTGTTTCTGATGCAGGTGCTGCCGCCGCGCGCGGTTGGGGAAAAGGTGCGGGATGATGCCTATCCGGTCGTAACCCAGACTTCGGTCGGTGTCATGGCGTGGGTGTTACCCCATGTCAACGTCATAGACGAGCATGGTCTGAACGATTACGTCATCGCCCGCAACCGACAGGCGACGGGAGACCTTATGGCGCACTTCCGCCGCCCGCCGCCTGGATATGTGGAATGCTTCCGTCCGAACGTGGCGATTCGGAACGGTCACGTCACCATTCTCCCACGGGACATTCCGCTCACCGCTGATGACATCCGGCGCTGCGAGGAGAGCTTCAAGCCCTGACGCGAGGCTTTTCACTCGCCACGCAACGCCACCCGCAGAGCCTTCTGGGCCGGGGTGGGGTTGGGCAGGGGGCCGACGGCCACATCGAGCGTGGTGATGACCTCCGGCGTCACAGTGACGGTCAGAGGGCGTTTTTTCCCGCAGAACGGTCAGCCTGACGGGTTTCTCCGGCTGAAGGGTGGACAGCACGGCCGCAAAATCGGCTTCACTGCGGACGGGTTTGCCGGCCACGGTGCGCAGCAGGTCGCCTTCTTCGAGGTCAGATTCCCCGGCTGGCGAATCGGGATCAATCTCGACGATTTCCAGTCCGGCCGGCGTGGCTTCCAACTCGAAGCCGAAATCGAGTTCCGTCATGGGTTCGGCCAGCATGGCCATGCCTATGTGGTTCAGGGCCGTCTCCAGCGGCAGCTCGTCCGTTCCTTCCACGTAGCGCCGGAACCAGCTTTCCAGGTCTGTCCCAGCCAACTTGCTGGCCGTGGCTATGATGTCCTCGTGCCGGTAGCCCTGGCTTTCGGGCGGAAAATCCCGCATAAGCTGCCGCATGAGGTCGTCGAGACCGCGTGCATTTGACGTACGGGTGCGGATTTCAATGTCGAGCAGCAGCCCGACGATAAAACCCTTGCGGTAGTAATCGAGCGGGATGTCCTCGAAGCTGCTCGTGCCGGTCAGCCACGTGCCGATGGACGCTTCGGCCAGACTGACCTGCCCGGCGGCCGGGTTGTTGGCCAGATAGGTTAGCGCGCTGCGGATGGCTTCATCGAAATCGGCCGCGGAAATCAGTCCGGCCCGCCGCAGCCCGCGCCAGGCGTAGTATTCCGTGACACCCTCGGCAAACCACAACTGCGGCGTGTACAGCTCGCGGTCAAGTGTGTAGTCCGCAAATTCCCGTGGCCTGAGACGTTTGACGTTCCACGCATGGAAGAACTCGTGCGCCGTCACCACCAGCCAGTTTTTTGCCTGCGGCTGGTCAAGCAGGTCTTCCGGCGCGTAGTTGATGAGGGTTCCGTTGGCGTGTTCGAGGCCTTCCAGCCGCTCGTCGTCTTCGTCGGCGAAGGGCAGGTACTGGAACATGTACTGCTCGAAGGGCAGGCCGCCCATCAGGTCGGCGTAGGTTTCAATGATGGTTCTCACCACCTTCTGCAACCCGGCCGGGTCTTTGGGCGGGCGCGTCGTGACGATGGCAATGGGTTTGTTCCGTACCGAAATCTCCAGGCGCGTCAACCTGCCAACCGCAATTGGGGCGTCAATGAGCGCGTCATAGCTTTCAGCCGTGTAACGCTGGTCAGTGCGGCGGGGCAGCGGCAGGGCGGCCTGCCAGCCTTGGGGCAGGTTGAAGGCAAGGGTTGTGGGCCAGTGTCGTCCATCCGGGACGTAGAGCAACGTGGCTGCACCGGCAAGCTGCCCGTAATCCGGGCCGAGCCAGTTGGAATCCACGCTCTGGCGGTCGCACAGCAGTCCATACCGCAGGATGACCGTGGACTGTCCGGCACATCGGACGCGCCAGGTCTGTTTGTCCCGTCGCCGCAGCAGCAGCGGTTGCCCCTCGGCGCCCTGGGCCGTCAACTCGAAGAGATGTTTGGCGTGGTTGAGAATTTCGTAGGAACCCGGCGTCCAGGCCGGAAGGGCGACATCCAGGGTTTCGCGTCCGTCAAGGTTGCGAATCGTCATTTCGATGCGCGCTTCGTCGTCGCCGGGCGCGCTGATGGTGATGCGGTAGTCCACCGTCGGCTGCGCCACGGCCAGCAGCGGCGTCCAGCCGAGCAGAAAAAACCAGAGCAGAAGCTGCGACGGAAAACCTGCCGGTCGAAGGGGTAATGACCGGACACGAAACGTACGAACGGAAAAAGGCATCATTGGCAGACCTGATGTGAACAGAATGACCGGCGCGACGGATGCCTGATGACACCGGGATTGTCAAGCTGCCAATGGCCTACAGTCGTTGGTGGACGTTGCCCAAGCGGCTGTGAAAAACTGCGTTTCCCCAGTCCTGCCGGGGTCACTGCCCAGTGCCGCGAGAAAGTTCTTCGAGGAACGCATGCTCACCGAACGCGCCATCGAGAAGTACATCCTTGAAAAAGAGCCTTACTACCTGCCGGTCGGCAACGAGATCGAACTGTTTACGGCTGCCTATCAGGCCAAGCTGCCCGTCATGCTGAAGGGCCCGACCGGGTGCGGCAAAACCCGGTTTGTCGAGCACATGGCCTGGCGGTTCAAACGTCCGCTGGTGACGGTGGCCTGTCACGAAGACCTGTCGGCAACCGATCTGGTGGGCCGCTACCTGCTGGAGGGGGAAGAAACTGTCTGGCACGACGGCCCCCTGACCCTGGCCGTCAAGCATGGCGCCATGTGCTACCTGGATGAAGTCGTCGAAGCCCGCAAGGACACGCTGGTGCTCATTCACCCGCTCACCGATGACCGGCGTATCCTTCCGGTTGAAAAACGCCGCGTCGTCCTTGAAGCCCCGGATGAGTTTCAGTTCGTCATTTCCTACAATCCGGGCTACCAGAGTGTGCTCAAGGACCTGAAACAATCCACCCGGCAGCGTTTCGTCGCCATCGAGTTTGACTACCCGCCGTTTGACACTGAAGTGGCGATTGTGGCGCACGAGGGGCAGGTGGATGAATCCACGGCGCGCGATCTGGTGACGATTGGGCAGAAAGTGCGCAACCTGCGCGGGCATGGCCTTGAAGAAGGCGTGTCCACACGCCTGCTCGTCTATGCCGCGCAACTCATCCGGGGGGGGATTGCTCCTGTCAGCGCCTGCACCGTGGCCATCGTCAACCCCATTACGGATGACCGTGACCTTCAGCGGAGTATCCAGGAAATCGTCACCACCGTCATTTAGCCCTTGTTCCTGCACCATAAGGTAAGCCGGCTGACATGACGCGCTGCGTTCTTGCGACGCTGTGCGTCATGTTGCGTCAGCGGAATGCACTCAAAAGGTTTTGCATTTTTCCCCGGAAAGTGTAAGTTTACTCACCCTGTCGGGTCCCAGCCTTCAAACTTTCCCCCACGCTTACGATCAAGGAGTTTCGCGTATGAGTGCACCAGCTACCGCGACGTACGAAGTTGCGCCTGAAGTCAAATCCTTTGTCGAGAAAACGCATCACCTGCTGATTGACGGTCAGTGGGTCGAGGCCAAACGCGGTCAAGTGTTCAAAGTCTATAACCCGGCGAACGGAGAAGTTCTCGCCCATGTGGCCGAAGGTAATGCCGAGGATATTGATCTGGCCGTCAAGGCAGCCCGGCGTGCCTTTGAGGAAGGCCCGTGGCGCAAAATGACACCCTCCGAGCGGGGACGGCTCATCTGGAAGCTGGCCGACCTGGTTGAGCAGCATCTGGAAGAGTTTGCCCAGCTCGAAACGCTTGACAATGGAAAGCCCCTGACGGTGTCGCGGGCAGCGGATGTGCCGCTGGCCGTGGATTTGTTCCGCTACATGGCCGGTTGGGCCACCAAGATCGAAGGCGAGACGATTCCGCTCTCTGTGCCGGGCGGGAACTATCTGGCCTACACGCTGCGGGAGCCGGTGGGGGTTGTCGGGCAGATCATTCCGTGGAACTTCCCGCTGCTGATGGCGGCCTGGAAACTTGGCCCGGCGCTGGCGGCGGGCTGTACGGTGGTGCTCAAGCCGGCCGAAGAAACGCCGCTTTCGGCGCTGCGGCTGGGTGAACTCATCCTGGAGGCTGGTTTCCCGCCGGGCGTGGTCAACATCGTGCCGGGCTACGGCGAAACGGCCGGGGCAGCCCTGGCCGCCCATCCCGACGTGGACAAGGTGGCTTTTACGGGTTCGACGGAAGTCGGCAAGCTCATCGTGCAGGCGGCAGCCGGCAACCTCAAGAAGGTCACGCTCGAACTTGGCGGCAAGTCACCCAACATCGTCTTCAAGGACGCCGATCTGTCGGTTGCCATTGAAGGTGCGGCCAATGCCATCTTCTTCAACCATGGTCAGTGCTGTGTGGCTGGTTCGCGGCTTTTCGTCGAAGAAGACATCTTTGATGATGTCGTGTCCGGCGTCGGTGAAATTGCCAGGCGGATTCGCGTCGGTGAGGGCTTCGATCCGGCAACCCAGATGGGGCCGCTTGTGTCCGAGACGCAGCTCCGGCGGGTGACGGGCTTCCTTGAATCCGGTGAAAAGGATGGTGCCAAAGCCATCGCCGGCGGGCAGCGGGTGGGTGACAAAGGCTACTTCGTCGCGCCTACCGTGCTCACCGATGTGCGGGACGATATGAAGGTCGTGCAGGAAGAAATCTTCGGTCCTGTGGTGACGGCGATGAAGTTTTCGGACATCCGGGAAGTCAGCGCCCGCGCCAACAACACGGTCTATGGGCTTGGGGCCGGCATCTGGACGCGCGACATCAGCAAGGCCCACGCCCTGGCGGCCGAAATCAAGGCCGGCACGGTGTGGATCAACTGCTACAACGTTTTTGATGCTGCGCTGCCCTTCGGCGGTTACAAGCAGTCGGGTTGGGGGCGTGAAATGGGCCACGCTGTGCTCAACGCCTACACCGAAACGAAATCGGTCTGCATCAAGCTCTGACCTTTGCCAGTCAGGTACTGCCAGTCATCTGCTGGCAGATAACACAGTGGGGCAGGTGGGCGCACCGCCTGCCCCAATCTCCAGAGATTGTTCCCTTCCTGTCCTGTTTGTGAAAGTCACAGGTTATGTTTGAAACCACATTGCTTGCCGGGAAAAACATTCTCATCACCGGCGGCGGCACGGGCCTGGGGCGCGTCATGGCGCTGCGTTTTGCCGAACTGGGGGCCCGGGTTGCCGTGCTGGGAAGACGGCCTGAACCGCTGGCCGAAGTCGTGCAACAGATCGAGGCGCAGGGCAGGGAAGCCATGGCCGTTGGCGCTGATGTCCGGGATGCCACCCGCGTCACTGCCGCCGTGGATGAGGTCATCGCGCGCTTTGGCACGCTCGATGTGTTGGTCAACAATGCCGCCGGGAACTTTCTGGCGCTGACCGAGACCCTGTCGCCGAACGCCTTCAACGCCGTGGTGGGCATCGTGCTCAACGGGACATTTCACTGTACGTCGGCCGTGGGCAAACACATGATTGCCCAGGGAAAGGGTGGGTGCATGCTCAACATCGTGGCCACCTACGCCTGGACCGGCGCGGCCTACGTCGTGCCTTCGGTGTGCGCCAAGGCCGGTGTCCTGGCCATGACGCGCTCGCTGGCGGTGGAGTGGGGGCGCTACCGGATTCGGCTCAATGCCATTGCGCCGGGGCCGTTCCCAACCGAAGGGGCGTGGTCGCGCCTGATGCTGCCGGGGATGGAGGAAGAAGGCAAACGCCGCAACCCAACGGGTCGCTTCGGCGAGCCACCCGAACTGGCCAACCTCGCGGCCTATCTGGTCAGCGACGCCGCCAGCTACATCAACGGGGAGTGTGTGACCATGGACGGCGGCGAATGGCTGATGGGGCAGTCGTTCAATACCCTGACGATGCTGCCACGCGACCAGTTCCAGGCGCTGGCCGAGGCGCTTCGCCCCAGGAAATCTGATGCTTCTCCCGCCGGATGACGACTGGCTGAATCCGTCGCCCTCTGGCCGAACCCTGCCTCAGCCGGGAGTACACTTGACGGCGATTCGTCCCGTGAAATCAATCCGGTTGAGCAGCAGGTGGAAGCCATGTTCTGCCAGGTACTCATCTACGGCTCTTCTGTTGCCCTGCCAGTACCCGTAGTCATCAACAATCAGGACGCCCCCCGTGGAGAGCCGGGGAAACAGGTGGGTCAGTTCGTGTCTGGTGGATTCGTACCAGTCGGTGTCGAGTCTCAGCAGCGAAATCCGGTCTGGCGCTGAACCGGGAAGTGTCTCTTCGACCTTGCCCTTGATGAATTTGACCCGGCTCATGTCATAGCCGGTGCTGGCCATGTTCTGGCGAACCTCTTCGAGTGGGGCATAGCACCAGGAAGAGCTGTCTTCACCTCTTTTCGTGGCCTCAAACTCGACCAAGGCGGGTTGACCGGTATAGTCCACGTCGGTGGCATCCGGTTTCGTCATGCCCTCATACGTGTCGAAGAGATAGAGGTTCGTCTTGTCCTGGCCGAGACGCCGGAGCGTATGTGCAACGGCCATCATGCTGCCCCCCCGCCAGACGCCACACTCGACAATATCGCCGGGGATATTGGCCTGGACGATGTATCTGACCGCCTGAATCAGCGCAAAGATGCGCTCGATGCTGGTCATGGTGTAAGGCTGGACGGCCTGGATGATGTCAATCGCTTCGGGGTCAAAATCCGGTGGGAAAACAGGTTTGACTTCGGCCGGACCGGCGGCCTTGGGAGGGGCGCTTCGGTAGCGCACGATGTCAAAACCTGTTCGTCGGATAAGCTGGCGGACGATGCGTTTCATCCTGGATGTTTCTCCTGAAGTGGTAGGTCTGCCGGATGACATGACTATGGGTGAACAGCCCGGCTGGCTGCGTCTGCCGGTTGAAACCGGTCGGCAGCCGGGTCGGCAAAGAGCCATCTGACGGCTGAAGCCCAGTCCTGCCCGTCCCGGTTCTGCCCGTCCCAGTCCTGCCCGTCAACGTCAGTGCCATCGGTACGCAGTACCAGAAAGACCGTCCGCGTGCCATGCAGACGGACGGCGGTATGGGCACCCAGGGGAAAAATGGACTCGGTCAGCGTTGCCTGCCGGCATTGACCGTCAAGCCAGACGACAGCCGGGTGGACGTACAACAGCGGTTCGCGGGCCGGATGCCAGTTGATCTGAAAGGCAAGCTGGGGAAAGTCCGGTTCGGTCACGAGGATGTCGCATTCCGAGGTTGTGCCGACCGAAAGCCAAAGTCGGCTGTCCTCGAAGATGACGGTGGTACGCGACAGGAACTGCCCGGCAACGAACAAGAGGACGGTCAGCCGGCGTGGCTGGCAGGGCAAGGTTGGTGACATTTTTCTGAAGACCCACTTTGCTGCAAGGCGCAAAGGCTGTGCCTTTGGTTGTGTTTTTATAGTCGGTTGGGCTATGTAGGCCAAACGCAACTTTCATAACCAAGGGAGACTCAGGCATGGCCTACGAAACCATCCTCGTGGAGACGCAGAACGCCATTGCGCGGGTGACGCTCAACCGTCCGGACACACTCAACGCCATGAACCAGACCATGATCGGTGAGCTGACCGAGGTGTTTACCGGGCTTGCCGGGCAAACGGATGTCCGGGCTGTGGTGGTGACAGGCGCTGGCCGGGCCTTTTCATCGGGTGGTGACATCCGTGGCATGCTGGCGGCGGCCCCGGAAACGGCTGCCGAAGCCGTCACGGCCATGATCGAGCGCGTCAACGGCATGGTGCTGGCGCTGTACAACCTGCCGCAGCCGGTGATTGCCGCCATCAACGGCCCGGCGCATGGGTTGGGCATGAGCCTGACGCTGGCCGCCGACTACCGGATCGCCGCCATGAGCGCCAGCTTTTCCCAGGCGTTCATCAGGATTGGCCTTGTTCCCGACGGTGGGGGGACGTTTCTCCTGCCGCGCGTTGTCGGTTGGGCCTGCGCCACGGATTTGATGTTGACCGGACGGACGGTTCCGGCCGGAGAGGCCAAAACCATCGGTTTGGTACATCAGACGGTCGCTGATGCCGAGTTTGCCAACACGGTTCAGTTATGCGCCCAACAGTTTGCTGCTGCTCCGACCCAGGCCATCGCCCGGACAAAAGCCCTCCTGCGTAGCAGCAAGAATGCTGACTTCGCCACGCAGTTGAACCATGAACGCGACCACCAGGCGGCCTGCGCGACAACGCACGATTTCCGGGAAGGCGTCACCGCATTTATCGAAAAACGACCGCCGGTGTTTACCGGGCGCTGAAGCCTGGAACGCATGTGAACATGGCTGCTACGCCGCTGCGAAACAGCAATCCGACCGTGACGCTCCATGAGCGGGCTGAAGCGAACCTGCGCTTCATCCGTGACACCATGGAGCGGGCTACGCTGTTTACGGCTGTGCCCGGCTGGGGCATGGTGGCCGTCGGGCTGACGGCCCACGTCGCCGTCGTTCTGGCGGCCGTACAGCCGACGCTCTGGCGCTGGCTGCTGGTGTGGATTGGGGAAGCCATTCTGGCGCTGACCATTGGCGCAACGACGATGTGGCGTAAGGCGCGTCGGCAGGATCACTCGCTGGCTTCGGCGGCAGCGCGCCGCTTTTTCTTTGCTTTTGTCCCGCCACTGGTGGTGGGCGGCCTGCTCTCAGTGGTGCTGGTCAGGCACGGCGCGTATGACTTGCTGCCTGGCACGTGGCTGCTGCTCTATGGCACCGGCGTCACGGCAGCCGGGGCTTTTTCCGTCCGCGTCGTGCCGTTGCTGGGCCTGGCGTTTTTGCTTCTGGGAAGCGTCACGCTGTTTCTCCCCTTGCCCATGACACACTGGGCGATGGCCTTTGGGTTTGGTGCACTCCACGTCGGCTTCGGACTTGTTATTGCGCGAAAGTATGGCGGCTAAACGGAAAGCCAACAAACCAGAACCTCTGCCCGCCCCGCCAAAAGCCGTCGTCTCGGCGGCCAAGGTGGTTTGCGAGGGCGTGGACAAGCTCATTCACGAACCCCTGCGGCTGGGTATCCTGTGCGCGCTGGCCGGAGTCGAATACCTGTCCTTTACGGAGCTGCGGCGACTGCTCTCCACGACGGACGGCAATCTGAGCGTCCACCTGCGGCGTCTGGAGGAGGCCGGCTATCTGCACTGTGAAAAGGGCTTTCGGGGACGGATGCCCCACACGAGGTATCGGCTGACGGCCACCGGCCGCACGGCCCTGGAAGACTACGTCAGCCACATGGAAGCCATTCTGCGGCATGCCCACCGGGTTGTTCGGCCCAGATAAACGGTCTCCGCTTACCGCTCCAGGCAGCAGGCGCGCAGCCGTGGCGCGGTTTCTTCAGGGATGGTGTCGTTGATGAAGGCCCCGGTGCCGCTTTCACTCCCGGCCAGATACTTGAGTTTGGCCGCCGTCCGGTGTGGCGGCAGAAACTCGATGTAGAAGCGGACGTAAGGGTAATCCTGCCCGTCGGTCGGCCGCTGGTGGAGTGCCATGATGTACGGCAGGGAAAACCCAAAGAGCCGGTCATAGCCAACGAGCAGGGTCTTGAGGAGTTCGGCCAGTTGGTGGCGCTCGTGCGCATCGAAATCCACAATGGCTGCAACGGGCCGTTTGGGCACGAGCAGCGTTTCATACGGGTAACGCGCAAAAAAGGGAACGAGCACCACGAAAGCCTCATTTTCGCAGACGATGCGCCGTCCATCAGCCTGTTCGGCCGCCAGGATGTCGCCCAGCAGGTCGCGTCCGGTGCGCGCCCAGTGCTGCCGGGACTGCGCCAGTTGGCGGGCAACGCGCGGCGGGATGAACGGATAGGCGTAAATCTGCCCGTGCGGATGGTGGAGCGTGACGCCGATGGCTTCGCCCTTGTTTTCAAAGATATAGACGTAAGCCACCTCTTCCCGCGCGCCAAGTTCGGCAAAGCGGTCACACCAGACGAGAATGAGCCGCCGGATGCGCTCGACGCTTTCTTCGGCCAGCGTCGTCGTGTGGCGGTCGGTATAGACCACAACCTCGCAGATGCCCTGCGCCGGCCGTACCGGATAGAGCGCACTGCCTTCAATGGCCGGCGGTGGTGGCACAGCCTGCAAGCTCGGAAAGCGGTTCTCAAAAACCACGATGTCGAAGGCCGGAGCCGGAATTTCGGTTTCAAAAGCGCCCGGTTGGGTCGGGCACAGCGGACAGTAGTTTGCCGGCGGCAGAAACGTGCGCTCCTGCCGGTGCGTGGCGGTAATGGTCCACTCACCCAGCAGAGGGTTCCAGCGAAGCTCCGACATTGGGTGTCATTTCGTCTGGCCGCCGCGCGGCATCCGCCGTTTCGGTCGGCTGCGCAAAGGTATAGAAGATGAGCCGCCGGCCATCAGGCTTGATGATGACCTGCCGCGTCATGGTGGGTTCCGGTGGTATGGTGGAAGTCTCGGTCATCGTCGTTTGAACAGCGCCGGCGCAAGCATCGCGCCGCCAAAGATGGTCATCACCAGCCCCCACCAGAGGTTGATGTTGATGCCCAGCGATTTGTCGTAGAAGCCGGGGACGCCATTGGTCATCCAGCCGTAAAGGACGAGCGTCAGACCCATCAACGCGAACATGATTCCGATGGGCAGGCGCACGTCGAGTCCGATGCCACCGCTCATACAAAAGGCCCCTTCCAGAAAAGGATGGTCAGAAGAAAATCAGGTTGAGCAAAAGCGTACCGATGAGGACGACGACGGCCAACGTTCCGGGACGCTGCCAGAAGGCTGCCTCTTCCGTCGGCTTGGGCGTCAGGGCATAGACGAGTCCGGTAAGTTCTTCATCGGGACGCGGTTTCGTAGCCAGGCTCACAGCAATGGTGACGGTGAAGCACACCGTCCACGCGATGATGGCCGTCCAGAAGGTCTGGGCCAGTTCGCTGCGGTAGGGCGACAGAAGGACGCCGAAAAAGCCCCCCTTGACGCCGACGGTAGCTCCTTCAGGCAGGGAAATCCCGTGATGAAACGCGGCTGCCAGCGTGCCCGCCACCAGACCCCAGAACGCGCCGTGTCCCGTGGCGCGTTTCCAGAACATCCCCAGCAGGAACGTCGCAAACAGCGGCGCATTGACAAAGGCAAACACAAGCTGGAGCACATCCATGATGTTGTTGAAGGCCGCAGCCACGTAGGCCGTCGCTACCGAGAGTGCAATTCCGCCGACGGTGGCGGCGCGGCCCATCCAGAGGTAGTGCGCATCGCTGGCGTCGCGTTTGAAATAGCTCTGATAGATGTCATACGTCCACACCGTGTTGAACGCCGTGACATTGCCCGCCATGCCGGACATAAACGACGCCAGCAGCGCCGTCAGCCCCAGGCCGAGCAGTCCGGCCGGCAGGTAGTGCGCCAGCATGGCCGGTGTGGCCAGGTCGTAGTCAATAACCGGGCGCGCGTTGGTGTCGCGGAGCACTTCGCCAGCATCAGTTGTCTTGGCCGGGATGATGCCGACGCGGGCGACGGTCGCCGCTGGCGTCGCTTCCCGGCGCGGCTCGACAGTCAGGGCAATCATCCCCGGCAGGATAACCAGAAAGGGAAACAGCATCTTGGGAATGGCGGCAATGAGCGGCGTGCGGCGGGCCGCCGTCATGGAGTCGGCCGCCATGGCGCGCTGCACAACGAGAAAATCCGTGCACCAGTAGCCAAACGACAGCACAAAGCCAAGCCCCATCGCCAGCCCGAACCACTCGACGCCAACCGGATTGCGCGTGGCGTCTCCCATAAACGCCCAGGACTGCGTGTAGGCTGTCGGTGCATAGCCCTGCGTCACGGAGTGCGTCATAAGGCGCGCCTGAAGCCCCTCCCAGCCGCCAACGTCTTTCAGCCCGAGCAGCACCAGCGGCAGAAAACCAAAGACGATGAGGAAAAACTGCAGGACTTCGTTGTAGATGGCGCTCGTCAACCCACCCAGGAAGATGTAGGCCAGCACGATGCCAGCGGCGACGAGCATGCTGGCATCTTCATCCCAGCCGAGCAGCAGCCGGAACAGCTTGCCCATGGCATACAGTGACACGCCGGAAGAAAACACCGTCATCACGGCAAAGGAAATGGCGTTCAGGGCGCGGGTTTTTTCATCGAAGCGCAGCTTGAGGTATTCCGGCACGGAGCGGGCCCGCGAGCCGTAGTAAAACGGCATCATGAAAACACCCACAAAGACCATCGCCGGAATGGCCCCGATCCAGTAGAAGTGGCTTGTGGCAATGCCGTACTTCGCGCCGGAAGCGCCCATGCCGATGACTTCCTGCGCGCCTAGGTTGGCGGAAATGAATGCCAGTCCGGCAACCCAGGCCGGAATGGCGCGGCCCGACAGAAAGTAGTCGGTACTCGAACGCATGAAACGCTTGAGCGCCACGCCGATGCCAATGACGAAGGCGAAGTAAATCGCCATCAGGACGTAGTCAATCCAGGCCAGTCGAACGTCGGTCATGTCTTGTCAAACCGGCGCGTCATGCCGAAGAAATGCACGCCGGCTGTGGTGAAGGGATTTGTCACTGTCGGTCAGGACACGTTAGCGAATTCGAATCCCCGTGGCCAACATCATTCTTCACTGAAGCGGCGCTGCCAATCCACGAGGTTGATCGGTATGCCGGGAAAGAGCTGAAGAAGCTGATGCGGAGGGCGGCCGATTGAGCGCAGCCCGGAAGGGCGGGGGGATGCGGCTGCCGGGGTGGCACGTGCCTGCTGCACGGCAGTACGAGGCACGCTGACAGATGATGGGTGACCACCGCGCTTCCGGCGCAACTCGGCTACTTTCCGGCCGGGCCTGAAAGAAGAAGCCTGAGCAACACTGGCCTTTCTTCACTTCGATTGTGGCTTGATCCCTCTCCGTGCCACTGGGTTGTTCGGATAAGCTCTCAGCCGCCATTTTGCATTGTTAATAACCACTTCGCTATACTCTGTCTTACACGCTCCAAACGCTCCCGTGAAATTTCACCAATTGCACCAAGAAGCAGGTCGCCCGACACAACAGCCAGGCGCCCTGCCCGGATGACACTCGCTACCTTCAAGCCACTTTGTTCAAAATCTTCATCACCTTCCCGAACCACTTCATCAAATCCTGCAAGATAATGCCGCGTCTGGGATGAAATCATGCAAATCAGCCAGTCGTCATACTCGCCAGGAAGTTTACCGAAAAAACGCCGTAAAGCCCTACACTTTAGGGCAGGGATATAAGGCGCACGCTGTTTTATCAAGCCAAACCTGTGATAAAATAGCAGTATGAGAGTAATGGAAGCCAAGCTACTAAAAGGGACAGCAGAGCAGTATCAGGCTCTGGATGAAGCCATCCGTACCGCACAGTTTGTCAGAAACAAATGTGTGCGGTACTGGATGGACAACAAGGGCGTAAACAAAGCTGTTCTCTATGCCCACTGCAAAGACCTGGCCAAAGAGTTTGCCTTTGTCAGGAAGTTAAACTCAGCGGCAAGGCAGGCAAGTGCAGAACGGGCTTGGGCTTCCATCTCCCGTTTCTATACCAACTGCAGAAACAAGGCGGTCAAGAAAGGGTATCCCAAATTTAAGAAGCATTGCCGTTCTGTGGAATACAAGGTATCGGGCTGGAAGCTGTCAGAAGATGGGATGACTATCTCGTTCACCGATGGCTTCGGTGCTGGTACTTTTGCTCTGTATTGCAACGGCGAGGCAAGACACCATATCCTGAACTCCAAAATCAATCGGGTGCGGGTGATACGCAGGGCAGATGGGTACTATGCCCAGTTCTGCCTGGATGTGGAGCGCAAAGAGCAGGGAGCATACAC
The DNA here is from genome assembly GCF_018304765.1 of Chloracidobacterium sp. N. Classification (NCBI taxonomy): domain Bacteria; kingdom Pseudomonadati; phylum Acidobacteriota; class Blastocatellia; order Chloracidobacteriales; family Chloracidobacteriaceae; genus Chloracidobacterium; species Candidatus Chloracidobacterium aggregatum. Next base: position 1,012,070 of record NZ_CP072643.1, read on the forward strand.
AGGCAATGTGATTGGCATTGACTTGGGCTTGAAGGCTTTCTACACCGACCAGAACGGCAACCCTGTACAGTGTCCTAAGTTTTTGAGGCGTAGCGAAAGAAGGTTAAAGCAACACCAGCGCAGATTAAGTCGGAAGTTCAAAAAGGGGGCAAAATCCCAATCCAAGAACTACCACAAGCAAAGAAAGCGACTGGGCAAAGTGCATCTGAAAGTCCAACGCCAGCGTAAAGACTGGGCAATTAAGCAGGCACGGTGCGTGGTGGCATCTCACGATGTCGTGGCGTATGAAGACTTGCAGGTGAAGAACCTGGTCAAAAATCATCATCTTGCCAAATCCATTCATGATGCTGGCTGGTCTCAATTCACTGCGTGGCTGGACTACTACGGCAAGGTGTGGGACAAGGCAGTAGTCAGCGTACCGCCGCAGTACACCACACAGGACTGTAGTAACTGTGGGCATTATGGTAGTAAAAACCCTATCCACTAGAACCCATAGTTGTCCTAAATGTGGATTTGAATTAGACAGAGACCAGAATGCGGCTTTGAACATCCTCAAGAAGGGACTAAGCATCTTGGGAATGGAGTGGCAAAACAGTACCTTTGGGCAAAAGGGAACTGCCTCGAAAGAGGGAACGCTTGGGGAGAATGCACCGCTGCTTTAGAGGGGCAACCTGATGAAGTAAGTGCGCTCGCAGAACCAAGAACAAGAATCCCCTGCCTTTAGGCAGGGGAGTATGTCAACCAACAGGAGTGCAGGTCCTAGCTTCCCTTCTGCCAGATCAGCTTGTGGAAAACGAAAGACGACAACCTGCCCCGCTTTTTTCATACAAAACTTACCTTGATGTCTGCCGTGCTGTATAACGCAGGCTCATCCTCCATATCCCGCACGGCTGAAGATAACGACAAAGCTCCCCACTCCTGCTTTTCCTGCTGCTCTGCCTTGACGAGAAGATACTGGATAAAGCTAAGCAACTCTTCCTGGAGTGACCGGGGAAGTTTTTGCACGGATTGGAAAACTTTTTCATCGAATGCCATGATCTGTTCTCCTGTAAATAAAGGGAATGTTTCCTTTGAACTGTTTTATACCAAAGCCTCTGGGTAGCGTAGGTGGGGATTAACTGGGTCAAACGTCAGACATGTCCTGTCAAACCGGCGCGTCAGGCCGAAAAAACGCACGCCGGCTGTGGGTGAATGGAGTTGCTACTGTTGGTCGGCACACGTTAGCGGATTCAGTCCCAGCGGCCAAAAGCCATTTTCGTTGTTGTTACGTGGAGGGACGCGGTAAGCTCAGCGGTCACATGACATTTTCCAACGACAGGGACGGTTCGAGACGTGGTACTGGATTTGTTTCGTCTGGATGGGAAGGTCGCGCTGGTGACGGGTGCGCTTTCCGAGATTGGGACGGCCATTGCGCTGGCTCTGGCCGAAGCCGGCGCCGATGTTGCCTGTCATGGTTCAGCCCGTGCCCCGGAAGCCCTCTGTGAGCAGATTCGGGCGCTGGGCCGGCGGGCGCTGGCCGTGACGGGAGACCTCTACGACCGCGCCTTTCACCGTCATATCGTGGCCACGACCCTCGCGCATTTCGGGCGGATTGATATTCTGGTCAACAATGCCAGTACGATTCGCCGCGGCGCGGCCGTGGAGCTGAGCGACGAAGACTGGGACTTCATCCTGAGCATCAACCTGACGACCGTGTTCCGGCTGTCGCAGATGGTGGCCAAGGACATGCTCGAACGGCGGTCGGGCAAGATCATCAACATTGCGTCACTGCTGGCATTCCAGGGCGGCTGGCAGGCCCCGGCGTTTGCAGCCTCGAAAGGCGGCGTCGTGCAACTGACGAAATCCCTGGCCAACGAATGGGCTTCCCGGGGCGTCAACGTCAACGCCATTTCGCCGGGTTATCTGGAAGTCGAAAGCACCCGTCCGCTGCGGGAGGACCCCGTGCGTCACCGCCAGATCACGGAGCGCATTCCGGCCGGGCGGTGGGGGCAGCCGTCCGATCTGGCCGGCGCAGCGGTGTTTCTGGCCTCAGCGGCCAGTGATTACGTCCATGGCCACGTGCTCGTCGTGGATGGCGGCTGGATGGGGCGTTAGCGTTCGCCGGTAAGTACGAGGTCATCCCGGTGGATCACCTCGTCGTGCGCGCGGAAGCCAAGCCGCTGCGCAATCTCGGAGGACTTCAGTCCACGGATGGTTTCAGTTTCATCGGCGCTGTAGCTGGTCAGTCCACGCGCGATTTCGCGCCCCTGCTCATCGCAGCACGCCACGACATCCCCGGCGGCGAACCGTCCAGTGACCCGGATGATACCCGACGGCAGGACGCTCTTACCCTGCGTTGCCACAGCGTGCACGGCTCCGGCGTCGAGCGTCAGGGTGCCTTTCGGGCGCAGGGCGGCAATCCAGCGCTTGCGGCCGCCGAGGGCCGCCGCCGCCGGTGGGAACAGCGTCCCAACGTCATCACCTGCCATGACGCGCTGCAGGATGTTTGACGCCCGACCGTTGACGATGACCGTCGTGACGCCAAACCGTGCCGCCGTCTGAGCCGCCGTGAGCTTGGACTGCATGCCGCCCGTGCCAAAGGCGCTCTTCCCGCCGGAAGCCAGCCCCAGGGTCGTGGCCGTGACTTCCGGGACAAAGCTCAACCGCCGGGCTTCCACGTGCTGTTTGGGATCGCGGTCAAACAGCCCGTCCACATCCGAAAGCAGCACGAGCAGGTCGGCATCCACGATGTTGGCCACCAGCGCGCTCAGGAAGTCATTGTCGCCGAACTTGATTTCAGCCGTGGCCACGGTGTCGTTTTCGTTGATGATGGGCACGACGCCGAGCGTCAGCAGCGTTCGCAACGTGTGCCGCGCATTGAGAAACCGCTCCCGGTCGCGGGCGTCGTCGTAGGTCAGCAGTACCTGCGCCACCGGGACGGGCGCAAAGGCCTGCTCGTAGTAGCGCATCAGAAACGGCTGCCCGATGGCCGCTGCCGCCTGCTTGAAGGACAGGTCCCGGCCCAGCGGCAGGTGATGCAACCGCAGGTGCGTCATGCCGCAGGCGACCGCCCCGGAGGAAACAATGACCACCGTGCGCCCGTCTGCGCGCAGGGTCAGACACTGCCCGACGAGATGCCGGAGCACGGTTTCGACCAGCCCTGTTCCCGGCTCGACGAGCACGTTGCTGCCGATTTTGACAACCATGCGCCGGGCTGCGGCCAGAGCGGCGCGGGCCGCAGCGGCATCCTGTACCGGGTGACGACTAGGCTGCACCATGCTGCTTGAACCACGCGAGCATTGCCTTCCAGGCGGCCTGGGCCTCTGCCTGGCGGTAGGACGGGCGATAGTCGGCGTGAAAGCCGTGGGGGGCGTCGGGATAGACGATGATGTTCGAGCCGGACCTGCCCTTGGCCAACGCCGTCCGCATCTGTTCGACGGTTTCGAGCGGAATACCCTGGTCCTTGCCGCCGTACAGCCCAAGCACTGGTGTTCGCAGCGTCGGCGCAATGTCAATCGGGAATGTAGGACGCAACGGGTCAGGCTTGAAATCCGGGTTGTTGCGTGGGTTGGCAACCAGTGAGCCGTACCACGCCGCAGCGGCTTTGACCCGTGGTTCGTGGGCGGCAAACAGCCAGGTCATGCGCCCGCCCCAGCAGAAGCCCGTCACGGCCAGCCGTTTGATGTCGCCGTAGCCGGTTTTGGCGGCGTAGGCAACGCACGTCGTCAGGTCAGAAAGCACCTGCGCGTCTGGGACCTTCGACACCACCTTGGAGATGATGTCGCCGATGGTTTCCAGTTTGGAGACATCACCCTGACGGGCAAAGAGTTCTGGGGCCAGTGCGAGATAACCGACCTTGGCCAGTCGCCGGCAGATGTCCTTGATGTGCTCGTGAACGCCGAAAATCTCCTGAATGACAATGACCACCGGGAAACGGGTGCCTTTTTCAGGCCGCGCCAGATAGGCCGGAAAGGCAATGTCGGCCGCCGGGATGCTGACCTCCTGGGTTGTGAGGCCGGCGGTGTCGGTCACAATGGTCTGGGCGCTGATGGGTTGCGCGGCCAGTGCAAAGCCGGCAGCAAGTGAAGTCAGCACGAACTGCCGCCGCGAGAGTTCCGCATCGGGAAGCAGGCTTTTGGTGTGTTGGTCAAACATGGTGGGCAGAAGCCGTGGATGACGGCCAAAGTCGAGGCAAGATGGTTCAGGTTGGCTGGAACATAGCGCAGAACCGGGCCGTCGTGCGATACTGGACGCTACCGGTACTTTTGTGAAAGGTCTTCTTCCAGCCATGTCGAACTCTGCTGCTTCTGGCGCGGCGCCGGCCCCCTCGGCCGTGCCGGATACGTTGCTCGACGCCATCGAAATCATCGTTGGCGGGCGAAACCTCGATGCCCCGACGGCGCAAGCTCTGGGGCTGGTGGATGCCATTGCCACCGAGGCGCATTCAGCCGTCGAAGTCGCCGCGCAGTTGGCCCGTGAGTACATCCTGACGGGAACCGGCCCGCTGGCCGAAGCGTTTGCCCGGCGGCAGGCGGCGCTCAGCCAGTGGGCCACACCGCAGCCGGGGCTTTCCCGCGCCGAGGTCGAAGCCCATCCGCGCGTGGCGCGCCTGCTGGCGCAGGCGCGGGCCGTCGGGCGTGAAAAGGCCGTCCAGCGTGCTCTGGACTGTGTGTTTTTTGGCCTGGAGCAGGGCTATGCAGCCGGACTCCGGCACGAAGCCAACGTGTTTGCCGAAGCTGTGGCCGACCCGGAGGGCGGGCAGGCAGGTATTCAGGCGTTTCTCGACAAGAAAAGCGCACCCCTGCCACCGCGCCCGCTCATTATGGTTGGCTCACCGGAAGAACAGGCGCTGCTGGAACGCAGCGAACTGCTCCCGGTCGGAACGCCGTTTTATCCCGGTCTGACACCGCTGCCGAAGTATCAGTACGCCCAAGGTATCATCAAGGACCCGATGACCGGTGCCGCTCTGCACGGTGAGCCGAACGATGTGGAACGGCACTTCATTGTGCCCGTCCCGACGCCCAGCCCAGCCGAAGTCCTGGTGTATGTGCTTGTAAGTGAAGTCAACTTCAACGACATCTGGGCGCTGACCGGAATTCCCGTCTCCGTCATGGATGACCATGACCAGGATTTTCACATCACCGGCTCCGGCGGCATCGGTCTCATTGTGGCGATGGGCAGCGAGGTCAAGCGGGAGGGACGGCTGCAGGTGGGCGATCTGGTGTCCATTTACTCCGGCCAGAATGACCTGTTTTCACCGCTGGTCGGGCTGGACCCGATGTTTGCCGACTTTGGTATCCAGGGCTACCAGGAGCCGAATGGCTCGCATGGGCAGTTTTTGCTCGTGCAGCCGCCGCAGCTTCACCACAAGCTCGAAGACCTGACCATCGAGGCGGCGGGAAGCTACATGCTCAACCTGGGCACGATTTACCGGGCGCTGTTTACGACGCTCAGGGTTGCGCCGGGCAAGCGCCTGTTTGTGGAAGGCGCGGCGACGGGCACGGGTTTTGAGGCCCTCAAGGTTGGCGTGCGCAACAATGTAAAAGTGACGGGCATGGTGTCGAGCGCCGAGCGGGCGGGCTTCGTCAAGCAGCACGGCGCGACGGGCGTCATCAACCGGCGGGCGCCGGAACTGGAGCCATGCTTTACGAAAGTGCCGGAAGACCCGGCGCAGTGGGCCGCCTGGGAGGCCGCCGGTGAACCCCTGCTGGCGATGTTCCGCGCACAAAATGAGGGGCATCTGGCCGACTACGCGGTTTCCCATGCCGGGGAGCGTTCCTTTCCACGGAGTTTTCAACTGCTGGGGCCGGGCGGGACGTTGACCTTCTACGGCGCGTCATCCGGCTATCACTTCACGTTTATGGGCAAACCCGGCGCGGCTGCGCCGTCCGACATGCTCCAGCGGGTCGGGCTGCGGGCCGGGCAGTCGGTGCTGGTCTATTACGGCATCAGTGAAGACATCGTGGATGAGACCGGCATCGAGATCATCGAGGCCGTCCGGGAGTCCCATGCGCGGGTCGTCGTGGCGACGCAGACGGATGCCCAAAAGGAATTCGTCGCCAGCCTGGGCTTTGGCGATGCCGTCCGGGGACTGGTCAGCATCGAGGACCTGCGGCGGCGCTACGGTGCAGACTTCGTCTGGCCGACCACGATGCCGGCCTTTCCCGACCCCAAGGCCGACACCGAGTCCTTCAAGGAAGCCGTTCGCCTGTTCACTGAAATCAACTTCAAACCCTTTGCCGCAGCCGTGGGACGGTTGCTGGCCGCGCCGGACAACCCCCGTGGCTACCCGGACATGATTTTTGAACGCGCCGGACAGGACACGCTGGGCATCAGCACGACCCTGGTCAAGCCCTACACCGGGCGCGTCATCTATGCCGAGGACATGTCCGGGCGGCGCTACAGTTTCTATGCGCCGCAGGTCTGGATGCGGCAGCGCCGGATTGACATGCCGACGGCCAACATCTGGGGAACGCACCTCAACAACGCCTACGAGATTGTGGCGATGAACGATGCCGTAGCGGCCGGGTTGCTGGAAGTGACTCCGCCGGTCGTCGTCGGGTGGGCCGACCTGCCGGAAGCGCATCAGGCGATGTGGGACAACCGCCACGCTGGGGCGACTTACGTCGTCAACCATGCGCTGCCCCGGTTGGGACTGAAAAACAGGACTGAGTTGTTCGAGGCCTGGGCGGCGCAGTCGGCAGACGCAACAGCCGAGGATGATGCCGCCACCATTTTCCGGTGATGCCGGGCGGGGGCGGGTTCACGCCAGCGGCACCGCAGCCTGCCTCTTGCCTGTGTTTTTGGGCTTGACAACAGGCTTGGAAGCACCAGAGGCGGGTGATATAGTCGGTTTCGGTCAAATCCTGAACAATGTCATCAGGGTAAGCATGTTTTGCTTCGCCACCCAGGCGAAAGGGGAGAAGGGCGCAGACGCGGCAGTGTGCCGGTCAGTGCTGCGTCACACCATCTGATGGGCAGAAAGTTTTTCAAGGATGCGTGGCAATGAACAACCTGGTGCTTGACGCAACGAAGGTAACACCAAGGGTGCATTTCGATGGAACCAGCGGGGTACTTGAAATCGAGGGGGACTCCTACCCGGAACACTCGCTTCAGTTCTACCAGCCGGTGTTCAAATGGCTGGATGATTTCATCCAGCGGACGACGATTCCCATCGCCTTTCATTTCAAGCTGTCCTATTTCAACACGAGTTCTTCCAAGTGTATTCTCAACATCCTGGAAAAACTGGAAGAAGCCAATCGCAATGGACGGCAGGTGAGTTTGCACTGGCACTATCGTGAAGATGATGAAGATATTCGGGAGAGTGGGGAGGAGTTTGCCGAGGATTTGAGTTTGACGTTCCAGTTTGTCAAGCACTGACCCGGTTTGGGGAGTACAGCGCGCAGCGCCGTTGGCTCTGGGGGGCTGTGGCAGAGACGGTAAAAGCTCGTGGGTATTGAAGCGCAGGCAAAGCGAAATGCAGAGGCGGTGTACGCCGAGGAAGAAGCCGTTGCTGCGGAAGCGGCCCGGGTGGCCGATGATCCGACAGTGACCTTCGATGCGCTGTGCGAACACTACCGGTTTTTGTCCCAGAAATACCGTCACGCCATTCGCCAGCTCATCAAGCTCACGCACGTCAGCGACATGTTTCAGGGCAAGCTGCTGCGAATGCAGGAGGAACTGGAGCGACGCAATGCCGAACTCGAACAAGCCCGTGCGCACCTGGAACAGGCCAATCAGGCGCTCCACCGGTTGTCCTACCTGGATGCCCTGACGGGCGTGGCCAATCGGCGGCACTTCAACGAGTATCTCGATCAGGAATGGCGCCGGGCCATGCGCAAGCAGGCCTCGCTGTCGCTGATACTTCTGGATGTGGATCACTTCAAGCGGCTCAACGACATAGCCGGTCATCAGTATGGCGATGACTGTCTCCGGCAGGTGGGTGCGGCGCTGGCGGCGAGCGTGCGGCGTGCCGGCGATCTGGCCGCGCGCTACGGCGGCGAGGAATTTGCCGTCATCCTGCCCGATGCCCAACCGGACTGGGTGATGTCCTTTGCCGAGGAAGTCCGGCAGGCGATTGCGGCGCTGGAGATTCCGCATCCGGTGTCGCCGTATGGCGTCCTGACGGTCAGTGTCGGGGCGGCGACGGCTGTGGCCGTGGAACAACAAGGGGTGAGTTCGCTGATCGCGGCCGCTGACAAGGCGCTGTATGCCGCGAAAGAAGCCGGGCGCAATCGGGTTTCATGCGCGCCCATCCTGTCGGTAGGCAATGGATGACCGATGCAACCCGTCGGCCGGTTGATCTGGAGGCACAATGATGGCGGAAGACCTGTTCCGGCTCTATCAGGACATGAGTCAGCGTAAGATTTGGCTGGCCTTCAAAGGGGCGATCTCGCAGGATGTCCTTGTGGAGCTGGGTACGCTGCTCAAAAACAAGTCGGTCCTTGACCGCAAGGTGAAAAAGGTTTTCGCCATTTTCATCGAGATGACCCAGAACATCCTGCATTATTCGGCCGAGACGGAAACCGTTCCCTTTGGGGGCAATGGGGCGGTTCATCCCGTCGGGGTCGGCGTGGTGGTCGTATCGGAATCGGCAGATGACTACTCAGTGTCAGCCGGCAATGTCGTCACGGCCGAGCAGATGGACTACCTGCGCGAGCAGTGTGAGCGCATCCACAACTCGGATGCCAGCCAGCTCAAGCAGTACTATGACGAGCGGCTCAAGGCGGAACATACCCGGGCTGGAAGCAAGGGGGCCGGGTTGGGCCTGATTGACATTGCCCGCAAGGCCGATTTTCCGCTGGACTATGAAATGCGCCCGATTGCTGACGGGCGGGCTTTCTTTGTTATCACAGCGCGGATTGCCAAGACACTTTCCGCCTGATCGCCTGACGGCGACAGTGAACCCTTCACGGCCAACCCTTCGGATTCCCACCGGTCTGGACTGCCATGGCGAAAGACTCCAACCATGCCAATGCGTTCGAGCTGTTTGCCGAGGAACGCGCGCTTGTGGCGGCCGCCCATGAACTGGTTCAGCAGGGTGAATTTTCACCGGCGGAGTGGCAGTCCCACTATGCGAAGCTGCTCAGGAAGTATGAAACCCTGTTGCGCCAGGCCATCAAGATCACGGGTTCGGGCGATGCCATTCAGAGCCGTCTCATTCGGACCCAGGCTCAACTCGATGCGCGCAACACGGAACTGCGCCACGTCAACGACCGCCTGCGTGAACTGGACCGGGTCAAAGCGGCCTTTACGGCCATGCTCGTCCATGACCTGAAATCGCCGCTGAGTGTCGTCAAAGCCACGCTTGAGCTTCTGGCCGAGGAACCGACGGTTTCCGGTGGCCCCTATGCCCAACTGGTCACGGCGGCCAGTCACAGCACGGAAACCATGCTGATGCTGATCAATGAGATGCTGGATGTGGCGCGGTCGGAAAGCCAGGAAATCACGCTGGAGAGCCGGCGCCTGGACCTCGTGACCTGCCTGAACGAACTCCTTGAGGAAGTGCGGGTGGCGGCGCGTCCAAAGCAGATTGATGTCCTGCTGATGTGCAGCCCGGTTCCGCCAGTTTTGGGAGACTGGTCGAAGCTGCGGCGGGTGCTGACCAATCTTACCTCCAACGCCATCAAGTTTACGCCGGTCGGTGGGCAGCTCCGGCTCAGTTGTCACGTGGAGGGCCACCCCGAAAAACCACGCCAGAAGCTGGTCATCATCCGCGTTGCCGACACCGGGGAAGGTATTCCCGAAGCCGACCTGCCTTACATTTTTGACCCGTACCGCCAGGTGCAGGCTTCTGAGAAGAAAGGGCTTGGCGTCGGGTTGGGGTTGGCCATTGCCAAACGCATCACCGAAGCCCATGGCGGAACCATCGTGGTGGAAAGCCAGGTCGGACAGGGGACCTGCTTTACCATCACCCTGCCGGCGGCTGAAACAAGCATCCGCCTCACACCGGCGGCCGGTCTCGCCGCCCCAGGTGCTGAGAACCCGGCCTGACGGTTGGCCGTCACGGTTGGCCGCCGGTCTGGGCCGCCCGTCTTGGGTTTTCGCGCTTTCACGACATTGGTATAGTCGCAGAACTGTCCGTTGCCCGCGCAAGCCGGATGGGCGGGGGACTGAGTGCGCGGGAACAATGGATGGCGATACCGGGTGATTGACCGTTCCCCGCCCTGTCTCCAGACAAGTCCTGGGAGTGCGTTTCTGATGTTTGGCGTGCGTGTCGTGTTCTGTGCCTGTGTACTGTTTTCCGTCGTGGCTTCCGGTGCCGCCCATGCTTTTGGGGCAGGGCGTGTCGGGCAGGTAGCTCTCGGGCAGGTGGCGCCCTGGAAAAGCCAGTCGCCACAAAAACCGGCGCCGCCGCCCGGTGAACCGGACGGCGAGCCGGACGAAGCTCAAGAGCAGGCTGATGACTGGCGGGAGATGGGAACCCGCGATCCCCTTCTGGAAAAGCGGGCGCGCAAGAACATCGAGGTGGCGGAATTTTATGCCCGCCAGAAGAACTTCCGGGCCTCCATCAACCGGCTGACGGAAATCTATGAGGTGTATCCGCAGTTTACACGCTTTGACCGGATTCTCTTTCTGCTCGGGAAGTATCATCTGGGGCAGCGCCGTCTTCTGGAAGATGAGGCGAAGCGACTGCGGAAGCAGGGGCAGGGGGATGAGGGACAGCGCAAAGCGGACGAAGCGCGCACCCACGATGCTGAAGCCCGCCGCTACTTTTCCGAGCTGCTCGAACGTTTCCCGGAAAGCGAGCTGGTCAAGGATACCCGTAAGGAACTGGAGCGTCTTTCATCGCTGGCGTCTCCTCTCCCGCCATTCTGAGACGGCTATGTTTTCACTTGTGATCTTGTAACCATGCTTGAAGTGCTTCAGGTGCGGCCCCAGGCCGGTGTGCCGGGCGGCCTTATCATCATTGACTGTCGGGGATTCGATGCCTCGGACTATGCCGACTGTGAGGTGTTGTTCGGTGAGACGCCGAGCCGCATCGTCAGCGCCTCGCCCGACCGGGTACTGGTCACGGTGCCTGACGATGTGACCAAAGCTGACCGTCTGTCGGGCCTGCAACTGATGTCCGCCGGGCAAACCAGCCCCCGCATGCCCTTTCTCGTTGCCGAGCTTTTGGCCGAAAACCTGCATCCGGTGGCCAATCCGGTCTGTGACCCCGAAACCGGGGCGATATTCACCACGATTTCCGGCGCACGGGGCAAAAAAGTCGAAGTGTCGGTGTGGCGCATCAGCCAGGATGGTCAGTCCACGCCCTTTCTGGACAACATCATCAACCCGACGGGGCTGGCCATGGACCGCGAGGGGACGCTCTACGTCACGAGCCGGAATGATGGGACACTCTACCGGGTGTCTCCGTTCCGGGAAGTCGTGCCCGTGGCCGAAAACCTGGGGATTGCCACCGGGCTGGCCATTGACCGGATGGGCAATCTGTTTGTCGGCGACCGGCAGGGGACGATTTACCGGGTGACGCCGTTTGGTGAGGCCAGCCCTCACGCCCGCCTCGAACCGAGCATGGCCGCCTATCATCTGGCTTTCTCGCCGGATGGATACCTCTACGTGACGGCCCCGACGCTGGCCGGCACCCGCGAAAGCATCTATCGGGTGACACCGGCCGGGCAGGTCGAGCCGTGGTTCATCGGGCTGGGGCGGCCGCAGGGGCTGGCCTTCGACCAGGCCGGCAATGCCTATGTCTGTGCCAGTCTCAATGGATTGCGGGGCGTCATCAAAATCACGCCCGATGCCCAGGAGGCTGAGCCCTTCATCGCCGGCGCCCGGCTGGTCGGACTCACCTTCGACAATCGCGGCAATGCCATTCTCGCTTCCAACCATGAAATCTATCGGGTTCCGGTCGGGGTCATTGGCTACGATCCCACCCGCGCCTGATGGACAGTTTTCCGAGAGGCACCATGCAAGGTATTCATCTGGGGAACATCGTCCTGGGCTTTGTCGCGTTCCTCTTTTCGCTGTGTGTCCACGAATTTGCCCATGCCTGGACGACGGAGCGCTTCGGGGATGACACCGGGCGCTACCAGGGCCGTATCACCCTTGACCCCCGGGCCCACATTGACCCCATCGGCTCGATCCTCTTTCCGCTGCTCGGTTTGGTTGGGGGTGGTTTTATCTTCGGCTGGGCCAAACCGGTCGAGGTCAATCCCAGTCGTTGGAAGAACAAGGTTGTCGCCAACATCGTGGTGTCGGCGGCCGGCCCCATCAGCAACCTGCTGCTGGCCCTTGGCGCGGTGCTGCTGCTCAAGCTTCTGGTGGTCACGGGGGGCATCGGGCGGGGCGATGTGCTGGGCATGTTCAGCGGCCGCGAACTGGCTGATCCCCAGGCGCTGCTGGGTTTGGCTGAGCCGGTGCTGATTTTTCTGCGGATGATGATCATCATCAACCTGCTGCTGGCCGTCTTCAACATGTTGCCCATCCCCCCGCTGGACGGCAGCCACATCCTGTCGAGCCTGCTCAGTGTGGTGAGTGTGCCGCTGATGGAAGCGTATGAAAGCCTGCGTCCGTATGGCTTTTTCATCATCATTCTGGCTTCTCTGACCGGCCTGCTGGCGCAAGTCTATCTGCCGCTGATGAGATTTTTCCTGGTATTGCTGTTCAGTCTGCTCTGAACGACCGGACTGGGACGACCGCCCCACTTCCGGTGGTCCACACCGATGTCACCCATGGCGATGCACCTGCGGCCACCTGCTGAAACCAGACCGGGCGAAGCCGAAACGGCGGCCGTTCCCGAAGACAGCCGCCCCGGAGACTACCGGGTGCGGCTGGAAGTCTTTGAAGGCCCGCTCGACCTGCTGCTCTATCTCATCAGGCGCCATGAACTCGACATTACCGACATCCCCATGGCGCGGATTACGGCTGAATATCTTGCTTACATCCAGGCGCTGCGCGAACTGGACTTCGATGTTGCCGGTGAGTTTCTCGTCATGGCGGCCACGCTGATCCACATCAAGTCCCGGATGCTCCTGCCCACGCCAGCCGAACCTTCCGCCGAAGCCGTTGCCGACGACCCACGGGCGGAACTGGTGCGCCAGCTTCTGGAGCACCGGCGCTACCGGGCAGCGGCCGAGGACCTGTGGATGCGGTACGAGCTGGAGCAGGGCGTCTATAGCCGTCGCACTTGCGAAACCGCCGCCCCGGAAGAAGTCAACGTCACGGTTTTTGACCTGCTGGAAACATTCAAACGCATTCTCGACCGCCGCCGCCGGCAGCTTGAACTGACGATTGCCCACGAAGCCATGACCCAGGCGCAAAAGCTGGCCGAGCTGCGGGGGCTGCTCGCTGAACAGCCGCGCCTCGATGTGACCCGGCTCTTTGAAGCGGCCCGGACGAAACGCGAAATGGTCTGCCTGTTTCTGGCCATTCTGGAGTTGCTGCGGGAAGGTACGGTGCGCTTCATTCAGACGGAGACCTTCGGTAGCATCCATCTCGAACGGGTAGCCGTGACGGTAGAAGCCACCCCAGCCCTATGACCCCTGAAACGCTCAAGCCGATTCTGGAAACCCTCATCTATGTGGCCGAGGAGCCGCTGACACGGAAGCAAATGGCTGAACTGCTGCCGGAAGCGACTCCGGCCGACATTGACGCGGCACTGCACAGCCTGGTCAACGACTACGCCGGGCGCGGACTGGTGCTGCGCGAGATTGCCGGTGGCTGGCAACTCGCCACGCGCCCGGAGCTGAGCGAATACGTCCGGCGCTACCACCGCGCGCGCCCGGCGGCACGGCTTTCCTTGGCGGCGCTGGAGACCCTGGCCGTGATTGCCTACAAGCAGCCGATTACCATTCCCGAAATCCTGGAGATTCGCGGGGTGAGTTCGTCTTCCGCCATCAAGACGCTGCTCGACCGGAAGCTCATCGTGCCCAAGGGGCGCAAAGAGTGTGTCGGGCGTCCCATTTTGTACGGCACGTCAAAGGAATTTCTGGTGCAGTTTGGGTTGAAGGATTTGAGTGTGCTGCCCAGTCTGGAAGACCTGGCCGAACTCGACGCTCCAACGACCTGAGTGGCATCATCGGCGGAAGGCTGTGGTCAGGCTGCCGGTTGCCCATCAGGAACAACGGTTACACGGGAGAAAGCATGTCTGAGAAACGTTTGCTGATGACGGTTCTGATGTCGCCCGACATGGCGAATTTTTCCGGCCACGTCCACGGCGGGGCCATGTTGCGGCTGCTTGACCAGGTGGCCTATGCCTGCGCGTCACGCTATTCAGGCAGTTATGTCGTGACCGTTTCGGTGGACCAGGTGGTGTTTCGCGAGCCGGTTCACGTCGGTGAACTGGTGACGTTTCGCGCTTCAGTCAACTACACGGGCCGGACTTCCATGGAGATTGGCATTCGCGTCGAGGCCGAAAACATCCGCGAGCGCACGTCACGCCACGTCATGACGTGCTATTTCACGATGGTGGCCGTGGATGAGCAGGGACATCCGCGTCCTATCCCGCCGGTCCCGATTGAAACCCAGGATGACCGGCGCCGGTGGGCCGCCGCGAAGCTCCGGCGGCAGTACCGGAAGGAGATTGAACAGCACAGCCTCGAAATCCGGCAGCATCCGCAGGAACTCATGCAGGAAATGCTGGAATCCCATGCCGTGGCCCAGCACGCCGCCGAACGGCTTGGAGCGTTGCCGCCGGAGGCGCCGCCCCTTTCCTCGTCCGCGGCACCGGCCGAAACGGGTTCATAACGCCGCCATGCAGGAACGGTTACAGAAACTCATCGCCGCCGCCGGACTGGCCTCCCGGCGGGAAGCCGAAATGTGGATTCAGAACGGGCTGGTGACGGTCAACGGCCAGGTCGTGGACACGCTGGGGGCCAAAGCCGACCCCGAACACGACGCCATCAAGGTCAAGGGCCGGCTCATCAACCCGAAGCTGGCGCAGCGGAAGCTGGTCTATTACCTGCTCAACAAGCCGAAGGGGTATTTGTCGAGCCTCTCCGACCCGGAGCAGCGCCCCCTCGTGACGGACCTGCTGCCCAAGGGCGCGCCACGTGTACATCCGGTCGGTCGCCTTGATTTCAACACCGAAGGGCTGCTCATCCTGACCAATGACGGCGCGTTGACCAACCTTGTGACCAAAGCCGGCGATCACTGTCCGAAGGTCTATCACGTCAAGGTCAAGGGAACGCCCGGCCCCGCCCAGCTTGAACGGCTGCAACATGGCATGACCATTGACGGGGAAGTGCACCGGATTGCGCACCTGACGCCCCTCGACCACACGGATTACGACAACACCTGGTATGAACTCGTGCTGCACGAAGGGAAAAACAACCAGATTCGGCGGATGTTCGACGCCATCGGGCATTCCGTGCTCAAACTCCGGCGCGTGGCCATCGGCCACCTGACCGATGCCGGACTGCCGGTCGGAGCCGTCCGGGAGTTGACCCCGGCTGAAGTGCAGCGGTTCTTCTCGAAGCGGAAAATTGCCCCACGGGTGGTCGCCAAAAAGGCCGCAACGAAAAAACTCGGCAAGCCCCGTCCGGTCGGGGAAGCCAAAGCCCGTCAGCGTGAGCGGCTGGCAACGACCATCGGACGCACTGCCCAGCCGCCAGCCAAACCATCCCGACGGCCGGCTCGTCAGACTGCCGAACCGACCGCTTCAGAGCGGGGAGCCCCCAGATCGGCCCCGGCTGCGCGCACCCGGACGCCCCCCAAATCCGGTGGGAAAAACGGTTCTGCTCCAGCCCGTCCCGCGTCACGGAGGAAGTCATGACGTTGCCCAAACCCGAAGACCTCATCATTCACTCGCTGGGGGAGTGTCGGTTTCCGTCGCCGCTCCAGCTTGGCGCGGCTTCCGGTGAATACCACGGGGAGTTTATGTCCGACGCCGCCAAAGTCCGCTTCCATGTCGAACTGGAACGTCTGGAAGGGCGTCCCGATGACCTGTTCTTCGAGCGGGCCGGCCCACGGGAGCGGCTTTTTTTTGATCCCTCCAAGGTCAAAGCCGCCATTGTCACCTGCGGCGGGCTGTGTCCGGGCATCAACAACGTCATCCGGTCGGTTTTTCTGTCCCTCAAGTACAACTACGGCGTCCCGGAAGTCTATGGCATCCGCTATGGCTACCGGGGCCTGAATCCGGCCTATGGCGACGGATTCATCCGCCTGACGCACGAGATGGTGGAAAACATCCACCTGCACGGGGGCACATTTCTGGGGTCATCCCGTGGGCCGCAGCCGGTGGAAGTCATGCTCGACACCCTGGCCGACCGTGGCATTGACATGCTGTTTTGTGTCGGCGGCGATGGAACACAGCGCGGCGCTGACGCTCTGGCCCAGGCGGCCCGCCGACGCAACCTGCCGCTGGCCGTGGTCGGAATTCCCAAAACCATTGACAACGACATCCCCTACGTCTTTCGCTCCTTCGGCTACGGCACGGCCGTCGAAAAAGCGCGTGAAGTCATTGCCGGGGCCCATGCCGAAGCCAAGGGCGCGCCCAATGGCATCGTCATCGTCAAGCTTATGGGCCGCAATGCCGGTTTCATCGCGGCTGGCGCCACGACGGCCAGCCAGGAAGTCAACTTTGCCTTCATTCCCGAACTGCCCTTCGATCTCGACCCGCCCAACGGCTTTCTGGCGCACCTGGAAACGCGGGTGCTCCAGCGCGGGCACGCCGTCATCGTCGTGGCCGAAGGGGCCGGGCAACACCTGTTCGGCAATCTGCCGGTTGAACGCGACGCCTCCGGCAACATCAAGCACCACGACATCGGGACGTACCTGCGCGACCGCATCATCGCCTACTTCCGTGAGCGCCGCATCGAGGCGAATGTCAAATACATCGATCCGAGCTATCTCATTCGGAGTGTCCCGGCCAACTGTGACGACGCCCAGTTGAGTGACCGCTTTGCGCGGTACGCCGTGCACGCCGCCATGGCCGGAAAGACGGATTTGCTCATCGGATACTGGCATGGGCTGTTCGTCCACGTGCCGATGCACCTGGTGACCAGCCAGAAGAAACACCTCTCGCCCAAAAGCAGCCTGTGGCTTTCGGTCCTGGCGGCAACCGGGCAGCCGGTACTCATGGTCAACGAACCAGTCCCGGAAACAACGGCGTCATGAGCAGCGAATCCACCAGCCACACGCTGGACGCCCCCCGATTGGACAACCCGCTGGCCGTGACCATTGCCGGCCTGACGTTCAAAAATCCGGTCATCCCGGCCAGCGGGACGTTTGGCTATGGGCTGGAGTTCCTGCCGTTTTTCGACCTCTCCCGGCTGGGCGGTTTTTGTACGAAGGGCCTGTCGCCGCAGCCGCTCAAAGGCAACCCTCCGCCGCGCATCGTGGAGACACCCGCCGGCATGCTCAATGCCATCGGGCTGCAAAACATCGGGGTACGGGCTTTCGTCGCGGAAAAACTGCCACTGCTGCGTGCTTATGATACGCACGTCATTGCCAACGTCTTTGGCTTTTCCATCGAGGATTTTCTGGAAGTCGTCGCCGTGCTCGATGATGCCGAAGGTGTATCGGCCTACGAGCTGAACATTTCCTGCCCGAACGTCAAGGAAGGCGGGACGCAGTTTGGCAACGACCCCCGGCTGGCGGCCCGCGTCACGGAAGCCGTCAAAAACCGTGCGCGGCGGCCGGTCATCGTCAAGCTGTCGCCCAATGCGCCAAGTGTTGTCGAGGTGGCCCGCGCCGTCGAGCAGGCCGGAGCCGATGCCCTGTCGCTGGTCAATACCTTTGTCGGCCTGTCCATTGATGTCTATACCCACCGGCCGCGGTTGGGCTTTACGACGGGCGGACTGTCGGGTCCGGCCATCCGTCCGCTGGCCGTACGGATGGTGTATGAGGTCTCACAGTCCGTCGGCATTCCCCGGCTGGGCATGGGCGGCATCACCAACTGGATGGACGCACTGGAGTTCATCCTGGCCGGGGCGACGGCCGTGCAGCTCGGCACGATCAACTACACCGAACCATGCGCCGCCCTGCACGTCATTGAAGGACTGGAGACCTACTGCCGCGAGCAGGGGACAACCATACCGGCGCTGGTTGGTGCGTTCCGCCCCCATGCGGTCAGCCCGGTGACGGAACCGGCGTCGCATCAGGCCGGATCGTAGCCCAGGTTCGGACGCAGCCACCGCTCGGCCTCGGCAACCGTCCACCCCTTGCGTGCGGCGTAATCCTCGATCTGATCGCGCCCCAGCAGACCGACGGCAAAGTAATGCGCGTCGGGATGGGCAAAGTAGAGACCGCTGACCGAACTGGCCGGCCACATGGCGCAGCTTTCCGTCAGGCGGACGCCGGCATTTTCCTCTGCGCCCAGCAGGGCAAACAGCGTGCGCTTTTCCGTGTGGTCGGGCGAAGCCGGATAGCCCGGCGCTGGGCGGATGCCCCGGTAGCGTTCCCGGATGAGGTCCTCGCGGGTCAGGTTTTCGTGCCGTCCGTAGCCCCAGAGGTCACGGACGCGCTTGTGGGCGAGTTCGGCAAAGGCTTCTGCCAGGCGGTCGGCCAGCGCCTTGGCCATGATCGAATGGTAGTCGTCGTGGTCGGCATCGAACTCGGCGCAGAGTTCGTCCAGCCCCAGTCCGGCTGTCACCACGAAGCCGCCGATGTAATCCAGCCGGCCGGCATCCTTCGGGGCGATGAAGTCCGCCAGAGCGACGTTGGGCTTCCCGTCCGTACGCTCGACCTGCTGCCGCAGGGTGTGGAAGCGGGTGAGCACTTCGGTCCGGGTTTCGTCGGTGTACAGCTCGATGTCATCGCCGACGGCATTGGCCGGAAACAGCCCAAAAACGCCACGTGGATGCAGACGGCGTTCCGTGATGATGCGTTCGAGCAGGCGCTGGGCGTCGTCGAACAGTTCGCGGGCGCGTTCACCAATGGTCGGGTCGTCAAAGATTTTCGGATAGCGCCCCCGCAGTTCCCAGGTATGAAAGAAAGGCGACCAGTCAATGTAGGGCACAAGGGCGTCGAGCGTGACATCGTCGAACGTCATGACGCCAAGCTGTTCAGGGACGGCGACAGTTTCGGCGTCAAACCGCAACTGTGGACGGCGCGCACGGGCTTCCGCCAGCGGCAGCAGGTGCTTGCGGTCGAGGCGGGACTGGTGTTCTTCCCGTAAGGCAGCCTGTTCGGCCGCGTTCTGGGCAATGAAATCTTGGCGCTGCTCGTGGCTGGTCAGCGCCCCGACGACGCCAACGGCGCGCGACGCATCGAGAACGTGAACCGTCGTCCCGCTGTAGGCTGGCGCGATTTTGACGGCCGTATGCAGCTTCGAGGTCGTCGCCCCGCCAATGAGCAGCGGCACGGTGAAGCCGGCCTCGGTCATCGTTTTGGCCACGTGAACCATTTCGTCCAGTGACGGCGTGATCAGCCCGCTGAGGCCGACGACATCCACGTTGTGTTCGCGGGCCTTGGCCAGGATGACATCACAGGGCTGCATCACGCCCAGGTCAATGACCTCGTAGTTGTTGCAGCCCAAAACGACGCCGACGATGTTTTTGCCAATGTCGTGAACGTCGCCTTTGACCGTTGCCAGCAGCACCTTCCTGCGGCCGGAGCCATTGGCCGTCTGTCCGTTGGCGGCTGCCTTTTTCTCGGCTTCGAGGTAGGGCAGCAGCACGGCCACGGCTTTTTTCATGACGCGCGCCGATTTGACAACCTGCGGCAGGAACATCTTGCCGGCTCCAAACAGGTCGCCGACGACGTTCATGCCGTCCATGAGCGGCCCTTCGATGACCGCCAGCGGTGCGCCGTACTTCTGGCGGGCTTCCTCGACATCGGTCTCGATGTAATCGGCATTGCCTTTGATGAGGGCATGCTTGAGCCGTTCCTCGACGCCGGTCTGCCGCCAGGCTTCGTCCTTGACCGCGGCCTTACCGGCCCCCTTGACCGATTCGGCGAAGGCAATCAGCCGCTCCGTGGCATCCGGGCACCGGTTGAGTACCACATCTTCGACGAGTTCGAGCAAATCCGGCGGAATTTCGTCATAGACGGCAAGCTGTCCGGCATTGACGATGCCCATGTCCATGCCGGCCCGGATGGCGTGGTACAGGAAGACCGAATGCATGGCTTCCCGGACGACGTTGTTCCCACGAAAGGAAAACGACAGGTTGCTGACGCCGCCGGAAACCTTGCAGCCGGGCAGGGTTTGCTTGATGACGCGCGTGGCCTCGATGAAATCCACGGCGTAGTTGGCGTGTTCTTCAATGCCGGTGGCAATGGCCAGAATGTTCGGGTCAAAGATGATGTCTTCCGGCGGGAAGCCAACCTGTTCGGTGAGAATCCGGTAGGCGCGGGTACAGATTTCGATCTTGCGCGCTGCCGTGTCGGCCTGTCCGATTTCGTCAAAGGCCATGACGACGACGGCCGCGCCGTAGCGGCGGATACGCCGCGCCTGCTCGATGAACACGGCTTCGCCTTCCTTGAGGCTGATGGAGTTGACGACGCACTTGCCCTGAACACATTTCAGCCCGGCTTCGATGACGTGAAACTTCGAGCTGTCAATGACAATCGGGACGCGCGCGATGTCCGGGTCGGCGACGACAAGGTTGAGAAAGCGCGTCATGGCGCGCACGCTGTCAAGCATGGCTTCGTCCATGTTGACGTCAATCATCTGCGCGCCGTTGGCAACCTGCTGGCGGGCAACGGCCAGCGCGTCCTCGTAGCGTTCGGCGCGGATGAGTTCGGCGAATTTGGACGAGCCGGTGACGTTGGTGCGTTCACCGATGTTGACGAAGTTTGTCTCCGGGCGGATGACCAGGGCTTCCAGGCCGCTCAGGCGGGTGTGACGTGGCGGTTGGGGGCGGGTTCGTGGTGGCAGTCCGGCCACGGCCGCGGCAATGGCGGCAATGTGTTTGGGGGTTGTCCCGCAGCAGCCGCCCACGATGTTGAGCCAGCCGTGGCGGGCAAAGTCGCGCACCAGTTCACCCATGATGTCGGGCGTCTGGTCAAATCCGCCAAAGACGTTTGGCAGGCCGGCGTTGGGGTAGCAAATCAGGTAAAACGGCGACTTTTCGGCCAGTTCTTCGACGTGCGGACGCATTTCGGCCGCTCCGAAGCCGCAGTTCATTCCGAGCGCCAGCAGGGGCGCGTGTTCGACGGAAATGAGAAAAGCCTCGACGGTTTGCCCGGAGAGTGTCCGCCCGCTGGCGTCGGCGACGGTCACCGAAGCCACAACCGGCACGCGCTGCCCACGCCGTTCAAAGACTTCCTCGATGGCAAAGAGCGCCGCCTTGAGGTTGAGCGTGTCGAAGGTTGTTTCGGGCAGGAGCAGGTCCACGCCGCCGTCGAGCAGTCCTTCGGCCTGCTCGGCGTAGGCGGCAACGAGTTCGTCGAAGGTCGTGCCGCGTGCGCCGGGATCGTTGACATCGGGCGAGATCGAGGCGGTTTTGTTGGTCGGCCCCAGCGCCCCGGCGACAAAGCGCGGGCGCGAGCTGTCTTCCCTGAGAAACGCCTCGACGGCCCGCCGGGCGCACTGGGCCGCAGCCAGGTTCATTTCGTAGGACAGGTCTTCCAGTCCGTAATCGGCCTGCGAAATCCGCTGGGCATTGAAGCTGTTGGTTTCGATGATGTCCGCGCCGGCTTCGAGATAGGCGCGGTGGATGGCTTCGATGATGTCCGGGCGGGTCAGGCACAGGAGGTCGTTGTTGCCTTTGAGGTCGTGGGTATGGCTGGCAAAACGCTCTCCGCGGTAATCGGCTTCCTGGAGCTTGTAGGACTGGATCATCGTCCCCATGGCGCCGTCGAGGACGAGAATGCGTTCACGAAGGGCTTGTTCGAGCAGGGCTGTGGTTGGAGAAGACATCGGATAGGGAAGTAGCCGTCTGTGAGAAGCAACTTGGGGCTGAGAAGGCGGAAGTCTAATCGGTTGCTCTCACGTCGGCTAGTCCGACTGGCCGTAAGTCCCTTGGGAGCGCGGGCAGCTCTGGGGGCGCGGGCGTCCCGCCCGCGTGGGCTTCAGGGTTGCGCGCTCTCTCAAGCATCCCGGCAGTTCAGTTGGTACGCACAATGCTGCTGCCGCCGGATACCAGTCGTCTCTCTCACCTGTCGTTGGCTTTGATTTTTTCTGCTCGCGCTTCAAGTTCTTCGGCTTCGGTAGTCCGCTGCGTCGCACGATAAAGCAGAGCCAGGTTTTTGAGGACCGTCGCTACATCGGGATGGTTGGGACCCAGGGCCTTCTCCCGGATGACCAGCGCGCGCTTGAGGAGCGGCTCGGCTTGGGCGTACTGCTCTTGGGCCAGATAGACAACAGCCAGGTTGTTCAGGCTCTGGGCCACAGCGGGATGGTCGGGACCCAAGGCCTTCTCCACAATGTCCAGCGCGCGCTTGTAGAGTGGCTCGGACTGGTCGTACTGCCCTTGGGCCTGATGCGCCTTGGCCAGGTTGCTCAGACTGGTGGCCACATCGGGATGGTTCAGCCCGACGCGCTTCTCGGCCACCTCCAGCGCCTTTTTCGCCACGGTAGCAGCGCGGTCATATCTGCCAGCCCGATAAAGCGTCCGCACTTCCTCGATGAGTGTTTCCCACTCGATGCCCGCACCTTGGGCATAAGCCGGCCCGCCGGTCAGGCACAGCACAGCCGCCAGAGCCATCACCTGCACCAGATTGATCATTGGTATTCCGCGCAGACACCTAACCATTTGTCGGTGGAAAATGGAGAATGAAAAATGAGCGAAAGTGAGGGATATCCTGCGGGTTGCTTCACTTGGCCGTTGACGTGACACCATTCGGGGTTGACGCCTTCAAAGCTGGACGCCTAGCAAGCCACACAAACTGTCTTGGCGACAGGATTCAACTGTTTCTCTCACTTGTCGCCAGCCTTGATTTTTGCCGCCCGCTCCTCAAGCTGCTCCGCTTCGGCAATCCGTTTGGTCGCACGATAGAGTTGAGCCAGGTTTCTGAGGGCTGTCGCCACGTCGGGATGGTTTGGACCCAGGGACTTTTCCCGGATGGCCAGCACCCGCCTGAAGAACGGCTCGGCTTGGGCGTACTGCCCTTGGGCTTTATAGATGATGGCCAGGTTGTTCAGGCTTGTCGCCACATCGGGATGGTCAGGTCCTAAGACCTTCTCCCTGATAGCCAGCGTGCGTTTGTGGAGTGACTCTGCTTGTGCGTACTGCCCTTGAGCTTGATAGAGACCTGCCAGGTTGTTCAGACCCGCCGCCACATCGGGATGGTTTGGACCCAAGGACTTCTCCCGGATGACCAGCGCGCGCCTGAAGAGCGGCTCGGCCTGGGCGTACTGCCCTTGGGTTTGATAGAGACCAGCCAGGTTGTTCAGGCTCGTCGCCACATCGGGATGGTTGGGGCCCAGGGCCTTCTCCCGGATGGCCAGCGCACGCCTGAAGAGCGGCTCGGCCTCGGCATACTGCCCTTGGGCTTGATAGAGACCAGCCAGGTTGTTCAGGCTTGTCGCCACATCGGGATGGTTGGAGCCCAAGGCCTTCTCCCGGATAGCCAGCGCACGCCTGAAGAGCGGCTCGGCCTGGGCGTACTGCCCTTGGGCTTGATAGATTTCAGCCAGGTTGTTCAGGCTCGTCGCCACATCGGGATGGTTGGGGCCCAAGGCCTTCTCCCGGATAGCCAGCGCACGCTTGAAGAGCGGCTCGGCCTGGGCGTACTGACCCTGGGCCTCGTAGAGCAGGGCCAGGTTGTTCAGGTTTGTCGCCACGTCGGGATGGTCGGAGCCCAAAGCCTTCTCCCGAATGGTCAGTGCACGCTTGAAGAGCGGCTCGGCCTGGGCGTACTGACCCTGTGCCTGGTAGAGCGCCGCCAAGTTGTTCAGGCTCTGCGCCACGTCGGGATGGTCGGGACCCAAGACATTTTCCTGGATAGCCAGCGCACGCATGAGGAGCGGCTCGGCCTGGGCGTACTGCCCTTGGGCTTTATAGATGATAGCCAGGTTGTTGAGGCTCGTTGCTACATCAGGATGGTCGGCGCCCAGGAACCTCTCCAGGATGCCCAGCGAGTGCTTGAGGAATGGCTCAGCCAGGTCGTACCGACCCTGTTCACGATAGATTTCAGCCAGGTTGTTCAGGGTCGTGGCCATATCGGGATGGTCAAGACCCAAGACATTGTGCTGGATGCCCATCGCGCGTGTGTAGAGCGGCTCAGCCTGGGCATACTGCCCTTGGGCTTTATAGATTTCAGCCAGGTTGTTCAGGATCGCCACCACATCGAGATGGTATGAGCCCAGGGCCTTCTCCCGGATGTCCAGCGCACGCTTGTAAAGCGGCTCGGCCTGGGCGTACTGCCCTTGGGCTTGATGGAGACCAGCCAGGTTGTTCAGGCTTGTCGCCACATCGGGATGGTCAGAACCCAAGGCCTTTTCCCGGATAGCCAGCGCGCGCCTGAAGAGCGGCTCGGCCTGGGCGTACTGCCCTTGGGCTTGATAGAGACCAGCCAGGTTGTTCAGGCTCGTCGCCACATCGGGATGGTCGGGGCCCAAGGCCTTCTCACGGATAGCCAGCGCGCGCCTGAAGAGCGGCTCGGCCTGAGCGTACTGCCCTTGGGCATTATAGAGATAGGCCAGGTTGGTCAGGCTTTTCGCCACATTGGGATGCTCTGTCCCGACGCGCTTCTCAGCCACCTCCAGCGCCTTTTTGGCAACCACGACGGCTTGGTCATATTTACCGGCCTGATAAAGCTTGATGACTTCCTGGTTGAGTGTCTCCCACTCGCGGCCTGCACCTTGGGCGTAAGCCACAGCGCCGGTCAGGCACAGCACGGTTGCCAGAGCCATCACCTGTATCCGTTTGATCATGATGTTCTCCTCGCCGCATCCAACCACTTCAGCACCGACTGGTTGTCTTATCACAGTTATGGTTTTGTGACATTTAGATAGAAGTATTCTTTTTCGGGTTGTACAGGTTTATGACGAATGGCGAATGGTGAGTGGCGAGTGGCGAGTAGCGAATAGTGAGTAGCGAGTAGGTAAAGTGGGGGATGTTTTGAGGGGTGCTCTGAGGCAGGCACAGTCGTTGTTGTGAAGTCGAGCGAATCACCTCCCGCTAGCTGACTGTCCGCACTCAGCCGGTATTTGCGGATAATCCTGTGGCCGGCGAAAATGACACCCGAAAACAATCCGGGTAGCTCTGGCGGCTACACGACGGAACAAGCCCACCAACGAGGAGAACGACATGGGCCCCCTCAGTATCCAGGAAGCTCAAGCATGTCTGGCAGACCTCATTCACCGCCTGTCCCCTGGTGAGGAAGTGACTCTCACAGAAAACGGTCAGCCTGTCGCCAAACTGGTTGCTACCTGTGCACCACCGCCGCGCCCGGTCCCGAAGCTTGGCACGCAGCGCGGTTCGGTATTGTCAATGGATCACTTTGACGATCCGCTGGAGGAGTTTGAGGAATACCAGTGATGCGGTTATTGCTTGACTCCCACGTTCTGATCTGGAGCCAGGACGACACCAGTCAGTTGTCGCCAGTTGCGCTTGCCGCCCTTTCGGACCCAGCCAATGACCGCCTCATCAGCGTAGCAACCGTCTGGGAAATCGCTATCAAGGTCGGCAAGAAACGGCTTCCCTTATCGAAGCCATTCCGGCAATGGATGGATACCGCCATTGCTGATCTCTACCTGACGCTGTTGCCAATCACCCTGGACCATACTGACCGGCAGTTGGCATTGCCGCCCCATCACGGTGATCCTTTTGACCGCTTGCTGATTTCACAGTCCCTTGTTGAGGGCATACCGATTGTCGGGAGCGATACGCAATTTGACGCCTATGGTGTAACCCGTATCTGGGATTAGTGGGGAATAGGGAATGGCGGAATAGCGAATGGCGAGTAGCGAGTGGCGAATGGCGAGTGGTGAATAGGTGAAAGTGGGGGGATGTCTTGAAGGTTGCTCCGAAGCAGGCGCAGTCGTTGTTGTGAAGCCGAACGGATTGTCTCCCGCCGTCGCTGGTCGTACGCACTCAGCCGGTATTTGCGGATGGTGGCGCAGGTTTGAAGGGGCAAGCCCCTATACTAGTCCTGTAACCAGTCGGGGTTGATGCTTTCAAAGCCGGCCTCCCGGCACGCGGCATAAGCCGCCTTTGCGACGGGATTCAACCGTTTCTCTCACCTTTTGGTGGCCCTGATTTTTGCGGCCCGCTCTTCGAGCTTCTCCGCTTCGGCAATCCGCCTGGTCAGGCGACAGAGTAAGGCCAGGTTTTCAAGGCTCGTTGCCACATCAGGATGGTTGGGACCCAGAACCTTTTCCCGGATAGCCAGTGAGCGCCTGAAGAGTGGCTCTGCCTGGGTGTACTGACCCTGGATATCGTAGAGCCTGCCCAGATTGTTCAGGATCGTCGCCACAACGGAATCATCGGGGTCTGTGGCCTTTTCTGTGATGGTCAGCGAGCGTTTGTAGAGTGGCTCGGCCTGGGCGTACTGACCCTGCTCCCGATAGAAATCAGCCAGGTTGTTCAGGCTTGTTGCCACATCGGGATGGTCGGGACCGAGGGTTTTTTCCAGGATGTCCAACGCGCGCTTGAAGAGCGGCTCCGCCTGGTCGTACTGCCCTTGGGCTTGATGGCACTTGGCCAGGTTATTCAGACTCGTCGCCACATCGGGATGGTTCAGCCCGACGCGCTTCTCGGCAACCTCTAGCGCCTTTTTCGCAATCACGATGGCACGGTCATATCTGCCAGCCCGATAAAGCGTCCGCACTTCCTCGATGAGTGTTTCCCACTCGATGCCTGCACCTTGGGCATAAGACGGGACACCCGTCAGGCACAGCACAGCCGCCAGAACGATCACCTGCACCAAGTTGATCATTGGCGCTCCTCGTGGATACCTAACCGTTTCTCTCACCTGTCGTTGGCCTTGATTTTTGCGGCCCGCTCCTCAAGCTGCTCCGCTTCGGTAGTCCGCTGCGTCGCACGATAGAGTAGGGCCAGGTTTCTGAGGCTTGTCGCCACATCAGGATGGTCAGGGCCCAAAGCCTTCTCGCGGATGACCAGGGAACGCCTGTAGAGCGGCTCGGCCTGCGCGTACTGCCCTTGGGCATAGTAAAGCAGGGCCAAGTTGTGCAGGCTCTGCGCCACGTCGGGATGGTCGGAGCCCAAGGCCTTCTCCCTGATCTCCAGCGCACGCCTGTAGAGCGGCTCCGCCTGAGCGTACTGACCTTGCTTGTCGTAGAGCAGGGCCAGGTCGCTCAGGCTTTTCGCTACATCGGGATGGTCAGAACCCAGGGCCTTCTCCCGGATGGCCAGCGCGCGCCTGTAGAGCGGTTCCGCTTGGGCGTGTTGACCTTGGTCTCGATAGATACCAGCCAGGTTGTTCAGACTTGTTGCCACAGCGGGATGGTCAGAACCCAAGGTCTTTTCCGTGATGACCAGCGCACGTTTGAAGAGTGGCTCGGCTTGGGTGTACTGACCTTGGTTGGCGTAGAGCAGTGCCAAGTTGTTTAGGCTCGTCGCCACAGCGGGATGGTCAGTACCCAGAGCCTTCTCCATAATGGCTATTGAGCGTCTGAAGAGCGGCTCTGCCTGGAGGTACTGACCTTGGGCTTGGTAAAGCCCGGCCAGGTTGTTCAGGTTTGCCGCCACAGCAGGATGGTTGGGACCTAGAGCCTTCTCCCCAATAGCCAGCGCACGTTTGAAGAGTGGCTCGGCTTGGGTGTACTGACCTTGGGAATAATAAAGCCTAGCTAGGAGGGTTAGGCTCATTGCCACAGTGCGGTGTTCGGAACCCAAGGACTTCTCTTGGATGGTCAGCGCGCGCTTGTAGAGCGGCTCCGCTTGGGCGTACCGCCCTTGGGCATCGTAGAGCCTGGCCAGATTGTTCAGGCTCCTTGCTACATCGAGATGGTCAGGGCCCAGAGCCTTCTCCCGGATGGCCAGCGCACGCCTGTGGAGTGACTCGGCCTGGGCGTACTGTTTTTGGGTTTGATAGAGTTCAGCCAAGTCGTTCAGGCTCGTTGCTACACCGGGATGGTCGGGCCCCAAGGTTTTCTCCTGGATAGCCAACACGCGTCTGAAAAGTGGCTCCGCTTGGGCATAATGAGCTTGGTCTTGATAGATACCAGCTAGGTTGTTCAGGTTCGCCGCCACGTTGGGATGGTCGGGACCCAGAGTTTTTTCCAGGATGTCCAACGCGCGCTTAAAGAGTGGCTCCGCTTGGGTGTACTGGCGTTGGTTGGCGTAGAGCACAGCCAGGTTGTTCAGGCTTGTCGCCACATCGGGATGGTCGGAACCCAAAGCTTTCTCCCGGATGGCCAGCGCGTGCTTGTAAAGCGGCTCTGCTTGGGCGTGCTGACCCTGCTTGGCATATAGCCCAGCCAAGTTGCTTAGGCTCGTGGCCACATCGGGATGATTTGAACCTAGGTTCTTCTCCATAATGGTCAGCGCGCGCCTGTAGAGCGGCTCCGCCTCGGCGTACTGACCTTGCTCGGCGTAGAGCAGAGCCAGGTTGTTCAGGCTCTTCGCCACATTGGGATGGTCAGGGCCCAAAGCTTTCTCCTGGATGGTCAGCGCACGTCTGTAGAGCGACTCCGCTTGAGCGTCTTGCCCTTGGGCTCGATAGAGACCAGCCAGGTTGCTCAGGCTTGTTGCCACAGTGGGATGGTCGGGACCCAGGGCCTTCTCCCGGATAACCAGAGCGCGCTTGTAGAGTGGCCCCGCTTGGCCATACTGCCCTTGGTCTCGATAGATGGTAGCCAGGTTGTTCAGGCTCGTTGCCACATCGGGATGGTCCGAACCTAGGGCTTTCTCCAAGATAGTCAACGCGCGCCTGTAGAGAGGTTCCGCTTGGGCATGCTGACCCTGAGCTTGATAGATGCCAGCCAGGTTGTTCAGGCTCAGTGCGACATCGGGATGGTTGGGGCCTAGTGCCTTCTCCCGGAGAACCAGAGCGCGTTTGTAGAGTGGCTCCGCTTGAGCATATTGCCCTTGGTCTCGATAGAGACCAGCCAGGTTGCTCAGGCTCGTCACCACATCGGGATGGTCGGGTCCTAGCGCCTTCTCCAAGATAGTCAGTGCGCGCCTGTAGAGCGGCTCGGCCTGGGTGTACTGACCCTGAGCCTGATAGATACCAGCCAGGTTGTTCAGGCTCGCTGCCACATCGGGATGGTCGGGACCCAGGGCCTTCTCCCGGATAACCAGAGCGCGCTTGAAGAGTGGCTCGGCCTGGGCATACTGACCTTGGTCTCGATAGATGGTAGCCAGGTTGTTCAGGCTCGTCACCACATCGGGATGGTCGGGTCCTAGCGCCTTCTCCAAGATAGTCAGTGCGCGCCTGTAGAGCAGCTCGGCCTGGGTGTACTGACCCTGAGCCTGATAGATACCAGCCAGGTTGTTCAGGCTCTTCGCCATATTGGGAGAGGGTGGGCCCGGGAGCTTCTCCAAGATTGTCAACGCGTGCCTGAAGAGCGGCTCCGCTTGGACGTACTGACCTTGGGCTCGATAGAGTTCAGCCAGGTTGTTCAGACTCATCGCCACATCGGGATGGTCAGAGCCCAAGGCCTTTTCCCGGATAGTCAGTGCACGCCTGTAGAGCGGCTCGGCTTGGGCGTGTTGACCTTGGGCTTTATAGAGGGCAGCCAGGTTGCCTAAGCTCGTCGCCACACTGGGATGGTCGGGGCCTAGCGCCTTCTCCAGGATAGTCAGTGCGCGCCTGTAGAGCGGTTCGGCCTGGGCGTACTGCCCTTGGGCTTGATAGATACCAGCCAGGTTGTTCAGGCTCAGTGCGACACCGGGATGGTTGGGGCCTAGTGCCTTCTCCCGGAGAACCAGAGCGCGTTTGTAGAATGGCTCCGCTTGAGCATATTGCCCTTGGGCTTGATAAAGACCAGCCAGGTTGTTCAGGCTCGTTGCCACATCGGGATGGTCGGAACCCAGAGCCTTCTCCATGATAGCTAGCGAGCGTCTGTAGAGCCGCTCGGCTTGGGCATACTGACCTTGGTCTCGATAGAGACCAGCCAGGTTGTGCAGGCTCGCCGCCACGTTGGGATGGTCGGAACCCAGAGCCCTCTCCCGGATGGTCAGCGCACGCTTGAGGAGCGGCTCCGCTTGGGCGTAACGCCCTTGTTCTCGATACAGTTCAGCCAGGTTGTTCAGGATTGATGCCACATCGGAGTGGTCGGGACCCAGGGCCTTCTCCAGGATGACCAGCGCACGCTTGTAAAGCGGCTCCGCTTGGGCGTACTGACCTTGGGCTTTGTAGAGCGCCGCCAAGTTGTTCAGGCCCGTCGCCACTTTGGGATGGTCGTGGCCCAAGGCCTTCTCCCAGATAACCAGCGCACGCTTGTAGAGTGGCTCCGCTTGGGCGTAACGTCCCTGTTCTCGATAGAGTTCAGCCAGGCTGTTCAGGCTCGTTGCCACATCGGGGTGGTCGTGGCCAAGAGCTTTCTCCCGGATGGTCAGTGCACGCCTGTAGAGTGGCTCCGCCTCGGCATACTGACCTCGGGAATTGTAGATCACGGCCAAGTTGTTCAGGCTTGTCGCCACATCGGGATGGTCGGAGCCAAAGGCCTTTTCCCTGATCTCCAGCGTACGTCTGTAGAGTGGCTCCGCTTGGGCGTACTGCCCTTGGGCTTGATAGAGACCAGCCAGGTTGTTCAGGCTCGTTGCCACATCGGGGTGGTCGTGGCCCAAGACCTTCTCCCGGATAATCAGTGCACGCCTGTAGAGTGGCTCCGCCTCGGCATACTGACCTCGGGAATTGTAGATCACGGCCAAGTTGTTCAGGCTTGTCGCCACATCGGGATGGTCGGAGCCAAAGGCCTTTTCCCTGATCTCCAGCGTACGTCTGTAGAGTGGCTCCGCTTGGGCGTACTGCCCTTGGTCTTGATAGAGACCAGCCAGGTTGTTCAGGCTCGTTGCCACATCGGGGTGGTCGTGGCCCAAGACCTTCTCCCGGATAATCAGTGCACGCCTGTAGAGTGGCTCCGCCTCGGCATACTGACCTCGGGAATTGTAGATCACGGCCAAGTTGTTCAGGCTTGTCGCCACATCGGGATGGTCGGAGCCAAAGGCCTTTTCCCTGATCTCCAGCGTACGCCTGTAGAGTAGCTCCGCTTGGGCGTACTGCCCTTGGGCTTGATAGAGACCAGCCAGGTTGTTCAGGCTTGTTGCCACTTTAGGGTGGTCGGGGCCCAGAACCTTCTCCCGGATAGCCAGCGCGCGCCTGTAGAGCGGCTCCGCTTGGGCGTAAAGCCCTTGTTCTCGATATAGTTCAGCCAAGTTGTTCAGGATCGACGCCACATCGGAGTGGTCGGGACCCAGGGCCTTCTCCAGGATGACCAGCGCACGCTTGTAAAGCGGCTCCGCTTGGGCGTACTGACTCTGGGCATCGTAGAGCAGGGCTAGGTTGTTCAGGTTTGTTGCCACAGCAGGGTGGTCGGAACCCAGAGTCTTCTCTGTTATGACTAGCGCGCGTTTGTAGAGCGGCTCGGCTTGGGCGTACTGACCTTGGTTGGCGTAGAGCAGCGCCAAGTTGTTCAGGCTCTGCGCCACATCGGGATGGTCAGGACCCAAGGCTTTCTCCAAGATAGCCAGCGCACGTTTGTGGAGCGGCTCGGCCTGGGCGTACTGCCCTTGGGCATAGTAGAGCATGGCTAGGTTGTTCAGGCTCTGTGCCACGTCAGGATGGTCAGGACCCAAGGCCTTCTCCCGAATGGCCAGCGCACGCTTGTAGAGCGGCTCCGCTTGGGCATGCCGGCCTTGGTTGTAGTAAAACGCAGCCAGGTTGTTCAAGCTCGTCGCCACATCGGGATGGTCCGCGCCCAAGACCTTCTCCCAGATGGCCAGCGCGCGTTTGTAGAGCGGCTCGGCTTGGGTGTGCCGGCCTTGGTTGTCGTAGAGCGCAGCCAGGTTGTTCAGTCCCGTCGCCACTTTGGGATGGTCGGGGCCCAAGGCCTTCTCCCAGATAACCAGCGCACGCTTGTAGAGTGGCTCTGCTTGGGCGTACTGACCCTGCTTGGCATAGAGCAGGGCTAGGTTGTTCAGGTTCTGCGCCACATCGGGATGGTCGGGGCCTAGAACCTTCTCCCGGATAGCTAGCGCGCGCCTGTAGAGCGGCTCCGCTTGGGAGTATTGAACTTGGCCTCGAAAAAGTTCAGCCAAGTTGTACAGGCTGGTTGCCACATGGGGATGGTTAGGACCCAAGGTCTTCTCCCACATAGCCAACGCGCGCCTGTAGAGCGGCTCTGCTTGGGCGTACTGACCCTGAGCTCTATAGAGATCGGCCAGGTTATGCAGGCTCTGTGCTACATCGGGGTGGTCGGAACCCAAGGTCTTCTCCCGGATAGCCAAAGCACGCTTGTAGAACGGCTCCGCTTGGGCGTACTGACCTTGACCTTGATAGATAACAGCTAGGTTGTTCAGGCTCGTCGCCACATCGGGATGGTCGGGGCCCAGAGTCTTCTCCCGGATAGCCAACGCGCGTTTGTGGAGCGGCTCGGCTTGGGCATACTGACCTTGGGCTTTGTAGAGACTAGCTATGTTGTTTAGGCTCGTTGCTACTTTGGGGTGGTTGGGGCCCAGAGACTTCTCCAAGATAGCCAACGCACGCTTGTAGAGTGGCTCGGCTTGGGCGTACTGACCTTGGTCTTGATAGAGACTAGCCAGGTTGTTCAGGCTCGTTGCCACATTGGGATGGTCAGGGCCTAGAACCTTCTCCCGGATGGCCAGCGCGCGCCTGTGAAGTGGCTCCGCTTGGGCGTACTGACCTTGGGCATTGTAGATCACGGCCAGGTTGTTCAGGATCTTCGCCACATTGAGATGGTCCGGCCCAACGCTTTTCTCAACAACCTCCAGCGCCTTTTTGGCAACCACGACGGCTTGGTCATATTTACCGGCCTGATAAAGCTTTATGACTTCTTGGTTGAGCGTCTCCCAGTCGCTGCCTGTGCCTTGGGCGTAGGCCATAGCACCAGTCAGGCAAAGCACGGCAGCCAGAGCCATTACCTGTATCCGTTTGATCATAGGCGCTCCCCGCAGACACCCAACCACTTTGTCGCCGGCTGGTTGCCTTATCACGTTTTAGGTTTTGTGACATTTAGAATCATTTTTTTTTCGGGTTGTAAACAGGTTTGTAGCGAGTGGTGAGTAGCAAATAGCAAATAGCGAATAGCGAGTAGCGAGTGGTGAATGGCGAGTGGTGAGTAGCGAGTGGCGAGTAGGTGGAAGTGGGGGATGTTTTGAGGGGTGCTCTGAAGCAGGCACAGTCGTTGTTGTGAAGCCGAACGGATTGTTTCCCGCCGTCGCTGGTCGTACGCACTCAGCCGGTGTTTGCGGATAATCGTGTAGCCGGCGAAAATGACACCCGAAAACAATCCGGGTAGCTCTGGCGGCTACACGACGGAACAAGCCCACCAACGAGGAGAACGACATGACCGAAACGATTGCCCGCACGTTTCCGGTGACGGCCGTCCAGTCCAAATTGCCTGAACTTCTGGCTGGAATGGCCGGCGGCGAGGAACTGATCCTGACGGCTGATGGTGTGCCTGTCGCTGTCATCAAGCGCCTGGAGCGCACGAGTTGGCCAAGTGTTCCCGGCACAGCCAAGGACCGCCCGTTCTGGATGTCCCCCGATTTCGATGCCCCACTCGAAGACTTCGCGGAATATATGGAATGAACTTCGACTGCCTGACCGCGCTGCCATTTCACCACCGCGATCCATTTGACCGGATGTTGGTTGCTCAGTCGCTGATCGAGGGCATGCCGCTCCTCAGCGCCGACACGATTTTCGACGCTTACGGCGTAAACCGCATCTGGGATTAGTGGGGAATGAGGAATGGCGGAATAGCGAGTGGCGAATGGCGAGTAGCGAGTGGCGAGTAGCGAGTGGTGAGTGGCAATGAGCTTCTCTGTGCCGCCGATGGCCAGGACCTTCTCCGGGTTCCGGCTGCCGTCGTCAAATCGTCACGGAAACTCCAGTGGCGCAAACTGATGCTCCATTCGCCACTCGCCACTCGCTACCCACCACTCGCCACTCGCCACTCACCACTCGCCACTCGCCACTCACAGGGTCTTTGAGAAAACCGGGCGTGGCGCGTCGGTTTCCAGATAGGCGTCGAGTGTCATGCAGATGTTGCGCACGAAGGGGCGTCCCAACGGCGTGACAACCAGGCGTCCGGCGTCAAAGCAGATGAGGCCGTCGGCTTCCATTTCCCGGAAGGAAGCAAGCCGCCGCTCGAAGTCAGCCCCCAGGGTCGCCACCGGAAGCTCCATGTGGCACATCAGGTAACGAATCGCCTCCCGCCGCCGCTGGTCGTCCGCACTCAGCCGATGGCCGCGCACGACAGGCAGCTCCCCGTGGTCAAGGGCCGTCTGGTAACGTCCCAGCCGGGCATCATTCTGGGCATAGAACCCTTCCAGTTCGCTGATGCCGCTCATCCCAAAGGCAATGAGATTGGCCGCCGGACGCAGGGTGTAGCCCATGAAGTTGCGGTGGAGACGACGCTCGTAGGCCGCCACAGCCAGCTCATCGTCCTGGCGCGCAAAGTGATCCATGCCAATCCACACGTACTCGTGGGCCGTCAGCCGCTGGCGCGCATCGTCAAACATGGCAAAGCGGGTGGCGACATCCGGCAGGTCTTCCGTACGGATGTGCCGCTGGCGCGGACGAAGTTTTGGCACGTGGGCGTAGTTGAACAGCGCCAGGCGGTCGGGACGCAGTTCCAGAACGGACGCAACCGTATGCTCGAACGTGGCGCGGGTCTGCCGGGGCAGTCCATACACCAGATCAAGGTTGATGCTTTCAAAGCCCACGTCCCGACAGGCGGCATAGACCGCCTTCGTGAGGGCTTCCGGCTGATGCCGGCCAATGGCCGCCTGTACCTCCGGGTGGAAATCCTGGACGCCCAGACTGATGCGCCGGAAACCGAGTGACCGGATGTGCTTCAGTTGCGCCGGCGACGCAATGCGCGGGTCAATCTCGATGGACATTTCCCCGTTCCAGCCCAGGACAAAGGCTGCTTCCAGCAGACGCACGAGACGCTCCATCTGGCGCGCCGTCAGCGTGTTGGGCGTCCCACCACCCCAGTGCATCTGGACGACGCGCCGGTCGCGTCCGAGCTGTTCAACCACCAGCGCCACTTCCCGCGCCACCCGGTCAAGATAGGCATCCACGACTTCCGTCTTGCTGGTGACGGCGTTGTTGCAGCCACAGTAGTGGCACGCCATGGCGCAAAACGGCAGGTGCACGTAAAGGCAGAGATTCCGGGCGTCCGGCGTTTCCGAAAGCACCTGAAGGGCCGCCCGGTAATCCGTCGCTCCAACCTGTTCACTCCACGCCGGGACAGTCGGCTAACTCGTGTAGCCCGGCCTAGGGCCGGCTATGTTATGGCATCCACGAAGCGGTAGTTGGTGTAACCAGCCGCCCGGATGGCCCCGCCAATGTAAGGGGCCCAGCTTGGCGGCCAGTTTCCAGCAATTTCTGCGCCGCCGCAGTGGTAGTTGGGTTGAAGCATCAGGATTTTCATGACGGTGCATCCTCAGAGCCTGAAACTGCCGACAGAAGATGAAGGAAAAGGTCGGCTGGGGACGCACAAAAAACACAGGCTTGAATGAAGCCTTCTTTTCCCAACGTACAGCGGCGGAAAGGCAGGCGCGCAATTTTTTCAGGCCCGCGAAGGTTTTATGTCAAAGGTCAAGTCAGCCGGACCCGGCAGAGGTTTCCGGCTGGAAAACCGCCGCCGTCGCCCTACCGTCTGGTGCATTGCCGTGGTTCGCGCTACTTTTTGAAGGCGTAACAACTGTTTTGAAAGCCAAAAAACGGCCGATGCCAGGCATGTGTTGAACCGTCACCTTGGGCGTTGGCCGGCAGGTCGGCATCCCGCGTGACTGGCTAGTCTTCAGCATTTAGAGAAAGATTGCACTGTTTGCCGGTTTTACTTATAGTGCTGCGCCGTGTAAACAAGCCCAACGCAAACAAGCTCATCAGTACTTTCCTGCGAGCCGATCTGCCATGTTATGACTCAGGGGCGAGCGAACTGCTTCGACAATTGGTTCGAGAAGGCGACAGGCAGGAAGCCCTTCCCCTACCAGCGTGCTCTCGCCCAATGCGGGCGACTGCCCGAGTTGCTCGAGGTGCCGACGGGCACGGGGAAGACGGCTGCTGCGATCCTCGGCTGGTTGTGGCGTCGGCGATGCCATCCGAAGGAGACCGTACGCAACGCGACGCCACGCCGTCTCGTGTACTGCCTCCCCATGCGCGTGCTCGTGGAACAGACGCGCGCGTGTGCTGTCCGCTGGCTGAACAACCTCGGGTTGCTCGCCGGCAAGGCGACGTTCGATGGCGACCGGCTCGAAGGCTACGAAGTCGACTGGAAGCAGCAGGACAAGATCGCTGTCGTCAGGCTTATGGGTGGCGAGTCCCAGCGCGACTGGCGCGAGTACCCGGAGCGCGAGGCCATCATCATTGGAACACAGGACATGCTGCTCTCGCGGGCGCTGAATCGCGGCTTCGCGATGCCTCCCCAGGAGTGGCCGATTGACTTCGGATTTCTTAACGTGGACGCGCTCTGGGTGATGGACGAAGTCCAGCTCATGGGGCCGGGGCGCACGACGAGCGTACAGCTCCAAGCGTTCTGGGACGCTGCACCTCCGTCCCATGGGCTGCGCCAGACGCTCTGGATGAGCGCCACACTCGGCAGCCAGGCCGGCTCGCTCCAGCTTCCGAATTGGATGCAAACGCCTGAAAAGAGCCAGTTGCTTGCATGTCAGCACACAAACGCCGACCTTCAAAACCCGGCGTTCGCCCTGCGGTGGAACGCTCCTAAGCGCCTGGAACTGCACCTGGACTCCGCTGCAAACAACACTGGCGTTACGAAGCCGAAAGTCAAGCCAGCGCGTGGCAAGCGCAAGCCAGGGTCCAAAGATGACGCACAGGCAGGCAAGCCAGGCGAGCAGGGCTGGACCGTCGAGAGTCCCGATCTGCATACGGCGATTCTCGATGAAGCGAATGGCGGACGCCTCGTGCTCGTCTTCGTGAATCAGGTCAAGCGTGCGCGCGAACTCCACGACCGCCTTCGCGCAAGCGCCGGAGCCGGGGCGGAGGTTCTCCTCGTCCACGCCCGCATGCGCCCGCGCGATCGGCACGCAGTCGTGAGCAAGCTCGGGACCGCCACACCTGCTTCCGGACGCATCGTCGTCACGACACAGGTCCTCGAAGCCGGCGTGGACCTGGACGCCGATGCGCTTTTCACGGAGCTCTGTCCGTGGCCATCGCTCGTGCAGCGTTTTGGTCGGCTGAATCGCAGCGGCACGCGGCCACGATCCAGTGACGTTAACAAGGGCAAGGCAAAGCCGGCGCGGGCTGTGGTCTTCGAGTTTGTGGTCTTCGAGCCGCCGCAGCCGACGAGGGATAAAGAGTCTTCGGCGGACTACGAGGTTCGCCCGAGCTGGCCGTACGAGCCCGAGGCCATCGACGAAGCCCGAAAGCTCCTTGCTCAGGTGGCGGAGGCTCACGACGGCTCCCTCTCGCCCAAGACGCTGTCGACTCTTTCGATCTCGCTTCCGCTCGAAGGACCCGTCCTCCGGCGCTTCGATCTCGACGATCTCTTCGACACCGATCCGGATCTCTCCGGTGGCCACACGGATGTGACGCCGTATTTGCGCGCCGCCGATCGCGACGTCGATGCGTACCTGCTCTGGCGGCGGATCAAGGGAGGGCTTAACGTACGGATCAAGGGAGGGCTTAACGTAGATAAGCAGGTGCCGATCCATCGCGACGAGCTGTGCCCTGTGCCGTTCTACGAAGCGCAGGAAGCGTTCGCGGAACGCGAGGTCTGGATCCTCACGCTCTCTACGGGGCGCAAAGGTCGCGCCGCCTGGCGCAAAGCGACAGGGCGCGAGATCCGCGCCGGCGACACCGTCATGGTCAATCGTGAGGCCGGGTGCTATCGCGAGGATGCCGGCTGGACGGGCGAGGCTAAGGACATCCCGAGCCGGGTCGTCGACCGCTGGGAGAAGAACGGCGGCCAGCTCGTGCGAGCATGGGTCGAGATTGGTGGTGCAGGAAAACCGTTTTTCGATGAGATTGACGCTCACATCGTCGGGCCTCGTGGTCGGTTAGAGGATCACCGCTGCTTCACCAGGCAGTGGATGGAGCTCCAAGACCATTTGTGCAGGGCGAGGCAGAAGGCAAGCCGCTTGGTGGCGAAACTTTCCCTAAACAATACCGTTGGCGCGTCTGTCATCCGGGCCGCACATTGGCATGACGTCGGTAAGGCGCTCGAGCGGGATAGAAACGGTACATCCACCCGGCCGTTTCAGGAGTACTTGCGGCGCGGCGGTACGACCGTCGGAGGTCATCCCCGGCCCGACGCCTTATACGCAAAGTCGAACGGCAGGAAGGCCGGCGAGACCTCGGGGTTCCGGCACGAGATGGCCTCGCTCCTCGCGTTCCTCCAGTCGAAGCACGCCGACGACGACCTCGCGGCGTTCCTGATCCTTGCCCATCATGGCAAGGTGCGCCTCCTTCCCGAGGCGTGGGACGATGATGACCCCGTGGATCTGTGTGGCGTGCGGAAGGGCGACAGGATCCCCGCGGCCGCCTTACCCGTCGGAAATAACCCGATCGTGCTCAACACGAAAATCGTGCTTCCATCCCGCCAGCACCGGGGGTGGCAAGGGCGCGTGCACAAGCTGCTCAAACAACACGGGCCGTTTCTCCTTGCCTACCTGGAAGGCCTCGTGCGCGTCGCAGACTGGAGGGCGAGCTGATGGCAGCGGTCGTCTGCAGCGGGGTCTCGCCGCGTTCGCTCGGCGATCTCCTCAAAGGCTTCGGCGTCATGGCCATCGTCGGGGAGAACTGTCCGGACGCACTGTTCTGGTGGGACGACGCCTTTCACCTGGTGGTCGAGCGGCCCTGCGACGATGGCGCGGATCAGAGGGAGTCGAGGCAGGCGATCGAGGGTGTGGTGCGCGGCCACCTGCTCGGGTGGGGGAGTGTCGTTGCGGAGGCGTTCAAGCCTGTTCGCGGCAGCAAGGAGAAAAAAATCAAACGGCAAGATTCGAAGCTCAAGCTGCGCGATAACCATGATCGGTTCGAGCCCCAGATTGCGGCATGGGCACGGGCGATCGCTCTTCCCGACCCGGACAAGAAGGAGACCGAACCGCACCCGCTGTTCCCTGCCCATGGGCAGGAGGGAAGCGGCGACTACTTTTCCCAGGTCGAGAAGGCAGTCGAGGCGGCCAGAGGTGCTCCGTTGGACATCGCGTGGTCGCTTTTCGCGGAAGGGAACCCCACACTCAAGAAGGGGCTCGACAGCGGCTATCTCTTCTTTCCCGAGCCAATGAAACGCTACGCGACGGGCATCGCGAAGTGGGTGCAGGATCGCGCTGCGCTCAGCCCATGGTGCTTCCTGCTGGCAGTGCGTGGGGCTGTGCTTTTGCGTGGCAGCCTTCGTCGCCTCCGCTGGGGTCGCCGCGCGTACCCCGCGTTCCCGTTCGTGTTCGAGGGCTCGGTGGTCGAGCTCGGGAAGGGCAGTTTCTTCCGAAACGTCGAGGTCCATCTTCCGACATGGACCGCCGCCTACCCTCGGACGCTCGCGGAGTTCGAAGTCCAGATGCGTCAGTTCCAGGCACGTCTGTCAGGCCGGGGCTTCGCCGCCACCGCAGCAGAGTTCCGGGCGGCGGTCGTCGGGCGTGGCCCCGGTGCCGCCTTCGACACCTTCCATCGCTTCGTCCTCGAAGGGCGCCGCCGAGGGCAGGACCAGCGGATGCGTCAAGGCATCCCACGCGGTTCGACGCGCGTTGGGGTCAAGGGCAAGGAACACGCAACGCTACGGCTGATGCTGGCACCGCTCGCGGAAACGGGATGGTTCGACCAGTTCAGCACGGATCGTTTGCGCGCGGAACGTGCGCGCGCGGAGGAGGCCATCCATCGCGCAGTCGATGAGCCCGGGCCCGATACGTATCGTGGCATCCTCAAGTCGCTCTGGGATCTCAACCAGGCGCTTGTCGTGTCCGGTGCCCTGCGCCGGGACCTCGAGGACACAGGCCGGAAGCCGCGCCCACTGCCACCGCTCCCGGCGCTCCTATGGGAGCGTGCACTCGGGAACGAGCCAGACCCGGCCCATCAACTGGGACGTGCCATCGGTTCGATCCTCGGGGTTCGAGCCGACCTCGGGGTTCGAGCCAAGGGTGCGGTTGTCGGGCCCATCCTTGAGCACATGCTCCCGGTTCGCTGGAATTGGAAAAAAAGCGGCGATTGGACAGTTCCGAAAGACCCCCCGTCCCGTCCCCTCAGGTGGGCCGGCCTCAACCCTCTCGCTGACTTCAAAGACCTCTTCTGGTTCCGCTGGCTCGACAGTGCCGAGTTGCCGAAGCTGCCGTTTGCCGCCGCGCGCTTCGCGCGCCTCGCCGACATCGCCGCCCTGCTTCGTGGTGACGTGAACATTCGGGAGGTCCATTGCCTCGCTGGTCTTTACGCGCTTCTCGACTGGGAATCGTTGGGAACCGGGCGGGGTGAAGCGTCAGGTGCATGCGTTCCTGTGCCGCCGTCGTACGCCGCGCTCCGTCTGTGGCTTGAGCTGGGCATCGATCCGCCGCCGAAGTCGCGGCCCCCGCGCGACGGCACTGTCGCACGGCTTCTCTCATTAGGCAGCGCCAGCGGGGTCGAGAAAGCTGTCGAAGTGGCACTCGGGCACCTGCGAGTCAACGGCCTCCCTTGGAGGACGGATCCGAGACCAACCGGAAAGGCTGTTGCGCGCTTCGCCGCGACCATCCCGGCCAACGAGGCAGCGCGAATGCTGCTCGCGGTTCTCGCCCCCATCTCGAAAGATGACACGCTCGCCCTATCGCGGCACCTCTGGGTGCCGATCGAGGAATAAGGAGAACATCGTATGACCCTGCTTGAACAACTCTACGCGCAGGACCACATCGTGATCACCGCGTCGCTCAAGCTCACGAACGGCAACTTTCTCCAGCCCACCGGCTTTCCCGACATCGGTGCCTGCATCTACCGCGACAAGGAAGGCCAGCGCTGGTGCCTCGTCGAGAGCGAGCAGAGCATGGCGAACCGACTCGAAGCGGTCTGCATGAAGGCGCCAGGGGTCTGGGTGGACGACCTCAGGGGCCTGCCGGTCATTGCGGTGGAGGACAAGGGCGGCAAACTCCTGGCGACGAACCTCACCGAGCCGCATCGGATCGCATCGTCCTACATTCTCGAAAGCAAGCTTGCGGGCGGTACCGAAAACCTGCGCAAGCTGTTCGAGGAAAAGATCGGGCTGGAGAACAGGCTGGAGAACAGGCTGGAGAACAGGCTGGAGAACGACGGCGAAATTTGGCCGCTCGACAAGCGGGCCAACCTGGAGAAACTGGTCTTCGCGCTCGATCCGGCGGCGCTACTGCACGGATTCCAGTTCGTTCAGTGGAAGTTCGTCGGGCTGCGCCAGACCCGCCTCATCCACGCGCGGCTGGAAGCGAAACTCGCTGACGATCCCGAGGTCCACTACGGCATGGTGAAGTGGGACGCGATCGAGCCGGAGTCGACACGCGAGGGGCGCGCCAACAAGGGGCAGAGCATTGCCGCGAAGAGCCGCATTGTGCCGAAGAACATCGTTGCAACGTTCGAAATCGACGTTCTGGGGCTGAAGAGCTTGTCGCTCGATGAGGACCGAAAGAAGTTCCTCCTCGGCCTTGCTCTGTGGAAGATCGGCGCTCTCCTCGCCAACAAGGCGTCGTTCGATCCTCGTAGCCGCGCGACCGGGCCGAGTCTCCGCCTCCGCGCCGATTGCTACCTGACCTGCGAGTCGATCTCGTGGAGCGGCAA
The DNA here is from genome assembly GCF_018304765.1 of Chloracidobacterium sp. N. Classification (NCBI taxonomy): domain Bacteria; kingdom Pseudomonadati; phylum Acidobacteriota; class Blastocatellia; order Chloracidobacteriales; family Chloracidobacteriaceae; genus Chloracidobacterium; species Candidatus Chloracidobacterium aggregatum. The sequence continues at coordinate 1,053,704 of NZ_CP072643.1, forward strand.
CTCATCAAAGGGGCAGACCACCCCCACCGAGTTGATGGAAGCGAAGCCCACCAGCCTCGGCCAAGCTGACGGTCCGTCCTTCACGCCGGATAATGGGGGACAGAAGTCCGCGGTGACCTTCCAGGTGCTCATCGAAGAACTGCTCGGAAAGGACAAAGTAACCTTCGAGAAACCGAAAGAAGGCAAGTCGAGCGTGGGCGAGTCCGCCGGGGAGCAGGACGGTTCGCACTACGACGGCCCCATGGTGGAGGTCACGTACGAGCCCAAGCAGAATCAGGAGAACAAGCCGAAGCAGGAGAAGAAGGGTGGCAGCAAGGCCGCCCAACAAACAGAGGCGAATGTCGAGCAAGCGGACGAAGCAGCGGACGAAGCACAGGAATGACCAACGCGACTATTATCCAAGTCGAGCTTCTCTCGGGCCGCTACCACGCACACGTGTGGGGGGAGTCCCAGTTTGCAATGGCGGGGCCAGAGTGGCCTCCCTCGCCATGGCGGCTCCTCCGCGCGCTCGCTTCCGCATGGTTCTGCGCACAGCCGGTTTTATCCTCGGAGGTTGATCGCGATGACCTGCTCCAGGCCTTGGGTCGCTCTGACGCGCCCGAGATCTGGCTTCCGCGCACGTCGGTCCACGAGATCCGCTACTACCAGCCCGTGCGGCTGGGCGCGTCCGATCGCGTCCCCCACCACGACCACTTCGCCGTTCCCGAAGGCGGTCGCTTCTGGTTCCGCTTCGAGAAGGCTCTTCAGCCGGATCAGCGGGCGTTGCTCGCCAAACTCCTTGAACGGCTGCGCTATTTCGGCCGCAGCGAGTCCCGTGCGCGCCTCCGCCTGGTGAATTATAACGAGCCGCCAGCTGGCGTCTTCAGGGTCATGCCACGCAGCGGTATTCAGCCCGGTATCCAGCCGACTTCGCCTACCGAGTACCGGCGGGTGCTCTGCACCACGTCCGGGTTCTGGGCGTCGGACCTATGGTTGCTTCGACGTGACGAAGAAACCAGAAAGAAGGAAACCAGAAAGAATGGATACCCGCTGCACCTTGTCGATGAGCTTATCAATGAGAAGATGCCGCTGCCCTGTGGGGCCAGGTGGGTCGAGTACGCGGTGCCGGCTGAAGCACTCGTCCACGAGATCCGGCCGCGCGTGTCAGCGCCACCTGCCAAGCCAAGCGTCAACGTGGCTGAGATTCGTTTCCGCCTGAATCGCCGCATCCCCATTCCGCTTCGGTACGTGGTTGCCGTCGCCCGTGCGTTTCGCGACGCGGCTGTGGAGGCGCATCGGGACCGCACGGGGCAGATGTCGTTGATACTGAGTGGTCGTGAACTCGATGGCACTGTGGCTCGAGGTCATCAGCACGCATACTACCTGCCCCGCCCGCGCGCAGGAGCCGTGACCCTCGATGAGCTTTTGGTCCGCGTGCCCGGCGGGAAGCTTACCCAGGAGGAACTCGACGCGTTGCTTGGCGTCGGGCGCATTCGCGTAGGCGGGCGCAGTTACCCGATCACCGTGGTGCCTGAGGCCGTCGTGGCGTCGGCTAAGCCTGCGCCGGAGGCGCGTCAATGGCAAAGCGTCACTCCGTTCCTGCCGCCGCTACGCCATCGTCAGGGAAGGGAGGAGACCCGTGTGGATCGACAAGCCATCGCATGCGCCGAGAAAGTCTGCGGTCGGCGCCCTGCACATGTCGAGAGTCTGTCCGGTCCTGGTGGCCTCGGCTGTGTCTCGCCTGTCCTGGCACATGAATACGGAACAGGCGGACGGGGCTGGACGCTGACGACACGGCTTGGCTTCTGGCTTCAGCTTACGTTTGACGAACCTGTGAGCCTCGACCGGCCACTCGGTGCCGACGCACACTTCGGTGCCGGGCAGTTCGCACCTGTGGACCAATCCGAAGAAACGTGATCAACGCCTTCGGTAGCACGCCGGCTAACAGCAGCATGCAGCGGACACTGCCGCGCGCCGCTGAACTCTGGCGTCAGACCCTGTCCGTGAGCACCGAGGCACACCGCTTGTTGCGCTTGTCGAGGATTGTGCAAACCGTGGCAGTTGGTGCGGAATGCAGCGCACCGGCTGGGGCACGTCACCATTAGCGTGGTGAAGAGTGTCACCGTTGCGAAGCAGCCTGCCGGGCAACGAGTGGCGACCTCGTATCGAAGCACCGCACGACTCGTCAACCATTGAGGTGGCTACAGTCCGAGCTTCCGAGGCTTGCCAATCGTGTGCCGCATGGCAGAGTTCAGACTTGGCTTCGTCCGCTCCGGCGTGTCGCTTACAATTTGTGCAGGATGTTTTTCCAGCAGTGGAAAGAGAGGTGCAACCATGTCATCTACGGCAGCCATTATGACAGTAACAAAAATGCTGGAATCTTTGCCCGAATCGGTACAGGAGCGGGTAGTCGAGCATTTGCGCGAGTATCTTGCTGACCTGCAGGATGAATTGAAATGGGATAGCCTGTTTGAGCAGACACAGTCCCAATTGGTGACCGCTGCCCGTCGTGCGAAACAGGATATTGTGCAGGGACGCGCACAACCAATGGACGATGAGCAATTATGAAGTCAGCCGTGTTGCCGTCTTTCTGGGCGGCGTATGACATGCTCAATGCCGACGTCAAGCGCCGTGCCAGAAAGGCTTATCGCTTGTGGGTGGAAAATCCCTTTCATCCATCCTTGTATTTCAAGTGCGTCAATCGCGAAGAGAATGTGTGGTCTGTAAGGATCACACGCGGCTATCGTGCTTTGGGTATTCTTGATGGAGACACGGTAACGTGGTTCTGGATTGGTAGCCATGATGAGTACGAACGTTTCATCTCGTGATGGGAAAACATGGCGGACCAACCTGCCGCTCCAGCCGATGCCGCTTCGCGGCGCGGCTGAGTGCTACCGTTGGGCAGCATCGAATTTCTGAAACTTTGTGCAGACAAAGGGCGCTTCCGATGGCTGGAGCCGCCTGTGACGACACACAGGATCAATGCCTACACCCTCTGGAAGCCAGGACTGCCGCAGACCACGCCGTTGCCATCCTTGAATGGGCACAGCTTCGCCGATGAGTCCCAACCCCTCGCTCAAGCTGACCCGCTACGGCAGGCTTACAAATGACTGCCTACGCAGGCAGCCTGGCTCAAACGTCAGGCACCACCCCGCACTGGGGCTGGATTGGGAAGGGAAAGTGTCATGACAGAAGGCACTTACAAAACCCGGCTTCAAACTGCCTTTGGCAAGCCGTGGTGTGACCGGGTCCTCACCGGCGACTACCGGCCAGCCGTACCGTTTTCGATTCAGGACGTGGACATTACGGCGACGTTGCCAGCCATCTTCTATCTTTCCCGCTATGTGCAACGGCGCGGCAAGGGGCGGCTGGCCGAGGTCTTCGGCGGCGGGGACAAAGAGCCTTCAGTGGCTTCCGTCGCCAGTCAGCTTGCCCGGACCCACCATCTCAGGGGCTTTGAAGACGAAACCACCCGGCACATCCTGGGCGATCTGCTCATGGGGTTCTGCCTGGAAAACCGCAGCCGCTCGGAAGACAAGCAGGAACCGCTCCGGCGGGCGCTGCCGACGCACTACTTTGCCGGCTGGCTCGATCTGCCGGAACGCAGCGTCAACCTGCGTTACGTGCCGGAGACGATTGTGGCCATGCTGGCCGGTCAAAACGGCCCGGTCGTCACCGACTCGCCGGCCGATGATCCCACACCGTTTCCTGTCGGGCGGCGGTTTCGGGAAAACCTGCTGCTCAAGCCCTTCCTGCATGGGGTGAAACCACCGGAGCCGTTCAGAGACCTTTCCAGCGACCAGTTTGATGAAGTCACACGGGTGACGCTCCCGGAATGGTTGACAATCCGGCTGGCGGAAGCCCTGGAGCAGCCGCCGCGACCGCTCAGCGCCAGCGCCGGGGGGGCGGCTATCCCCAACCAGCAGCCGCTGGCCTGCATTGCCGCGCCGCTGCGGGAAGACCTGGAGGTATTCATGGCGGCTTATGGTGAAACCATGCCGCGTGGCGTCCTCATCAACCTGCTCGACGCGGCCCTGGCCGTGGGTCTGTCAACCATCCTGACGAGCACGGCTGTCGCCCTGACGGCATGGGCGCAGGACGGGCGTCTGCCCTCCCAACTGCCACGGCTGCCATTGCTTGTGGATGCTTCCAACGGGCTGGACAGGGAACTCAAACGCGCCTCGAAAAAGGTTTTTGAAGCGCAGAGCCGGTTGTTGGCGGAAGTGCCGGTGATCCTGATGGCCTTGCGCCTGCTCGACGTGGAAGTTTCTGCCCTGACAACGCTTTCAGTGTCATTGCCCGCCCGGACCCCGCACGGCGACGCCTATCTCAACCTGCTGGGTGAGGTGCTCTGCGGACGCCATCCCGCTTCCGGGGCTGTCCTGAAGGCGCTGGCTGAAAAAGCGGCCCGGATAGCTGAACTGTGGGCAGAAGATGACCCCCAGATCGTGCGTGACCTCCAGGCGGCGCAGCCGCCTTCCCACGAGTCGGTATGGCGGCTGGCCCGTGTTCTGACAGCCCTGCGCGGCAGGAAACAGACCAGGAAGTGGTTTGAGCTGCTCGATGCCTGCTTTCTGTGCAATCACCCCTGTGGTCTGGTGACGAAACCGGCGGCTGCCGGTAGTCGCGCGCGCCAGGAAACGCGGCATCCGACCCTGACCGATACCATGCTCGATTATCTGGTGCACCTGTGGGTGGCCTATCAACAGCGGAAAAAGCAGCCGCCCACAGTGAAAGGCTTTTTCCTGTGGTTGTGCGACCGCTACGGCCTGTATGTTCACAAACCACCCCCATTCCAAATGCCGGTGCCAGCAAACCTGCTGAGAAGAAACGAGCAGTGGACGGAAGACCGTCTGCGCGATCTGGGCCTGTTCGTGAGCGTCAGCGATGCTGAGCCCGACAAGCGCCTGCTGGCGCGCTTTCCCACGGCCCACGAGTGAACGGCCCACGAGTGAGAAGCCCGGAGGAGATCAGGGATGACGCGGTTCCTGACCAGCATTGAACACTGGGACAAACAGGCGGATGTTCTGGCCAGAGCTTTTTTGCAGCTGCTCGGCAAGGCGCATCCGGGCAAGGTGGCCTTTGTGCGGGATGCCCCACTGGATGTCATCCGCCGGCTGGCCTGCGACCTGCACTTTCAGCAAGTTCTGAAGGAACAGCACTGGCAGGTTTACGGCGTTGCTGAGCGGGAAGACAGGTACGACAACATCATTACTTCTGACCAGGCTGTGGCGCTGCGGGAACAGAAAGGCCCGGCGCTGTTGCTGCTCGTGGACCGTCAGAAAGCCGGCCCCGGTATGGACGGGGTTTATAGTGCCTGCCGGGAAATCAAGGAAGAAAAACTCTTCAAGCAGGCCTGTGACGAGGTCGTGCAGGGGATTGAATCACCCACTTACCGCAAATGGCTGCGCCACCTGCTTAAAGAAACGAGTCAACAGCAGGAACATCGTTCACCCTGGTTTCGGTTTGATTTTCTTGTGCGGAGCGCCACCGACCCCTCATCCTGGGGGAAGTTCTTGTGGTTGCTCGGACTATGGCCCGTGGTTGGCTTCCCCATCGCCGGCAAGGCTGATGAGCAGAAGGCGCTGCTTTATCTGGAGCAATCTGCCCGGCTGGTAGCTGAGGTGCTGGACACAAGAGACCCGCTTTTGTCGGTTGCAGAACGCTTGGCGCGGGCCCAGGTGCGGACAAAAACCGAAGCCGACACTCTGGCGCTCCAACAATTCCTGGAAACCAGACGGCACGAACCGACAGAAGCCCTGCTCCGGGCGTTGTCCGAACATCCACACTTCTGGCTTGGTGAGATTGAGCTTGCCTCGGCCGCGACCAGCCTGAGTGCGATTGAACTCAGTCCCTGGCGTACCAAGCGCGGCACTGCTCCCTTCAAGTGGTCGGGACTCATTGCGGACGAACAGGAAAAAGACCCCGTGTGGGTCATCAGCCCGGATGACGACGAGGGGCAGCTCCAAATCAAATGGAAAACTGTGCCGCCGGAACTGCCGGAAGGCAGCGTGCAGTACCACCTGTCCATCGTGGCTGAAGACGGCCAGGCACTGGCCGGGAAACAGGTTTCGCATCGCGGCAAAAAGGAAGAGGTCGCCGCCTTTACCTCCGATGATCTGACGGACGATACCGGGCAGCTCTACGTCCGGGCGCGGGTGCGCCTCACGGCTGAAGACGGGCAGACGCGGATTGAACAGGAAACCGAGCCGTTCATCATCCGGTATGGCGAGCTGCCGCCCGACGCTGCACACTCACGGTCATTTCCCCGGGTGCGGACGCTCAGTGACGGCCTGGTGCAACTGGATGACCGGGAACAGGCTACAGCCGCCTATGCCTCCCCGGACGTGGCGTTTGCAGATGGGCAGGTTACCTTGTCCGTCCACCGGGGGCGCGGGTTTCGTCTCGCCCACCCGAAGCTGTTTGCCGAGATAACATCACGCTGGAAAGGTGACATTCTACGGTGGCGGCTCAAGGTCCGGAATTCCGGGCGCTGGCAGGCACCCGACCTGCACCCCATACCCTTACAGCCCAGTGTGGAAACTTCGGTGAGCCTCTGGCAACGCGCCCAAGCTGCTACCGAAACCCTGTCCGAACTGTGCCGCACGGTCAGCCTGAGCGGCCTTTGCTACGTCACCGGCACGCCGCAGGCAGAGGTGATCAGAACGTATCTTGATGCCTGGTGTGAACTGCTGGCGGTCGGCGACCCGGAGTTGGCGCTAGTGGGGACGGTTGAAGTCCGTGACGGACAGGACAACGTCCGTGGGCTGATCGTGTTGCCCACCCATCCGCTGCGGCTGGCCTGGCAGGCGGCCTACGATGACCTGCTGTTTGAGCTGCGTTTCAGGCAGGGTGCAACGCTCAAAGGACGTAAGCACGACCTGAGTTATCTGAGTGGCGCCTGGTTTCCGGGTTGGTTGCCGGGTGTGGACGGCGTGCGTGCCTTCGTCTTTGCTGACACGCTGGGCTTTCACGCTGTGGTGCTGACGCCCGAAGCCGACCCCGAACCCAAAGCCACAGTGGCCCTGCTGGCGCAGGCGCTCGACAACGGCGGGCAGGAAAGCCAGGCGCAGGAATCCCTAGCCGAGCGGAGCGCCGACCTGCTCGGTGAAGAAATCAGGGTCTATGCTGCCGGACATCCCGACCAAAAGCTGCTACACGTCCACGCCTTGCGCGCAGGCGATGCCAGGGTGGTTGTCCGGGCGCTAGGCCGGTTGCATCAGACGGCTCCGGCGGCAGCCGCCCGAACCCGTGCCGAAGACGACGCTGAAACAGAAGCCGAAAGCCCCCCGGCCCTGGTGCTGGAGCTGTATGCGTCATCCGCCGGGCTGCCCGCGACAGGGCAGTTTCTGCATCGCCTCTTGGCACGCTCCCGTCGCCGGGGTGTGAACCATCTTTCCCAGGAAGACCGCTGGTTGAGTGGCGTGACCTGTTATGAGCAGGGTCTCATTCAGCCCAACTTGCAGTGGATACAGAGGGCCACATCACTCCCGGAGACGCCGGCCCATCTGGGGGTGGTGTTTGATCTCTTTACTTCGCGGATGACGGTCGTTGCGTCAGGGGATGTCGGGACGGCCGGTTGGCCTGACCGCCCACCGGCGGCGCTGTACGGCCTGCTGGCAGGTCTGCATCGCGTGTACCATCCTGACCCTACGCCCCGATGGACAGCCTTCCTGCCTGATTGTGGTCGCGCAACCGATCATCCCGCCGATGCGCGACACACGGCGCGGCTGAAAAGTCTCCAAGCCAGCCTGGATGCCCTGCTGGCAAAGCATCTGGGAGGGGAAACAGGCGGAGTGGCGCTGCAAACGACGCTTTCGGAAGAACGCCAGCTTGAGCTGCGCCGGATGCATGAGCAGTGTGACTGGGTGCTGATCCTCGACCATTTCGCCGGCGTGGAATACTTCGACCATCCCTACGTCCACGGCGAGGTCTATGAAGCCCACGTTCTGGACTGTGTGCCCGAACGGGATGATCTGGCCGATCTGCGGCTGGTGGCTTCCACGGCGCTGGTGGAAGAAGTCCAGGAACTTCTCGCCGAACTCATCAGACAGGCCGGCGGCGACCCCAGCCCGGAAGCAGCCCGGTTCTTTCTGGCGCGGCTTAGGGAAATCAGTGGCCGTTTGCCAATTCGGCTGGCGGGAGCGCGGCCTCCTGCTAAAGAACTGCTCGCCGTAGCTTGGGCGGCGGCGCATTGCCGGAACGCCACTGCGGATGACCCCTGCTGGGTTTCGCTGCGCAAGGGCATCCTCGTGCCCCTCGATGACCTCACCGATGTGCTCGAAGAACCGCCACGGGCAAAACAACCAGCCGACCCCTCCACGCCACATGAGCGCCGTGCCGACTTCCTCTATACCTTTTGCCATCCGCAGGGGACGCTGGCCGTGCGTTTCATCGAGGTCAAGTATCGCCAAAACCTGGAGAACTTTTCGCCTGAGCAGGTCAATGCTCTGCTCGACGACATTCGCCGCCAGGTTGAAGCCACACAGAGGCAGTTTCGTGAACAGTATCTGGACGAGTCCGCGCCACTTTCCCTGCGTGCCCTGCGGCAGGCGCGGCTCGTGCGTGTGCTGCGTTCCTATCTGGACAAGGCACGGCGCCACGACCTTGAACCGGAAAGTTACGTGGCAATCGCGGCCGAACTCGACCGTATCCTGCACGCAGCCGGCGATTACCGGTTTCTGGTGGAAGAAGGCGATCATCGCGGGTGGGTGTGTTCTCCGGGCTGTCAGGCGGTGAAGCCGGTGGAGCTGTCTTGGGCTGGCTGGCCCGTCAGAACATTTCGTTTCGGCCTTCACCTGCCGACCCAGGATGACCACCCCATTTCCATTCAGAAACCAAAGGAAAGTGAAACACCAGAGCGCACCCCGGACGACGGCTCCGGTGAGTTGTCAGGCGGCTCAGCCAATGCCGCACAGAATGGTGAAACCGACGACCAGGTGACCCGACCGGACAAAGAGGCGGAGGGAGAGCCGCCGCCGGAGCCGGACATCCTTCTGGGGAAGACGAACCATGGCGCGGACGTTCACTGGAAACTCACCATTCGGGGCAATCCCCACCTGCTTGTCGTCGGGCTGCCCGGCATGGGCAAAACCACATGTCTGCTCAACCTGTGCGTCCAGATGTATCCGTACGGCGTGTGCCCGGTGGTGTTTTCCTACCACCAGGATTTTGATGAGAAGCTTCAGGCGCGCATCCCGCAGGTGGATTTCCTCAACGTCGGACAGCTCAGCTTCAACCCGCTGGAGGTTCCGAACCCAACCCATCCCCGGACTTACGTGGATGTGGCCGGTGCTGTCCGCGACCTTTTTGCGGCGATGTACCCGGACCTGGGCGACCTTCAGCTTGGGGCCATCCGTCAGGCGCTGGTGGACAGCTTCCGGGAGTGTGGCTGGGACGATCAGCGCGCCGGGCAGACACCGCACTTTGGGCGCTTTGTCGAGATCGTGCGCCAGCGGGCGGTCAAAGATGCAGCCCTGAAGCGGTTGCTGGTGCGCCTGACCGAGTTGGAAGACTATGGGTTTTTCCAGACCCTCTCCGGTGAAGTGGCACGCGATCTGTGGCAGCGCAGGGTGCCGGTTGTGGTCTGTCTGCACCGTGAGCAGAGTGAGTTGGTTCAGCGCGCCTTTGCCATGCTGGTGTTTTACAAGCTCTACAAGGACATGTTCCGGCGCGGGCTTCAGTCCCGGATCACGCATGCCGTCATTTTTGACGAAGCCCACCGCGCCCAACAGCTCAGGCTGATTCCGACCATGGCCAAGGAATGTCGCAAGTACGGCATTTCGCTGGTGCTCGCTTCGCAGGAAGCGCGGGATTTTCACGAAAGCGTCTTTTCGGCCATTGCGCACCAGTTGGTGCTGCGCGTCAATGAAGCTGACGCCAAAGCGCTGGCCCGGAACATGGCCACGGCCGCCGAGCAGCGGACGGTGATGGACCGCCTCAAGTCGCTGCCGAAGTTTCAGGCGCTGTACTTCAGTGAAGGGGAGCCTGTGCGCCACGTCCGGTTGCTGGCTGACGGTGCATAATGTTGGAACGGTCTTGGTGCTTGACCGGCAGGTGGTGGCGCAAGGGTGCCGGCCCTGACCTGTTTCAAAGCCAAAGGATGCTATGACCATGGAACGCCAACCGCGCCGCCTCAAATGGTTGAGCGAGGTTCAGAAAGCCTACCCTGGGGCGCGTCGGGGCAACTGGGAAACCCACGGCCTGGACAGCCCCTTTGCCCACCAGACCTACGTGCTGACCGGTCTGGAGGAAGCGCTCTACCGAGACGTTATCAACCGGCGTTTTCGGCTGGTCGTCCTGTGTGGAAACCCCGGCGACGGGAAAACGGCCCTGCTGCAAAAACTGGCCGGTCGGTTGGGCATTGACAAAACCCGTCAGCCCACCGGAACCGTTGAGCATCGGCTGCCGGATGGACTGCTGGTGCGCCTCAATCTGGACGGTTCGGCCGCCCGGGAAACGAGTTCCTCGAATGACCTGCTCAACGACCTGCTCCGTCCATTTGCCAACGGTGCGCCAGCGGAAGACATCGTGCATCTGCTGGCCATCAACGACGGGCGTCTGATGGACTGGCTCAACGGGCAGACAACACCCTTGGCCCAGTCCCTGCGCCGGTTGCTCGATGGGCAGCCATCCGACATGCCCCACATTGGCTTTTTCCACCTCAACAACCGCTCGCTGGTGGGCGAATTCGATCAGCATGGCAACCTGCGGACAGATTTTCTCGACCAACTGCTGGACCAGCTTTACGGAGGCGCTGAAGCTGGCAGGATTTGGCAGAAGTGCCAAGCCTGTGTGGCGCAACCCCGCTGCCGGGTCTTTGAGGCAGCAAGATATTTTGGACCGGCTAACCTGTCCGGCATCGAAGATGAACGCCGACGGCAGCATGCCCGGCAACAGCTTTACCGGCTGTTTCAGGCCGTCCACCAGCGGGGAAAAATCCACATCACCGTTCGGGAACTGCGCGGGGCGCTGGTCTATATCCTGTTCGGCATGGCCTCGTGCGACACCTACTGCAAGGCAGACGGTACAAAAAAGCCTTATCCACCTTTCTGGGAGCGTGCGTTTCGGGTGGCGACGCCTGACCGCCAGGGACAACTGCTGAAAGAACTGGCCTCCTTCGACCCGGCGCTGGAAGCCCATGCCCGGTTCGACCGGGCGCTGCTGAGGCACTACCGGGGCGTCCACCGGCTGGCCGAGGCGCGGCGGCGCGCTTACTTCACATGGCTGCCGGAAGAAATCGAACAGGCCGGCGGGCCGGGAACCACCCTCGATCTGGCGCGCGGCCGGCATCTGGACACACTGCGCCGGTTGCCGCTGATGTCGGGCGAAGAAAAGCAGGCAGTGCTGGTGCGGCTCGGCCGTGGCTTGTCGCGCCTTGAGCCATTGCCGCAGCCGGCTTACCGGCCGGGCCGGGTTCCCTTCCGGCTGCATCCGCGTACACCGACGGATACCATCTTCTGGGTTGAAACCCGGCTGGAGGATTTCGCGCTCGAATCCGTACTGCTTGGCGTCAGAATGTCGGAACATGGTCAGCGGGGCCTGCCGGAGGAGGCCTTTCTGGTCTATCACCTGCCGCAGGGCGGCACGGTACGCCTGCGTCTGACAGCCGATCTGTTTCACGCCCTGCTGGAACTGGAGGGGGGCTATCAGCTCAGTGCCGCGACATTGGAGCAAACTTTTGCCCACCTCTCCCTGTTCATCGAACAGGTGGTTCACGCCCAAAACCAGACGTGGTATGCCTGGCATCCGGCACAGGAAGAGCGGGTGTATCGCCTGGCCATCGAGACACGCGACCTGGGATTTGGTTATCATCAGACCCTGCACATCGTCCCGGAAAACTGAATCCCCACGGCGACTCTGGAAACCGGCCTTTCCGAAGCGGAGGCAGCAGGCAGTCCATGGAAGACCGTTCCGACCGTTTCCTCATCATCGGCGCCGGCCCGACGGGGCTGGTTGTGGCGCGCGCGCTTAAGCAGGCAGGTGTTCCCTACGAGCAGGTCGAAGCCGACGAGGACGTGGGCGGCAACTGGCGGCATGGCGTCTATACCACGGCCCACATCATTTCTTCCCGGCGGACGACGTCCTTCCCGGAGTACCCCATGCCGGCGCACTATCCCGATTTCCCCAGTCGCGCGCAGATGCTGGCCTACCTGAGTGACTATGCGCGTCATTTCGGGCTGCGCGAACACATCCAGTTCCGGCGGGAAGTAACCGCAGCCACGCCCCTGGAAGACTGGTCGTGGCAGGTTCGGCTGGCCGGCGGTGAGGAACGCCGCTACAAAGGCGTCATCGTCTGCAACGGCCACCACTGGGACCGGCGTTTCCCAACCTATCCGGGGACGTTTACGGGTGAGTGGTGGCATTCCAAGGACTACCGCCACCCGGAGCAGCTTGTCGGCAAGCGGGTGCTCGTCATCGGGGGCGGGAACTCCGCCTGCGACATTGCCTCCGAAGCGGCCCGCGTCAGCGTCTGTAGCCACCTCAGCCTGCGCCGGGGCTACTGGTTCCTGCCCAAGACGATGTTTGGCATCCCCACGGTTGAGATCATGCGCGGCTGGATACCGGTGCCGGCACAGCGTCTGCTGCTGCGCGTGCTGCTGCGGATTATCGTGGGCAAATACACCCAGTATGGCCTGCCCGAACCCGATCACCGCATCTTTGAGCGGCATCCGACGGTCAACTCCGAACTGCTGCACTACCTCAAGCACGGGCGCATCCGTCCACGCCCGGACATTGCCCGGCTGGAAGGACGACAGGTGCATTTCGTGGATGGCACGGCGGATGAGTACGACCTGGTGATTTGCGCCACTGGCTTTCACCTGAGTTTTCCGTTTCTGCCGCCCGGACTCGTCGAGGTCAAGGGCAGCACGGCGCAGCTTTACGCCGGGGTCATCCCGCCCCGGACCCGCAACCTGTACGTGTTCGGCACAACCCAGCCCCGCTATGGCTTCGGCCCGCTGGCCAGTCCGGCCGCCGATCTGTTGGCTCAGTTCATTCAGCTTCAGGACAGCATGACGCTGCCGTTGAGTGTCGTGCTGGAAATGGGCGGGGAGAAACTCCCGACGACACACCTCGTGGACCCGCATGCGGCCCTGCGGCGGATGAAGCTCGCGCGTTATTTCCTGCCGTTGCTGGCCCGCCGGGAGCGGCGGCTGCGTACTTCACCCCGGGCGCGTGCCATCACGCTGTGGACGCCGGCGCGCACGGCCTGATACCACCCGGAAGAAACCGGGCCGAAAAAAACCGGGCCGAAAAAACCGGGGGCGACCTTTCAACCAAGGCCGCCCCCAAAAACATTTCCGACGAGATTGAAGGTGATGCGTCAGCGACCTGGGCCGTCCCTGACACATCACCCGCCGACTAGAAGTTGAACTTCAGGGCAAACTGAATCTGCCGGGGTGGAGCCGCCAGCGTTGGCGCGCCGCTCAACTGGTAGTTCGGATTGATTTCCGTGATGTTGACGCGGTTCAAGGCATTGAACATCTCGAAGATGAACTCCAGATTCCGTGCCGTCGCGTCAGCATCGCGTGAGAAGTAGAACTTGCGCGCCAGCCGGAAGTCCACCGAGATGAAGTTCGGCCCCGTGAAGGCATTGCGTCCGACATTGCCCAGGAACGCTGAAACCGGCAGCCCGAAGTTCTGGGGCAGGCGACTGTCAGGCGGCAGCGTGAGAAAGCCGTTGCCGCGCGGGGATGGGAAACAGGTGAGACCGGCCGTCCCGGGTGGGCAGGAGGTGACGAAATTCGGGCGCGCCGTGGAGGAGCTGTTGACCTGGGTTTGATCCACCCCGATGAGCAGCGTGTAGGGGCGTCCGGCGCCGGCTTCGACAATCGGCGCAAACGTCCAGTCGGCCAGCAGGTAGCGCCCCGCTCCCTCGTTGCGCTTGAAGGGGCTGGTCACGACGGCGCTGAAAATGAAGCGGTGGCGCTGGTCAAAGTTGGAGTTGGACCGGTCAAGCCGGGGGTTGCTGTTGTCCTGCGGTTCCTGCAGCGTCTGCACGTCGGTCGAATCGTCAATGGCGTGCGACCAGGTGTAGGACGCCAGGAACTGGAAGTTGTTGGAGAAGCGCTTGTTCACGCTGAGCGTCAGGGCGTGGTAAATCGAGCTGCCTGATGACTCATAGTTCTTGGCACTGCCAAACGGTACGAAGGGTGCACCCTGCAGGCGGGGCAGGTTGAAGCGGTTGGTCAGCGCCGCGAGTAGCTGCTGGGCCTGAGCCACCGGAATGTTCAGCGTGGCGGCGGTGTAGAGCAGGTTTGGCCCTGTCCGCCGGAAGTCATTGAAGAGGAAGCGCCCAATCGGGGCCACCTGGGCAGGAAGCCCCGACAGACCCGGCCCCAGACTGTTGGGCAGGGGGTTGTACAACCCGGCAAGTGGCCCTGTGCCGAAAAAGCCGACCGTCTGCCCGCCAACGACAATCGGGTTGGTTTGCGCCTGAGCGTTGGCCTGAAGCAGCGCCAGGTTCTGCTGGTTGACGTTGCGCGGGCGCACCAGTTGCAGCCCGCGAATGTAGCTGTACGTGGCATTGACCGTAATCGTCCGTCCGAGTTGCCGCTCGATGGAGAGGTTGCCTTGTTGGGTGTAGTCAAACTCGAAGCCCCGGTTCAGGTGCAGGGTCTGGGAGGTGATGGGCGAAAACAGCAGCGACCGGATGGGGCCGCCGTTGAAAATCTCGAAGCCCGGATCGAGCGGGTTGTACCGCTGCTGCCCAACCTGGTAGCCGGGCAGGGGCGGAACGGGGATGTTGACCCGCTCGTTGCGGAACAGGGCCCCGCCACCAAGCAGGCCCGGAAAGACGAGGAACGGCGACTGCGCCCCGTCCACCACGTCCGAGAGGAAGATCAGCCCTGCCAGGGGCGTGCCGTAAAACAGCCCATAGGCGGCGCGAACAACCGTCTTGCCGTTATTGAATGGGTCCCAGGCAAAGGCGACGCGCGGCGCAATGTTGTTGTAGTCACGCGGAATACCCTGCTGGATGCCGACGATTTCCTCCCCGGCGGCAAACAGGTTGGGCATGTTGATGACGCCGACATTGCCGGGGCCGGTGAATGGTTCGGGACGGACGGCCTGAATCTGCTTGGTGTACTGCACGTCGTACCGCACGCCATAGTTGAAAGTGAAGTTCGGGCGAATCTTCCAGCTATCCTGGGCAAAGACGCCGAGCACCGGATTGTTGAAGTTGCTGTTCGGATTGCCGACGTTCTGCACATAAGACTCCGGCAGTCCCAGCCCGTAGGACTGCACTCCGCTGAAGGCCGGGAAGCCCTGGGCGGCCGGGAAAAGCTGATTTGGTGGAAAGGCATAGACGCCGCCGAAGTTGACCTCAAACAGGGCGTT
This sequence comes from Chloracidobacterium sp. N, assembly GCF_018304765.1. NCBI lineage: Bacteria > Pseudomonadati > Acidobacteriota > Blastocatellia > Chloracidobacteriales > Chloracidobacteriaceae > Chloracidobacterium > Candidatus Chloracidobacterium aggregatum. The sequence goes on from NZ_CP072643.1 coordinate 1,069,022, forward strand.
GTAGAGCAGAAGGTTGAAGTCGGCGCCGAACTTCAGGGTATGGTTGCCGGCAATCTTGGTGAGGTTGTTTGTCACCTGCCAGCGTTTTTCCACGCGCCGGGCAGGTGAGAACGGCTCACGTCCAAAGGAAGCGATACCGGGGACTTCCACGCCCACGGTCGGCCCCTGCGGCCCGTAATCCACGCCCCGGCGTGAAAACTGGAAGCGCGATTCATTGATGAGGGTCGGGCTGATGGTGGCCAGATTCTGGGCAACGAGGGCCACGTCGCGGGTGCCCTGGAAGCCCGTACGGGTGAATTCGTTGAGCGCCGTGGGCTGGTTCTGCCCGTTGGAGGGGATGCCCCGTACCGTCGAGGGGGTGACACTGACCCGGACAAAGAACTGGTGGATGTCGCTGAAGCGATGGTCAATGCGCAGCGCCGGCAGGAAGGTGCGCTCGCGCACCGTGTAGTTCCCCAGCAATGTGGTCATCGGACGGAACGCGCTAGTGCCCAGCGGAACCGGGGAGTTGACGCCGGGATTGGTGATGCCCAGCGCCGCCAGCGTTGGGAAGATGGCCTGGCCGTTGGTCTGGCGTCCGGTCAGACCGACGCTGGAGCCCTCCCGCGCCAGAAAGTAGTAGGTGTTGAGTGCCTGAAAGGTCGCGTTGTTGAGCAGTGCCAACTGGGCAGCGGCCGGCAAGGCCGTGAAGGGGGTGCTCAGCGGGATACCCGTGGCCTGGGATAAACTGTTGAACGCCGCGTTCAGGAAAGCTGCCTGCTGTGGGGTGACCTGGGCAACCTGTCCGCCGATGGGAACGAAAATCCCGGCCGGGAGATTGGATAATCCCAGGTTGGGGGAGCTGGCCAGCAGGGCCGGCGGCGTAAACGTCGTGAAGCCAAAGCCATTGCGCCCGGTGACGTTGAAACCCGTGCCGTTGAGGTTCTGGGTTTCAAAGGACAGGAAGAAAAACGTCTTGTCCTTGACGATGGGCCCGCCCAGGGTAAAGCCGCCCTGGAACCGGGTTTCCGGGTATTCCCGCACGCCGGCAAAGGCATTGTTGGCTGAAAATGCCTGGTCACGGAGGAAGGCAAAGACGTTGCCGCGCAGTTCGTTGCCGCCGCCCTTGGAGACGATGTTGATGACGGCCGATGACGCCCGTCCGAACTCCGGCGCAAAGCTGTTGGTCAGAATCTGGAACTCCTGGACGGCTTCCTGCGAAACTGTTGCCCGCACCCCGTTGGTGGCCGAATCCGTGGCGTCTGCGCCGTCAATGGAGACATTGTTGGCGCGGGCGCGCTGCCCACCGAAGTTCAACCCGGAGGTCGGGGCCACGCCCAGCTTGGGCTGGTTGTCGCGCGTCGTGGTCGAGGTCAGCAGCGTAAACCCGACGTAGCTGCGGCTGCTCGTCGGCAGGTTGTTGATGGCGCGCTGGTTGATGGTTTCCGCCACGGAGGTGCGCGAACCTTCGATGACCTGCGTATCGGCCGTCACCACGACTTCTTCCGTGGTCTCGCCCACGCGCAGGGTAAAGTCGAGCTGCGCGGCCGCACCGATGGTGAGGATGACATTGCGGTTGATGGCCCGGGCGAAGCCGGGCGATTCGACCGTGATTTCATACGACCCCGGCGGCAGGGCAATGAACTGATAGACGCCGACATCATTGGTCGTGGCCTCACGGGTAAAGCCGGTGCGCTCGTCGCGCGCCATCACCTTGGCCCCGGCAATGACCTTGCCGCTGTCATCACTGACCGTTCCACGCAAGTCGGCAGCGTTGACCTGTGATTGGGCAAACGTCGTCGCCGGGAAAAGCAACGAAGGCGTAATCAGCGAACTTGCGCCAAGACATAAGCCAATCAGCCCGCGGCGCAGATGACACAGCAGCATGGAAGTAACTCCTTTTTTTCCATAGATTGTTCGGAACAATCGAGTTGATGGGGGCCGGACATACGTGTATGAGTCAACGCGCGACATCTCAGGGGACATAAACCGACCATCATGCGTCCCGGCACTCGATGCCTGAACTACCTTGACCAAAGCACTTTAACTTGAGGAAAAAACCGTGAACGTCCAGCTTTCTAGCACGTGGCGCGCAGGTGGTGCAAGTCTGCGTCAGATGCGTCAACCTGTGTGGAAACCGTATTTTGCAGCGCGTCATCAGCCCGGCCGGAGCGTCTGGCGACCGGCCTTGGCCGGCATCCTGGGGCTGGGATGGCTGGGCGTCGGCTTGTCCCTTCCGGTGGGTCTGTTGCCGGCCCCCGTCATGGCCCGGATTGGCGAAGCGCAGACAGCGGAAGCCATCACCTCCCAGGGGTTCTCGGCCATGGAGCCGCCGCTGCGGGCCGCCGAGATCGAGGGGCGCGTCCGGGAAGCCTACCAGCGCAACCGCGAAGTGGACGATGTGGCCGCCGACATTGACCGGCGCGGGATTGCTTTTGAGATGACCGAAGCCTTCGGGCGCAAAATGCGCTTTCTGCGTGCTGCCCAGGTCGAAAGCGCCCTGTGGCGGGCTGATGAGCGCCGGCAGGCCGTCACCGCCCGCCCCCAGCGCCCCGTGGCGCTGATGACCGACAACCCGAACGTTCCGGTCTATCGGGAGACCCAGCCGTTCATCGAGCAGGTCCGCGCCGTGGCCCAGGCGTATGTCTCCAGCCTGCCGGATTTTACCGTCCGCCAGCGGGTGCAGCGGTACTACCGGCTGGGCGGCCGGCCCTGGCAGCTTGGCGACTACCTCGAAATCGCCATTGCCTACTCGGCCGAAAAAGGCGAGAAACTGGAACTCAAGCTGCACAACGGTGTCTCCACCTCGCTGGGACTGGACGAAGTGGGCGGACTGACCTCAACCGGACAGTTCGCCGGACTGCTCAAATCCCTGTTTGATGAAACCTCGCAGACGACCTTCCGGGATGCCGGGACGACAAACTTCTACGGACGGACGTGCCAGGTCTTTGCCTACGTTGTCGAGACCGCGTACTCCCGCCAGACATTGCAGGTCGGCAAGGCGCGCACGATTGCCGGCTACCGGGGGCGGATATTCGTTGACCCCGAAACCCGGCGGATTGTCCGGCTCGAATCCGAGAGCTTTGACCTGCCGCCGGATTTCCCGGTTTCCGAGGCCGTCTCGATTGTCGAGTTCGGGTGGGTCACGGTGGGCGAAAACGACTACCTGCTGCCGGTTGCGGCGCGGGTCGCGCTGACCGACCGCAAGGACCGGATCACCTCCCTCAACTGCATCACTTTCCAGAAGTACGGCAAGTTTGAGACGACCGTGGTCGTGGAGTAAGCCCATCAGGAGACTTCTTCGACCGTCGTGGCCAGGGCTTCCGGGCTGGTGTGTTTCTGCGCCTGCCCGGTTTCCCCGGCGAGGTTGAACGCATAGGCGGCCAGCGGCGGTCCGATGGTTTCAAACACCGCCACCGCACCCAGCACCACGGCGGCGACACTCGCCGCCTGGTCCGGGAACAGTTCCGCCGTGGTGCGCGTCAGCCCGATGGCCATCCCGGCCATCGGGATCAGCAACATACCGCGCGCCACAGCCTTGTTAAGCGCTTCCCGGGTGGCGGCCGCCACGGCCACCACGCCCCCAACCTTGGCCAGACTGCGTGTCACAACCAGCAGGATGACGACCGGCGCCAGCGTGATGAGGTCATGAAGGTGCAGGTTGGCCCCGGCCGAAACGAACAGGACGATGAAGAACAGCTCGAACGATTCACCGAACTGAATCTGCGACACCGTATCTTCCTGTTCGAGGTTTTTGACCACGATCCCCAAAACCAGTGGCGCATACAGTGCCGACAGGTTGAAGACGTTGGCCAACCCCGTGGTGAGCATGACGCCCCCGATGACAAAGGCCAGCCGGTACTGCGTGGCCTCGCGGGTACGGTGGGTCAACACATACACCACCGCCCCGGCAGCGCACCCCAGAATGAGTGAGCCAAAGAACCGGTAGGTTGGCAGGAGCAGAATCTCGCTCCAGCTTTTACCGGAAGAAAACTGCACCAGCGGCAGCAGGGCCGAAAACGCCACGAAGGAGATGATGTTATTGATGGCGACGAGGGTTTTGGTGGTCTCGGTCACGTCGCCTGACGCGCGCACTTCGTGGGCCACGTGCAGAAGCACGGCCGGAGACGAAGAAACGACAATGGCCGCCACCAGCCCGGCGACCGGCAGGGCAAACCCGGCGATCCAGAGAACGCCGGCAACGACGATGATGGTCAGGGAACTCTCGGCCAGTCCCATGACACCCAACGTCACACGCTCCCGCAACAGGGAAAGTTTGAGTGAAAGCCCCAGCCGGTAGAGGATGAGTCCCAAGGCGATGTCCACCAGAATCCTGGACTTGGCCAGGGTCTCCTCGTCGAGGACAACCAGCCCGCTGGGCCCGAAGAGCAGTCCGATGAGCATAAAACCCGTGATACTTGGCAGCCAGGGGAAACGATGGGCCAGATAGCCCCCCAGCGCGCCCAGAATGAGCAGCAGACCGAAGACGGTCATGGTGTCGAAGGCGATGGGCCAGGTCGGCAGGAAGTTCATGGCAGCGGTCGGTTCACCTCCGGTTATGGTTGGCGGGGACGTTGCTCCGCTGGCGGACGCGCAGCGTTTGGTTGGCCGTCGCCTTCCACCACGACCCGAAAGGGTGCGGCCGGGGAGCGCGGCGTTTCGCTGTCGCGGGGAACGGCCGTCCGGGGGCCATTCCGCAGCGCCGTGATCTGGGGGGACATGATTTCGATGCCGGCAGCGTCAAAAGCGTCCCGGATGTTGGCATGCAGGGCGGCGTAGGTGTATGGCATCAGCCAGGCGTCGTTTGTGTAGGCATTGAGTTCGTAGGACACGTGAACGTCGTTCAACTGCGTTTGCCAGACAAACGGCGGCGGTTCGGCGCGGATACCCGGCGTGGCGCGCGCCGCGGCGATGAGCAGTTCCTGAACCTGCCGCCACGGAATGTCATAACCCAACGTCACGGTTGTGTGCAGGATAATGCCGCGTGTCCGGGCCAGCGTCGAGTAGTTGATGATGGTGCCGTTGAGTACCTGGGCGTTGGGAATCGAGACAACTTCCTGCCGGATGGTTTCCAGACGGGTGACGAAAAGGGTTTTTTCCACGACATCCCCGGTCGTCGTGCCAATCTGAACCCGGTCGCCGATGCGAAAGGCCCGGGTGTAGGTCAACACAATTCCGCTCACCACGTTGGCAATGGCCGAACTCGAGGCCAGGGAAAACAGGGCCCCGATGAAGATGGAAACCCCGCGAAATGCCGGCGACTCGACGCCCGGCACGTAGGGAAACGCCACGATGAGGCCGGCCGCGACAAGAAAGATGACCACCAGCTTGTAGGTCGGACGCGCCCACTCCGGGTCAAAGCCCCCGATGACGATGACACCCCGTTCGAGCGCCAGCGCAATCAGGCGCGCGCCCTTGATCGCCGCCCAGGTCAGGACAACCACCGTCAGAATGAACAGCAGGTTGGGGATGTAAAGGATGAACGCCCCCCACAGCGTTACGAGCGGCGTCAGGACGGCTTCCCAGAATGACCGCGACAGTCCCTGCGTGGCCGGAAAAAACGTGAACAGCAGCGGCAGGTAGGCAATGACAATCCCAGCCCGCGTGAGAAACCAAAGCCCCGTCAGGACTGTCAGCCGCGCTTCACGCAGCCGTCCCCCGACCAGGACATCCAACCGGTTCAGCAGCCGTGACGAGTGTGGCGTGGAAGATTCAGCCCGCCACGCCCGGCGCAGACGTGCGACCAGTTCATCCACTGCCCGCCAGACCGCAGCAATGACGACGGTGGCCAGCAGGGAAAACAGCACCCCGGTCAGCAGCGATTGCCACGAAGTGGCCTGACGCACACGTTGCAGAGCCGCTTTGATGTTCCCGGCGGTACGTTGCGCCAGCTCCGCACGTGGCAGACCGGCGGCAACGGCGTCGGCTTCCGTAACCACCGTAATCACCCGGCTGCCCAGCACAATTTCAACCGTGTCGTCATACTCGACCGGGCGCAGGTCTTCCAGATTGAGAAATGGCGTGGCGGCCAGCTCGACCAGCCGCCGCTCGACGATGGACGCCCGCTCCGACGGGGACAGCGTGCCCAGTCGCGCCCGGACGCGAAACACCGTCTCTCCGCCCAGTTGCACCGGCACGCCGCTTTCAACTGCCGGAGCCGGAGTCTGGAGTTCATCGGCCAGGACCGTTTGCGCTGTGGGCAGGGCCGACAACCACAGCAGAACCAGCAGCCCTGAAAGCAGGGCCGGAAAACGTACACCCCACCGGCGCCGGGTGGCCGGACAGGCCGCAGCCGGGGGAGTTTTCCGCGCGGATTTTCGTTGCCTTTGACTGGACATAGACCAAAAATAAGGCTTCCCGGAAATCTCGGCTCACTTGATAGCAGACCCCTTGCCAGCAAGCC